>DASRBA010000316.1:0-32679 GCA_035637895.1 Myxococcaceae bacterium
TCAAGGACGCCAAGGACCTGAAGGCGGTGGGCGCCAGCCTCGGCGATCTCCTCGGCGCCGAGGAGGCCGCGCGCGCCGGGCACTACGGCGACGCGTTCTCCGCCCTGGGCAAGGCCGCCAAGGACCTCCCGCCGGAGCTGCGCGGCCGCATCGCCGGCACGCTGGCGGACCGCGCCCACGCGCCGCCCTGGCTGAAGGAGGCGGTGGTCGGCGCCGCCGGGCTCATCGACAACCCCGCCGTGCAGCGGTCGCTCTCCGGGGCGTTCAACGCGCTCAAGAGCGGCAACGTGGGCGACCTGGTGACCAACCTGGCCTCGGCGGGCAAGGCCATCGCCTCCGCCTCGCCGGAGGTCGCCTCGGGCTTCCTCGACTCGCTGGGCAAGCTCCCCGGCAGCCTGGGCAAGCTCTTCCAGGACAAGCAGCTCAACCAGTCGTTCGTGAAGTCCGGCGCGGTGAACGAGCTGCTGGACGCCGCCTCGGCGCTGGCGAACGGGAAGCTGGGCGACGCCGCGAGCGCGGTGGCCGGCGCCGGCACCAAGCTCCTCGGCGAGGGCGAGCACTTCAAGGTCGCCGGCCAGGAGCTGCCGTTCGGCAAGCAGGGCATCGAGAACCTCACCCGCGTCTTCGGCCGCTTCGTGGACGCGCTGCCGCCGTCGGTGAAGACCAAGATCACCGAGGAGGCCGTCAAGCTGGGCGCCAAGGCGGGCCTGAAGTCGATCCCGCTGCTGGGCAACCTGGTCAACGCCGGCGCCGCGGTGGGCGACGCGGCGGACCTCTACCAGGCCATCCGCGCCGAGCCGCGCAACAACCTCGACATCGCGCTCGCCGCCGCGCAGGTGGGCCTGGACGTGGCGGGCGTGGTGCCCGGGCTCAACAGCGTCACCGGCCCGCTGGGCGTCGTGCTGGGGACGGCCAAGGTGATCGTCGGCGGGGCGAACCTCATCGGCGACCTGAAGTCGTTCCAGAGTAGCCTGGTCAACCTCTGACCGGCCGGCCGTACAGCCTCCGCTGCAGCTTCCTCGCCCGCTCCTGGATGGCTTGCTCCGGCATCGCGTCGCCCCGGTCTCACGGCGTCGCCCAGCGCAGGGAGACGGTGAGCGGAGGTCCCGCGCCGCGCCGCACCGCCACCGCCAGCCGGTGCCGCGGCAGCGGCGAGCAGAGGTGGAACTGCCACGACGCCGCGTCGTCCTCGATGGGCGGCCAGACGCGCAGGCGGATCGGCCCGCCGCTCCCGTCCAGCGCCAGCGCGAACGCCTCCAGCGGCAGCGTCAGCCCCTTCCCCAGCGCCTTGATGTACGACTCCTTCAGCGTCCAGTAGTCGAAGAACCGGTCCAACTGCAGCGCCTCGGGCCTGGCGCGCAGCTCCTCCAGCTCCGGCGCGGAGAAGAACCGGTCCGCCACCTCCAGCGCGTGCCCGCGCCGGTCCAGCCACTCCACGTCCACGCCCAGCTCGCGCTCGCGCGCCACCGCGCAGGCCACCAGCCCGGTGGTGTTGGAGAGGTTGAACGTCAGCCAGCGCGTCCGGGGGTCCGTCTCCGCGCCGGCGATCAGCGGGCGGCCGTGCTCGGTGCGGACGAAGCGCCAGTCCTCCGGCGCGCGCGGCACGTAGCGCGAGAGCACGGTGCGCGCCAGCGCGCGCGTCACCAGGTACTCCTGCCGGTGCTGGTCGAACATGAACCGCCGGTACTGCTCCACCTCGGGCGGCTCCAGCATCGCCAGGGAGCGGCGGATCCACTCCGGCTCCGCCAGCGCCACCGGGTCCGCGAGGTGGACGTGCACCTCGCCGGGGGGGAGGTCCAGGAGGCTCAGGAGCCCTGTCCCTCCATCTTCTTGCGGAGGCTGAGCGGCCGCATGTCCGTCCACACCTCCTTGATGTACGCCAGGCATTCCTCCTTGGGCCCGGTCTTCCCGGCCGGCTTCCAGCCGAGCGGCAGCGCTCGACCCGCGGGCCAGAGGGAGTACTGCTCCTCGTGATTGACCACCACCTGGAACGTGGTTGCGTCCTCGCGGTCGTCGCTCATCCCGTCGTTCCCCCGCGCGCGTTCACCATCCGCGTCCGGGAGTGCATCATGGAGGGCATGCGGATGAAAGCCCCGGCCTCGTGGGTCCTCTCGCTGCCCGCGCCGGCCGCGCCCCGGCTGAAGCTGTTCTGCTTCTCGCACGCGGGCGGCGGCGCGTCGGCGTTCGCGCGCTGGGCCCAGAAGGTCCCCAGGGACGTGCACGTGCTGCCGGTGCAGCTCCCCGGGCGCGAGAACCGCTTCTCCGAACCGGCGCCCCGGTCGGTGCCGGCGCTGGTGCTGGCCGCGGCCGCCAACCTCCCCTTCGGGGACGAGCCGTTCGTCTTCTTCGGGCACAGCATGGGCGCGGCGGTGGCGTTCGAGGTGGCGCGCGCGCTGCGCCGCGAGGGCCGGCCGCTGCCCCGGATGCTGATCGCCTCCGCCAGCGCGCCGCCCCAGGGCGGCTACGCCCACGTGACGCTCCACCTGGCCGCCGGCGAGGAGCTGGTGCGGCAACTGCGGATGTACGGCGCGCCCGAGGCGGTGGTCGCCAACCAGGAGATGCTGGACCTGTTCACGCCGGTCATCCAGGGCGACTCCCGCCTGGTGGGCGAGTACCAGTACGCGCCGGAGCCGCCGCTCCCGTTCCCCATCACCGTCTACCGCGCCGAGCAGGACTCCACCGTCACCCAGCCGCTGGAGCCGTGGGGCGAGCTCACCACCGCGCGCTTCTCCATCCGCAGCTTCCCGGGCAATCACATGTACCTGCACCCCGGCGACCCGGCGTTCTACGCCGCGCTCGCCGAGGACCTGGAAGCCGCGGTGCCGCGCTAGTTGAGCGGCAGCTCGAACAGCCCGCGCCCGTGGGTGGAGGCGCGGAGCAGCCGCCGCGCGGGGTGGATCTGCAGGTCGAACACCGGCGCGTCGGGGAGGCCGGCGGAGAGCGGCTCCCAGGTCTGCCCCTTGTCCCGCGAGTGCCAGACGCCGATGTCCGCGCCCACGTAGAGGTGACCGGGCTCGGCGCGGTCGCAGATCAGCGCGTTGTGCTCCACGTCCAGCAGCCCGGCGCCGCCCTGGACGCCGCTGGCCGGGGCCCACGAGGTCCCGTTGAAGTGCCAGACGTGGCGCCAGTCGCCCATCCCGCCCAGCGCCACGTAGACCTGGTTCCGCTTGGGGTCGCTCCAGTCCACCGCCAGGTCCGCCACCAGGCCGCGCAGGGGCAGGTGCCCGGCGGCGACGTTGTCCAGCCGGAGCAGCCTCCAGGTGCTCCCGCTCTTGTCGGCGCGGAACACCTCGCCCGCCGAGGTGCCGATGAACAGCCGCTTCGCCGAGGCGAACGAGAGCGCGAAGACGCCGCCCTGGCTGGGCACGGAGAGGGTGGGGCTCTTCGGCCAGGTCGCGCCGAAGTCGGTGGAGATGTACACGTCGCGGGCCGCGCCCAGCGCCACGGTGTTCGCGTCCGCCGGGCTCTTGGGGTTGTAGGGCGTGCCGACGATGGGCTCGGTCATCATCCCCCACGGGAAGTTGAACTGGTCCCACGACTCGTCGGAGGCCCCGCCGTCCTCCGCCCGGTACACCGCGCCGTTGGCGAAGCTGAGCACCAGGTCCGGGTTGGCCCAGTTGATCAGGCAGTAGCCGCCGTCGCCGCTGTTGACGTGCTTCCACAGCGAGCCGCCGTGGGTGCGCGCGGTGCCGTTGTCCTGGAGGCCCACCAGCAGCGTCCCCGGGTCGGTGGGGTCCTGGGCGAAGTAGTTGGCGCACAGGCAGGCCAGCCCGTTGTTGCGGCTCTGGAACCTGTCGGTGGTGCGCGGCGCCGCGTTGACGAACACGCCGCCGTCGCAGCAGGCCCACAGCTCGTCCCGGTTGCCCGGCGTGTGCAAAAGCGCGTGGACGTCGGCGTGGACGCGGACGCCGATGGGGGACGCCGCGGCCTTGTAGCCGGCGCCGGACGGCGCGAGCTGGAGCCGCCAGATGGAGGCCGGCCAGTACTGGTTGTCCTCGTAGAAGCTGCCGCCCAGGTACAGGCAGGTCGAGTCCTGCGGATCCACCGCGATGGAGAGGTCGTAGTCGCCCTGGAAGCCGCCCTCCGGGAGCACGTGGGGCAGGCCCTGCACCGCCTTCCAGCGCCCGTCCTTGCGGTCGAAGCGGAACAGCCCGAGCAGCCCGCCGTGCCCGTCCGAGGCCACCGCGTAGACGAGGTCCGGGTTGTCCGGCTGCACGCCGAGGGTGATCCGCCCCACGTTGGCGGCCGGGAACCCTTCGCCCAATGGCGCCCAGTGCACGCCGTCCGGCGACTCCAGCACGCCCTTGCTCCACTCCGCCGCGAAGAACCGCGCCGCGCCCTGGAACGTCGTCACCACCGCCGACGAGTGGACGCCCGCGCGCCGCAGCGTCCACACCGGGTCCGCGCCGGGCTGGACGCTCCGCTGGAAGATGCCCTTGGAGGTGGCGGCGATGACGTGGTCGCGCTGGTTGGGGTCCACCGCCAGGCCGAAGAACGCCTCGCCCGCCAGCGTCGGCCCGCCCCCGTCCGTCACCTCGCACGTCCAGGTCTGGCCGCCGTCGTCGCTGCGGATGGGGCCGATGCCCCGGTACGCCGGCAGCGCGTTGGTCAGCCGCATGCTGAAGATGGCGTAGGTGTCGCCCTCGCCGGTGCCCACGTAGACGCGGCGCGGATCCTTCTGGTCGATGGCGATGGCGCCGCACGCCAGGCTGGTGCACGCGTAGTTGGTGGGGTTGAGGTCGAACGCGTCCATCAGCGGCCGCCAGGACTGGCCGCCGTCGTCGGTGCGGAACACGCCGCCGTTGGCGGTGGCCGCGTAGACCAGCTTCCCGCCCGGCGCGACCGCCAGGCCCGCCACGCGCCCGCCCATCGCCGGCCGTCCCAGCGCCTGCCCCTCCAGCACACACGACGGCCCCAGCGGCGTCCAGCGCGGCGCGGGCGCGGTGGGCCCGGGCGCGGGCGGAACGAAGTGGCGGCGCTTGTGGTACTCGGAGAGGCGGTGCTGCCAGACGGCGGTGGAGGGCTCGGAGAGGACCTCCTCGCCGGCCTCGGGGTGGAGGCGGCTGCGGTACTTGCGCGGGCGGTCCGGCTCCGGCGCCTTCTCCTCCTTCTTCTTCGGGGACTCCTTCTTCGGGGGCGGCGGGAGGGGCGCCTCCACCTCGGAGAGCTCGCGCGGGACCAGCCGCGCGTAGGAGGCCTCGCGGAGCGGGCTGAGCCAGCCGTGCGGACCCGCCTCGCGCGCGTGGACGAATCCGCCGCCCTTCTTCGCCCCTCCCCTCTTCGCCCCGGCCTGCTTCCCCTTGCCGCGCGGGGCCCGCTTCATGAGCGGACCGTCACCCGGACGGCGGCGGCGCGGCGGCGGCGCCAGACGGCGGCGGCGGCCACCGCGCACGCGCAGGTCATCAGCAGCGCCAGCTCCACCGCGCCGTTCCCACCGTCCGGCGCGAGGCCCAGCCAGCGTTCGATGAATTCCATGGTTTCCCTCCCCGCGCCGACTTCAGCACCGCGCGGGGGCGGTGTCCACGCGTCCGGGGCGGGTCAGGCCTTCTTCTCGACGCGCTGGCGCCCGGGGTTGGCCGGGGCGGTGACGCCGTTCACCGTCAGCCCGGGGTGCATGAACATGGGCGCCATCTTCAAGAAGTTGTTGGGGAAGCCGAGCTGCGGCTCGGTGAGCGCGTTCAGCTTCTGTACCTGCGCGTCAGTGAGCTTGAGGTCCAGCGCGGCCAGGTTCTGGTCCAGCTGGTCCATGGTCCGCGCTCCGATGATGGTGCTGGTCACGCCCGGCCGGCTCTGCACCCAGGCGATGGCGACGCGCGAGGGCGTGGTGTCCATCTCCTTGGCCATGGCGATCAGCCCATCCACCAGGTCGTAGGTGCGGTCGCCCAGCGCTCGGGTGACCCAGGCGCCGCGGTCCGCCTTCACGGCGTTGGCGTTGGCGCGGGTGTACTTGCCGGTGAGCACGCCGCCCTTGAGCGGCGACCACGGCGTCACGCCCAGGCCCAGCTCGCGCGCCATGGGGATCAGCTCGCCCTCCACGGTGCGCTCCAGGAGGTTGTATTCGATCTGCAACGCCACCAGCGGCGCCCAGCTGCGGAAGTGCGCCGTCACCTGCGCCTGCGCCACCTTCCAGGCCGGCGTGTCGGAGAACCCGATGTAGCGGACCTTCCCCGCCCGCACCAGGTCGTCCAGCGCGCGCATCGTCTCCTCGATGGGCGTGTTGGAGTCCCAGGCGTGCATCCAGAGCAGGTCGACGTAGTCCGTCTGCAAGCGCTTGAGGGAGGCGTGCACCGCGCCGTAGAGGCCCTTGGCGCCGGCGCCGCCGCCGTTGGGGTCGCCGGGGACGTGGTTGCTGAAGAACTTGGTGGCGATGACCACCTTCTCCCGCCTGGACGATTCGCGGCCGATGTGGTCGCCGATGATCTGCTCCGAGTGCCCCAGCGTGTACACGTTGGCGGTGTCGATGAAGTTGCCGCCGCGGGCGAGGTACGCGTCGATGATCGCTTCGGAGTCCTTCACGCTGCTGCCCCAGCCGAGGTCCTCTCCGAACGTCATCGCCCCCAGGCACATGGGGCTGACGCGGAGACCGGAGCGGCCGAGGGTGACGTAGTGGTCGAGGGGCATGGCGCGCGGTCTAACGTCGGTCGCATCTCCGCGCAACCGCCCCGGGCGGCGGTGTTCACTTCACTTCCCACTTCAGGGAATGCGCAGCGGCTCCGCCTCCCCGCTCCGGTACAGGCGCTCCACCAGCGCCGCCCGCCGCTCCAGCACCGCGCGCTGGTTGAGGTAGCCCTTGTCGGTGATCTCGCCGGCGTCGATGGAGGGCGGCTCCTCGAGAAGGATCGCGTGACGGACGGTGAGCGTGTCGCCGCCGCCGCGCGCGTTGTGCGCCGCCAGCTTCTCGGCCACGGCGCGGCGGACCTCGGGGTGGCGCGCCAGCTCCGGCAGCGGCGGCGGCGCGGCGGCGCCGATCAGCGCGGCGCAGCCCCTGGGGTCCAGGAACAGCAGCGCGCCCACCTCGTCGCGGTCGTGGCCGCAGATGGCGGCGTCCTGCACCAGCG
Organism: Myxococcaceae bacterium; assembly: GCA_035637895.1. Taxonomy (GTDB): domain Bacteria; phylum Myxococcota; class Myxococcia; order Myxococcales; family Myxococcaceae; genus DASRBA01. Next base: position 7,059 of record DASRBA010000316.1, read on the forward strand.
GCGCGCCCGCGGAGACGATCGCCAGCCGCAGCGCGCCCACCCGCACCCACGAGCCGGAGCCCAGCTTGAAGTCCTCCGCCAGCCGGCCGTCGAAGACCAGCCCGCGCCGCGGGTCCCGCGGGTCGGCGAAGCGGCCGGCGTCGCCGATCCGGTAGAAGCCCTCCTCGTCGAAGGCGGCGGCGGTGAGCTCCGGCGCGCGCCAGTAGCCGGGCGTGACGTGCGGCCCGCGCACGCGCAGCTCCAGCTTGCCGGCGTTGGGCACCAGCTTCACCTCCGCCCCGGGCGGCGGCAGGCCGATGGTGCCCGGCCGGTCGATCTCCTCGTGCACCTGGGTGGCCAGGGGCGACGTCTCGGTGGAGCCCCAGGCGGAGACGAACGAGACGTCCCGCCCGCTGGCGCGCACCATGGCCATCCACCGGTCCCACGCCGGCTGGGAGAGCGCGGCGGCGGCGTAGAACACCACCTCCAGCCGGGAGAAGAAGCGCTCGCGCAGGGCGGCGTCCTTCTCCAGCAAGGGCGCGAAGGCGTCGAAGCCGCGGGGGACGTTGACGTAGAGGGTGGACGCCACGTCGCGGAACGCCTCGGCGGTGCGGTCGATCAGCCCGGGCGCGGGCTTGCCGTCGTCCACGTAGAGCGTGCCGCCGTGCCAGAGCACCAGGTTGAAGTTGTGGTTGCCGCCGAAGGTGTGGCTCCAGGGCAGCCAATCCACCAGCACCGGCGGGCGCTCTTCGAGGAAGCGCCAGCCGGCGGCGAGCATCGCCTGGTTCGCGCACAGCATCCGCTGGGTGTTGATGACGCCCTTGGGGTGCCCGGTGGAGCCGGAGGTGAAGAGCACCTTGGCCACCGTGTCCGGGCCCACCGCGGCGGCGGCCGCCTCCAGCGCCGGCCCGGGCCTGGTCGGGAGCAGCGCGGCGAGCGGTCCGGCCACCGGGAGGTCGAGCGCGTCCAGCGCCCGCCCGTAGGCCGCGGTCTCCGCGAACACCAGCCCGGGGGCGAGGAGCGAGGCGATGGCGCGGAGCTTGGCGAAGTCCTTCGACTGCAGCGAGTACGCGGCGGAGGCCGGGGCCACCGGCACGCCGGCGGTCATCGCGCCCAGCGCCAGCAGCGCGTGGTCCACCGAGTTGTCGGAGAGGATGAGCAGCGGCCGCTCGGGCCCCAGGCCGCGGTCCAGCAGCGCCTGCCCCAGCGAGCGCGCCGCCGCGTGCGCCTCGCCGTACGTCACCGTCCGCCAGCCGGGGGCGCCCGGCGCCGTGCGATCCGCGCGCTCGGCGAGGAACGGGCGCGAGGGATCCACCTTCGCCCACCGCGCCAGCACCTCCGGCAGCGTGCGCGGGTGGTCGCCCAGCGGCCGCGGCGAGCGCAGCACCGCCGAACCGTCCGCGCGGTAGGAGACGTCCACCTCGGCGGGGGCGAAGCGGGCGGAGGACACGGGCCGGAGGCTAGCGTGTTCGCCATCGGCCGCGAACCGGCTCCACCTTTGACCTGGTGTACACGCGCGACCAGGCTTCCGGTGCCGGGGTGACAGATCAGCTGATGGCGACGGTCACGTATTCCTGGCTGGGGTAGCCTCGAGGGCGGCCATGAGCGCGCAGGACGTCGCCGCCGCGTTCCTCCGACACGCCCGCGAGTCCCTCGGCGCCGTGGACGCCGCCATCTACCTCACCTCGGGCAGCTCGCTCCGCCGGGCGGAGGCGTTCGGCGTTCCGGAGCGCTGGCCGGAGGTCCTCCCCCGCGAGGACGCCGGGCACCCGCTGTGCGGCGCCGCGGTGGAGTGGATCGAGGGCGCGCGGGCGCTGGTGGCGCGCTTCCCGTCCCAGGCGGACCTCCCCTGGCGCGAGATGGGGGCGTGGTGCTTCGTCCCGCTCGGCCGCGAGGGCGCGGCGTGCCTGGGCTTCGACCGGCCCGGCGGCGTCACCGAGCAGGACCGCCGGCTGGGCGCGCTGCTGAGCGACCTGTGCGTGGATGCGCTGGAGCGGGCGCGGCTCCTGGCGCTGCGCGACGAGTTCCTCCAGGTCGCCTCGCACGAGCTGAGGACGCCGCTCACCTCGCTGGCGGTGCAGGTGGCGATCCTCAAGAAGAGCGCGCCCTCCGCGCAGCTGGGCGTCATCGAGCGGCAGGTGACGAGGATCTCCTCGCTGATCGCCCGGCTGCTGGACGTCACCGCGACGGCGGGGGGCAGCCTGTACCTCGACCTGTCGGAGATGGACCTCGCCGCGGCGGTGCGCGACATCGCGCAGCGGCTGGCGCCGGAGATGGAGCGCGAGCGGTGCCGGCTGGAGGTCCACGCGCCGGCGCCGGTCATCGGCCGCTGGGACCCGCTCCGGGTGGAGCAGGTGGTGGTGAACCTGTGCGTCAACGCGGCCAAGTTCGCGCCCGGCACCACCGTCCTCGTGCAGGTGCGGGCGGAGGGGGGCGAGGCGGTGCTCTCGGTGACGGACCACGGGGTGGGCATCGCCCCCGAGGACCTGGATCGCATCTTCAACAAGTTCGAGCGGGCGGCGCCGTCGTCCGACTACGGAGGGTTGGGGCTGGGGTTGTTCGTGGTGAGAGAGGTGGTGCGGGCGTTCGGCGGGAGGGTGGAGGTGCAGTCGCAGCTGGGGCAGGGCTCCACGTTCACGGTGCGGCTGCCGGGGTTGCTCCCGACCGCGGCGCCGTGAATTTCAGTACCCTGCGAGCATGAGCGCGGTCCTCGCGGTGCTGGTGTTCGCCATGGCCGCGGAGCCCCCACCCGAGGTGAAGGCGTACGAGGAGGCGACGGCCGACCTGGAGAAGGTCGACGCCGCCATCGGGAGCCGACTGGAGAAATGGCTCTCCAGCGAGAACCCCTACCAGCGGCAGGCGGTGCTCCTGCGCTACCAGACCGCGCGCGGGGCGCTGGCGCCGTCCGCGGCGGATGCGCTCCTGCGCCTGCTGGACGATCAGGACAAGCGGGTCATCGGCCCCTGCGTGTACCTCGTGTTCCACGACCCCGCGGAAGGGACGCTGGGCGAAGGCCAATACGAGGAGTTGGACCGCTGCCAGCAGAACCAGCGCAGCAACGCGGAGTTGGCGGCGGAGCTCCTTCCGGCGCTGGGGCATGCCCAGGGACTCTGCGCGAAGGTCGTCGCCGCGGTCGTCCAGAAGCCCCAGCGCGGCACCCTCCTCACCCCCGCGGCGCGCGCCGCATGCAGCGCCGACGAGCTCCTGGGCGCCGCCGCTCCCCAGGCGCCGACGCCCGCCGCGCAGCAGGCGCTGCTCCGCCTCTTCCTCGCGACCGGCGCCGCCCCCGACGACAGCCTCCTCCTCCCCCTGATGAACCTTCCGGAGCTGCGCACGCGCGAGCTGGTGGCCCTGGCGCTCCTGCGCGCGCCGAAGCTCCCGGGAGAGGCGCTGGCGCTGCTCATGGCCTCGATCGACGACGACCAGCGCGACGACGTCCTGCGAGATCTCCCGCAGGTCGGCGAGGCCGCCGCGCCGCTCGGGCCGGCGCTGATCCGGAGGCTGTCGCGCCCCCAGGCCGTCAATCCCATCGCCACGCTCCAGGCGGTGGCCGCCCTCCGCAAGCTCCCGCCCGACGGCGCGAAGCCGCTGGGGCGCGCGCTGGAGGGCGATCTGGCCGACCACGCCTTCCGCACCGTCGCCGCGCTGGAGCCCGCGGACGCCAAGCGGGTGCGCCCGCAAGTCCTCAAGGCGGCCCAGGGGAAGCGGCGGGACCTCTCACTGGCGCTGCGAGCCCTGCAGGCAGCGGAGTCGCCGGTCTCCGCCGCCGAGTTCCGCCTCCTCGACCGCATCTACCAGCGCGGCTGCCTCACCCCGCCGGTGAGCTACCACGACGACCCGAACGAGCCGTGGTGCGCGGACGCCGAGAAGGCGATGGCGGAGATCGCGCTGGAGGGCGGGTTCAAGTTCCACCACCTGTCCGTGTACTGACTCAGCCGAAGAGGTGGATGCCGCCCAGGAACTTCTGGATCCCGGAGAGCGTCTCGCCGATCTGCTTCTGCGCCTGGTAGCCGGCGTCCCCGGCTTCCTTGCCGAGCTCGTTCGCGATCTTCCCGCCCTCCTTCGCGATGTTCCCGAAGTCGGCGTTGAACTTGGTGTCGACCCCGCCGCCGACCCCCGGCGTGAAGTTGAAGCCGAAGTCGGTGCTGAGCTTGCCGTCCTTGAAGTCGAAGCCGCCGTGGAAGCCGGCCGCGAGGCCGGCGTTGCCGTGCAGGGTGACCGACCCGCCGAAGAGGTCTTCCTTGTTGCCCTTCTCGTCCGTCGTGCTCACCTCCGTGCTGCCGGTGAGGTTCGCATCCATCCCGGCGGTCACGCCCGCGGCCACGTGCGCGCCCGCGCTCCCGTCCTTGTTCGCATAGGCGTCCGCGGAGCCGTCGCCCTTCGCCCCGACGAAGAGGTTGCCGTCCAGCTTGTTCTCGGAGCTCATCCCGCCGGGGAGCTTCGTCTCGTTCTTGACCTGGACGTGGTCCTTCAGGGCGGTGGCCTCGCCGTGGACGTTCGTGTTGGCGTAGACGCCCTTGTCGTTCGCACCCGCCTTGGCGTTCATGCTCACGTTGGCCGTTCCGGCCTGGACGTCGTTGGTAACGGTCGTGTTCGACCCGAGGTCCTTCTTGTCGGTGCGCTGGAACGCCGAGCCCGTGCTCTTGCTCGCGCTGACGTCGACGTGGGCGATGTCCACGCCCCCGCTCTTCTTCGTCTCGCCCGTCTTGAAGTCGCGCGAGGCTTGCGCCGACCCCTGGCCGCCGCCGAGGTCGACCTGCTTCTTCGTCCCGCTGCCGCTCTCGAACGTGTCCTTCGTGTTCGAGCCCTGCGACTGGCTCGACTGACTCGAGGCGTTCGACTGATTCGGCTTGTTCGCTTGATTCGACTGCGTCGACTTGTTCGATGAGCTCGACTGCGTCGACTTGTTCGACGACTTCGACTTGTCCGATGAGCTCGATGAGCTCGACGAACCACTCGAGCCCGAAGAGCTCGACGACGAACCGGACGACGGGTGAGAACCAGACGAACCCTGGGACTTGGACGTAGCTCCGCTAACGCCTGACATGGGGCCTCGGGGGCAATGCGCGGGGGGCGCAGGTCACTCTCCAGTGGCGACCTGCCGCGCCCTTCAGCACCTCTCGTGCCAAGGCGCCCTTGTCCTCATTGCGCGCGGTTCGGACAGTCACCGCGCGCCGGCTGTTCGAAACGAGATCAGACTGCGGCATGTGCGCGCGCTCCATGTCGCGCGCAACGCCTTGATGCGACTGAATTTCCCTCTCAGTGTCCCTGCATCCCCGCGGCGTCGACCTTCGCCGCGCGCACCCGCTCCAGCGCGGTGAAGTAGATCGGCTTCTGCGAGTACGTGGTGGCGCGCCGCAGCAAGTCTTCGGCCTCGTCGTAGGAGCCGCGGACCTCGGCCATGATGCCCAGGTCGTAGAGCGCGGCGGACGAGTCCGGCTTCTTGTTCACCGCCTGCGACAGCGCCAGGTACGCGGCCTCGAACTGGTTCGACCGGCACAGCTCCAGGCCCGGCTTCACCACCGGGTCGCTGTCGTCCATCTCCACCTTGGCGGAGACGCGCTGCGGCTGCAGGTCCTCCAGGAAGCGGGTGATGACCAGGCCGGAGGCGCGCACCATCACCTCCGGCTCGCCGAGGTGGTCGCCCGTGTTCCGCGCCCAGTAGGCGTCGTGGAAGATGGCCTGGCTGGCGGTGCCGTGCAGGTCGAACACGTCCACCTGGATGTCCAGCCGCCCGCGGCCGGAGGTGAGCGTGCCCGGCTGGAGCTGGTACTCCCACGCCGTGGGGACGACCTTGATGATGACGTCCGCCTGGGACTTGTCCACCACCGCGAAGCCCATGTTCTGCAGCTGTCCCTTCAGCTCGATGCGCAGCGCCTCCACCGACATGTCCTTGTTCATCACCTGGCCCTGCGTCAGGCCGAGGACCGTGCCGATGGCCGCGTTCGGCGTCACCACCGCCGTTCCCTTGGCCACGTCCAGGCCCACCTTCTGCGCGGTGGTGATGGGGAGCAGGGGCGGGCGACTCCAGGTGAGCCGTATCACCGGAGCGGAGCACCCGGTGGTGACGAGGAGCGCGGCGGCGGCGGAGAGCAGGAGCGAGGTGCGCGCGAGGGACATGTTCGGACGGGCCTCCTTGGGAGAGAGCAGAGAGGGAGCGTGCGTCAGACGGATGACGCTGCCCGAAATTCACCCGGGTCCGAGGCCTCGCAACCACCCGTACTCCGGGTACGATTCGCGCCCATGGCCGCCCCCCCGCGCAAGCCCGTCCTGATCGTGGACGACGACCGGGACATCCGCGAGGGGCTGCAGGAGCTGCTGGAGTCCGAGGGACACTCGGTGTTCACGGCCACGGACGGCCAGGACGCGCTGGAGCGGCTGGCCACCATCCCCCGGCCCGGGCTGGTGCTGCTGGACCTGATGATGCCGCGGATGAACGGCCAGGCGTTCATCCAGCGCGTGCGCGGCGACCCGAAGACGGCGGACCTCCCCATCGTGGTGCTCACCGCCGCCCCGGTGAAGGTGGGGGACGTGGCCGGGCTCTTGCGCAAGCCGCCCGACGTCGACGAGCTGATCACCCTGGTGAAGAGGTTCTGCGCCGCCTGAGCAGGGCGCCCACCGCCAGCAGCAGCCCGGTCCACACCGCCCCGCTCCCGCCCGACGAGCAGTCGCAGCCGATGCCGAGCGGGTCGTGCGGGGTCGGGTTCGCCGTCCCGCCGCTGAGGTCGATCCACCGCGTGTACGCGCGCCGGGTGAGCACGCCGTCCGCCGGGTCCAGCGCCGAGTACGCGACCAGCACCTCCATGTCGGACCGGCCGGGCGCGAGCGACACCTGCCCTTCCCACTCCGGGCCGGCGGCGACGTCGAACGGCGTACCCACCACGCCGTCGGTGCCGACCAGCGCCGCGCGCACGTCGCCGCGGTTGGAGTCCTCCGCCCACGCCATCAGGAAGCCGCCGCTCACCGCGAGCAGCCTGGGCGCGCCGGCCTTCGAGAACGGCTGGCGGAGGACGAGCGGCTCCGCGTCCAGCGGCTGCCAGCCGGCGCCGAAGCGGTTGCCCATGACGCGCGTACCGGCGTCGTCCTGGCCCTCCTCCCACGCCAGCAGCCAGGTCCCGTCCGACGCCGCGAGGGTCGGGCTCGTCTGCGGGCCGCCCGCCGCCGCCAGCGACACGCCCGCGTCCTCGAGCGAGCCGCCGTCCGGATCGAGCCGCGTCCCGTAGATCAGCGGCGAGCCGGATCGGTCATCCGACCACACCAGCCGGACCTCGGTCCCGTCCGTGCCCAGCGCGGGGCCGGTGATCTGCGAGCCGAGCGCGGAGATCGCCTGGTCGCCGAGGAAGGCGCCGTTCCGGTACGCGGTCGCCCACAGCGTCGGGCTGGCGCAGCGCACGGCGACGATGACGGAGTCTCCGTAGGAGATCGCGGCCGGCTCCAGGCACCCGGTCGCCCCGTTCAGCGCGTCGCCGGACGCCTGCGCGCCGCCGAGGACGTCCACCACCGCGTAACCCAGGTGGGACTGCGGGCCTTCGTCCCCCCACACCGCGAACGCCTCCGAGCTCCCGAGCGCGGCGATGGTGCCGCGCGTCCAGCTCTCGAGGTCGGAGCCGATGTTGTGGTCGTCCAGCGCCCACGACGACGTCCCCTGGTCGAAGAGCGACAGCTGGTAGTTCCCCGGCCCCGGCTGGCGCCCGTCGTCGCGCCAGAACAGCCACGAGTGCGCGCCCGAGGACGACACCTCCGGGAACTCCTGCCCGTTCGCGCTCTGGCTGAGCACCGCGGGCATCCTCGCCGGCGCGCCGCTCGGATCCAGCGCCAGGCCCCAGACCTCGTCGCCGTTCAGCTTGTCCGGGTTGGTGCCGTGCCACGCGAGCACGCCGCCGCCGGGCCCGAGCGACACCGTGGGGTTGACCGCGTAGTCCTTGGCGGCGGACCACCTCATGGGCGAGGCGTCGATCAACGAGAGGTCGCCATGGATCCGCCAGAGGAGGATCTCGTTGGTGGAGTATTCGCGGAAGGCGATCACGCACAGGTCGACGCCGTCCGGCCGGCAGCTCACCGCGGGCTCCATCTCGTGATCGGCGCTCGCCGCCAGCGGGGTCGGGCCCACCACCGATCCGTCCGGATGCACCGCGGCCATGATCACGTCCTCGCTGGCGGCGGCCTCGCGCCAGGCGACGACGTACGCGTCGCGGGAGGGCTCGTAGGCCACCACCGGGTCGATCTCCTCGTTGGTGGTGGCGGAGATGGTGATGTCCCCGGACGCCCACGCCAGGGTGGCCGGGTCGAAGAAGCGGCCGTGGATGTCCTTGGTCACGGGCGGCGAGGGCGAGGGCGACTTGAAGACCACCAGGCACACCGGGCCGGCGCCGCACGCCACGGACGCGCTGTCCGCCGCGATGGAGGTGGACATCATCGCCGTCTGCACGGCGCCCGCGGGCGTGGTGCGCGCGCCCACGAGCTGCGGCGCGGCCAGGTCCGCCCACACGGTGACGAACTCCTGCCCGGACCACGCCGCGGCGGGAGCGGTCGCCCTCACCGGCGGGCCCAGCAGGAGCACCTGGCCGACGGGCGTCCCGTCCGGCTGGCTGAGCTGGCCGTACATCAGGTACGGCGGGGCGGTGCCCACCATCCACACCCGCCAGAAGAGGCCGTTCCCGGCGGCGATCCCCGAACCGGCGATGGGCCCCGGCGCCGCGCGCGCCCCGGCGGGCGTCAGCAGGGTCCCGTCCGCTTGCATGCGCGTGGACCAGAGATCCGGCGGCGCGCCACCGCGCTCGTCGCTCCACACCAGCATCGACGTGGTGCCGGCCGTGGCCGCGTGCGCCAGGTACTGGCTCCCCGGCGCGGCAGTGGGTCGCGGGCTGCCGTGAGGTTCGGCCGGGCCCACGGCCGGTATGACGGGACCGCCCGCGAGGGCGAGCATCGCGAATCCGAGCAGGGCCGCCATGTCCCGGAGCGTACACCCGGGGAAGGCGGCCTGCCGGAGCAGCCCGGGGAAATCCGCCGGCGCTGATCCGGCCGGTCTCGCTCATGCCGTCCGTGAAGGGCGGCCTGTCGGATCGGCCGGATGGGTACTTGCCCGGGCTTCTACTTCGCCGTCGCCGAAGCCGTGTTCGAGGCCGCGGACACGTTGCCCGCCGCGTCGGTGGCCTTCACCTGGTAGTACCGCGTCGTCCCCGTCGACAGATTGCCGTTCGCGTAGGTGAGCGCGGTGGTGGTGGCGATCAGGGAGAACGGGCCGGAGGCGGCGTTCGCACGCCACACCTGGTACCCCGTCACGCCCACGTTGTCCGTGGACGCGCCCCAGGTGAGGGTGATCTTCCGCCTCCCACCCGTGGCGACCAGGTTGGACGGCGCGGTGGGCGGCTGCGTGTCGACCGGCGGGGTGCTCACCGTCACCGGCACGTCCGCCGACACGCCCAGGTTGCCGGCCGCGTCGTGCGCCTCCGTGCGCAGCGTGTGCGCGCCGTCGGCGCCGGCGGTGTTCCAGCTCCACGCGTACGGCGCGGTGGTGTCGGACGCCTGGAGCACGCCGTCCAGGTAGAAGTCGACCGAGGTCACGCCCACGTTGTCCGTCGCGGAGGCGGTCACCGAGACGGTGCCGGAGAGGGTGGCGCCGCTCGCCGGCGCGGTGATGGACGTGACGGGCGGCTGGGTGTCGGGCACGGGCGGGCCGTCGTCCAGCGCGAAGGTGCGGGGGAGGCCGGAGGCGGCCAGCTCGTTCGGGCCCTGGGTCACCGCGCCGTCCGCGGACACGGTGAAGCCGCTGGCGCCGTCGGTGGAGATCTTGATGTTGCCCACGCTGTAGCCGGCGGTGCTCATGAGCGAGCCCATGGGCGCGCCCTCCTCCGTCTGCACCACGAGGGCGGGCGGCGCGGTGATGCACGCGGTGGCCTGCGCCTTCAGCACGTGCTCCACCACGTCGATGCGCGGCAGGTCCCACCCGGAGGTCTGGCCGTCGCCCACGCCCACCACCGCCACGGTCGGCGCGGCCTTGTTCATGTAATTGGCGTTGGTGCTGCTCTCGCTGCCGTGGTGATTCACGTGCAGCACGTCGATGCCGCCGGCGGAGATCATCGGCGCCGCGCCGCCGGGCGAGATGGCGCTGATGACGGAGGTCTCCACGTCGGTCTGCGACGTCGAGCGCCCGGTGCAGCTGCCGTCGCTGCTCCCGCCACCCAGGTCGCTGGCCCACAGGTAGTCGAACCCGCCGTACTGGATGAGCACCGCGACGGAGCGGTCGTTCTCGTCGGAGACGGACACGCTCCCGCCGCCGATGATGGACCCGTTCCGCGCCACGAAGGTCAGCGTGGCCCCGTCGCCCAGCGCGATCTGCCCGCCCACCGGCGCCAGCTTCAGCGCGCCCGCCGTCGTCCCCGACGCGGAGGCCTTCCACTCGTCGACGCAGGACGACGCGTAACTCGAGCCGTTGTTGTAGTTCGCCGTCCGCACGTTGTAGCCGGCGGCGATCACCTCATCCATTCCGCCCAGGTGGTCGCAGTGCTGGTGACCGGCGATCGTGTAGTCGAACCCGTTCGCCGGCCCGTACCCGATGGATTGCAGGTACGGCACCACGCGGCTGGTGCCCTTGCCGGTGTTGCCGGCCTCCATCAGCACCGTCGCTCCCGTCGCGCCCGGGCCCTTCACGAACACCGCGCCGCCCCAACCCACGTTGATGTAGTGGATCTCCAGGTTCGTCGAGAGCGCCTGCGGCGTGATTCCGAGATCCGTATCGGCGGGACCGCATCCGGACAGCGCGGCGATTCCGACGGCGAGCACACTGCTCCACAGAAGCTGCGTTCGAGGGGTCCTGTGCATTGGCAAGTCTCCGAGCGGGGAGGAGGGGCGCGCAGCAGTATCAGTATGAACCCTTCACGCCAAGCACCGGCAGCACGAGCGGAATCGAGATTGGTTGGCGTACCAATGGGTACGCATATTCGTAACTCACCACCTCGGATTGGAACGATGCGTTGAGTACGTCCAGGGACACCTCCAGCTTGAGGTCGCCAAATGCCCACATCTTCGAGACGCGCGCGTCGGCCCGGAAGAACGCGGGCAGCCGCTCCACGTGCGCCGCGTCGGCCGGGATCCACGCCGTCCCACCTCCCGAGTCGGGCACCTTCGTCCAGCTGGTGAGCTGTCCCGACTCCGGGCGGCCGGAGTTGAAGTGGAGCGCCACGCCCGCGGTCCAGCCGCCCGGGAAGGCGTAGGCCAGCGTCCCGTTCGCCACGTGCGTCTGCTCGAAGCCGAAGGGGATCCAGCCGGAGGAGAGCCCCGTCGCCTTGCCGTTCCCCGGGTCGTACGTCGCGTACGTCGTCCAGCGCCGGCTCCGCTGGAGCGAATAGGTGAGCCAGCCGAACCACCGGCCGCCCAGCGGGTGCCGCACCATCAGCTCCAGGCCGGTGGCGTAGCCGCGCGACCGCTGCACGCCGATGTCCGGGAACAGCTGGCCGGAGGTGGGTCCGGCGATCTGGAAGCCGAGCGCGCCGCTCTGGAAGATGTCCAGGTCGACCGCGGTGAGGATGGGGTTGAAGTACGCGTCCGCGGAGACCTCGACGCCGCGCCACGGCCGCCACGTCACGCCCGCGGTCGCCTGCGCCGCCTCCTGCAGCCCGTAGCGGAGTCCGCCCGCGTCGACCACCGGCATGCCGATGATCGCGACCGGCGGCTGGTGGAAGGCGCCGGCGGCGAGGTGCAGGTCCAGCGCGTCCGTGAGCGGGCGGCGGGCGGAGATGCGGGGCTCGAAGGCGACGCGGTCGATGCCGGGGACGAGGTGGTAGTCGTCGGCGCGCAGCCCGGAAGTGACCTCCCACGGCCCCAGCCCGGTCCAGCGCACCTGCGCCCAGGCGCCCACGGTGGTCCCCACCGCCGCGTCCGCGGTGAGGTCGCGCTCCATCTCCGGCGCGCCGCGCTCGATGTCCGCGCGGAGGAGCTGGTGCGCGGAGAGCTGCGCCCAGCGGTGATCGACGTCCGCGCCGAAGCTCACCTCCACCTCCGGCGACGGCCGGCCCCGCCAGGAGGCGCGCGCCTGGAAGGACGGCTCGGCCACGCGTTCGGTGGTGGTGAGCACGGAGAGCTCGCCGTACGGCGGGATGTCCTCCACCCCGGATCGGTTCGCGCCGTCGTAGCCCAGCCGGTCGATGCCGGCGGTGAAGCCGACCTCGGCCTCGCCGGGCCCCATCGGCCAGCGGTAGCGGAGGTCGCCCCGGTGGAACAGGGTGTGGGCCATCCAGCCGCCCAGCGGGTCCGGCGACTCCACGCCGAAGTCGTCCGCGCTGCCGAAGAGGAAGAACCGCAGCTTCCCCGGGCCCAGCGCCTGGTCCAGCCGGAGCTGGTAGTCCGCGAAGCCCAGCGTGGAGGTCTCGCCCTCGTGCTGCCCCGGCACCTTCACGAGGTGCGACGCGTTGGCGCCCAGGGCGATCAGCCAGGCGGTGAAGCTGTAGCGGGCGGCGAAGGTAAAGCCGGTGCGCGTCTCCGGGAACGCCACGGACGCGAACACCCCGACGTTCACCAGGTCCAGGTACGCGGAGAGGCGGGGCCGTTCGCCGGGCTCGCGCGTCCTGGCGTCCACCACGCCGCCCAGGAGGTGCCCGTACTCCGGCCCCGGCGCGCCCGGATACAGCGCCAGCGAGTCCACCAGGTCCGGGTGGATCACCGACGGCCCCACGAACATGTGGAACAGCAGCGGCACCTGCACGCCGTCGATGAAGAGGGCGGTGCTGGCGGGGCTGGAGCCGCGCACCACCGGGTACGAGACGCCGGAGTGGATGCTCGACACGCCCGGCATCGACATCACCGCGCGGATCGGATCGCCCATGGCGCCGGGGACCTCCTGGAGCTCCTCCCCGCGCAGCTCGGTGAGGACCGGGCGCTCGCCGCGCACCACGGTGACGAAGGCGCCCGCGTCCGGTGGGCCCGGCACTTCCGCGACGCCGCCACGTGTCCGCTCGGGCGTAGCCGCCCCGGTGACGACAATCCCCGCGTCCGGCGCTTCTGCCACATCAGCAGCGCGGCCGGTCAGCTCCGGCGTAGCCGCCCCGGTGACGGCAATCCCCGCGTCCGGCGCCTCCGCGACGCCGCCGCCCTCCGGCTCAGGTGAGGCCGCCGCCGCCGTAGCGATGAGGAGCGCGCAGATCACGCCCCCGGACAAGCAACCCATGCGCCAGATGGTAACCGGCGGTGCTTCTCCACCGCGTGCGCGGCGCCCTGACGGATTTCGCCCACGCCCGCGCCCAGCGCGGGCTGCTCATCCTCTCGCGGCCTCGACCACGACGCGGCGCGCTGACGGATTTGCCCGGTCGCGCCTCAGGAATCCGACGGGCGCAGCGCGTCCCAGCCGCCCACCACCGCCCCCAGCGCCACCAGCACGCAGCTGAGCGCGAGCGCGCCGGTGATCGTGGCGCGGCCCGCGGCGAACAGCACCACGGTGGAGAGGATGGGCTCCAGGTACGACGCCGCCGCCAGCGCCCGCACGTTCCCGCGCTTCATCCCCACGTCCCAGGCGAAGAGCGCCACGCCCACCGGGCCGACCCCCATGCCCGCGACGGCCATCCACTCGCGGGCGTTGGGCGCGACCCACGCCTCCAGCCCCAGGTGGAGCGCCGCCGCCAGCAGCGCGGTGCCGCCGCAGAACGCCCCCACCACGTCCGTGGAGAGGTCGCCGCGCCGCCGGCTGAGCACGGAGTAGGTGGGCCAGATCACCGCGCACCCCAGCGCCGCCGCGTAGCCGCGCCACTGCGCCGCCTCGAACGCCAGCGAGGCGCCGCGCACCGCCAGCAGCGACGCGCCGCAGAGCCCCAGCAGGCACCCGGCCAGGTGCCACCAGCGCAGGCGTTCGCCGGGCAGGAGCGCGGAGAGGAGCGCCAGCAGCAGCGGCCAGAGGTAGTTGATCAGGTTCGCCTCGGCGGCGGGCGCGCTCCGCAGCGCGACGAAGAACAGCGCGTGGTACCCGAAGAGGCCGAACAGCCCCAGCGCCCAGACGCCGGGCGCCAGCGTCATCCGCTTCCGGAGCGAGTCCCCGCGCACCAGCCACGCCGCCGCGGCGATGGCGAACGACACCCCGAACACCAGCGCCATCAGCTGGAAGGCGGGGATGCGCGAGGTCTCCGTGGTGAGCCATGCCAGGGTGGCCCACATCGCCAGCGCCGAGGCGCCGGTGGCGGTGACGGCGCGCCGGTTCGAGGTCGCCCCGGCCGCCGCCGCCGCGGGCGCCGTCATCGTCCGCGCCCGGGGTGCCGGCCCCGGAGCCGCGTCATGGCTTACGGCACGCGGCGGCGTTGCGCTCGATCAGCGCGCGCTCCTCGCCGCTCTCCCGCTGCAGCCGCTGCGACACCGCCTTGCACCCGCCGGCGCCCAGCCCGGACAGCACGCCCGCGGTGGCGGCCCGGAGTTGCACGTCCTTGTCCTGCAACAGCGGGGTGAGCGCCGCCTGCGCGGCGGCGGCGTCCTTCGCCAGCCTGGGCACCGCGCGCACCGCCGCCATCCGCACCGACCTCGACTCCGAGGCGCTGGCGGCCAGCTTGTTCACCAGCGCGGCCGCGGCGGCGTCCTTGCGCATCCCCAGCGCCTCCACCGCGCGCGCCCGCCGGAGCGGGAGCGCCTGGACGCTGGAGGCGATCTCCATCAGCACCGCCGCGGCGTCCGGCCCCAGCGCCTGCCACTGCTGCGCGTTCACCGCCACGTCGATGGTGGAGAGGTACGTCTCCACCTGCTCGCGCACGTTGCCGGAAGGGACGGCCCCCGGGGGCAGGGCCCGCGGGTTCGCGTTCGGCGGGCCGCTCAGCGCCACGGCCACGATGACGAAAAGGCAGTTCATCGACTTGCTCTCCTCAGTGCACGACCAGGTTGCGGCGCATCACCTCGCCCTGCTGCGGGCTGACGTGCCCTCCCGCGGCCCCGCCGATCAGCCAGAACATCAGGTTGTCGGAGCCGCCGCAGTCCGGCTTGGAGCCGTTGCAGCTGCTGCCGGTGACGATGGTGGTGGCCCCGCAGTTGGACTGCTGGGTGGACAGCGCGCAGGTGCGGCAGACGCACCGGGGGGTGTCGCCCAGCGGGTCGAACAGCGTGCCGGGCGCCTCGGTGACGTGGAACAGGCCCAGCCAGTGCCCGGCCTCGTGCGTGGCGATGTACGCCTTCTCGTCCGGCCCGCACTGGTTCGCCGAGATGGAGTTGCCGCAGGTCCCGCGGTCCAGGCCTTCCACGGACATCGCCGCGCCGCTGGCGATGGTGCCGCCCACCGTGGACGGGCCGGGGATGGTCCCGTCGATCCCGAGGATGGTCCCGTTGCTGCCGCCGCCGATGGAGGACACCCAGAACAGGTTCAGCGTCTTGTTGCTCTGCGCCAGCGTGAACATCTGCGGCATCAGGTCGCACGGCCCGGTGGTGTCGCCGTTGATGCTGGTGGCGTAGCGCGTGCTCGCCCAGGCGGGCACGTCGTAGAAGGTGATGGTGCCGGGGCAGATGCCCGCCTGCGCGAACAGCGTGGTGGTGGACTGGACGAAGCGCTGCACGTCGGCGTTGACCAGCGCGGTGCCGCTGTCCAGGCCGGCCGTCTCCACCAGGTAGATGCTGATGTCCAGCGTGCCGGTGTTGGACGGCGGGCCGAACTGGCTGAGCACCTTGACGTCGTAGGTCCCCGCGTCCGATCCGCCGTCGCAGCCGTCCAGGTACGTGCACTCGTAGGCGTAGTCGTTGACGGTGAAGCTCCAGTTGCCGGGCTGGACGCCGCTGGCGCGGGTGGCGTTCAGCGCCAGCACCGTGTTGGGGAGGGTGAAGGTGTTGATCACCGGCGACTGGCCGGCGAACTCGTAGAGCGCGTCCTCGGTGTTGTCGGGGATGTTGTTGTCGTCGTACCAGAGGCCGCCGTCCGGATCGTGCACGAGGTCCGGGATGGCCGAGTTGTCGAACGTGTTGCCCTTGTACTCGACGGTCTCCCACGCGTTCACGGCCTGGGAGACGATGGAGAAGCTCGTCGTATTCGGCGCGACGGTGAACTGGACGCGCTCGCCCACCTTGTGGACGCCCAGCTCCTGCTTCGCCGAGGCGGCCAGCGCGCTCGGCTGGACGCTCTTCACGCAGCCGGTCGGGGGAGTGGCCGGCCCCACCAGCCCACCGGCGACCAGGACGGGCGGTGCGCAGGTGACGCCGGGGTGACCCTTCGCACATCCTCCGTCGATGCAGGTCCCGTCGTAGCCGCACTCGTTCGGGTTGCAGGACGACCGGCACGTGCCGTTGTCGCAGACCGCACCGCCGGTACAGGCCGGCGTGCAGGTCTTGGGGCCACACCCGTGCAGGGCGGCGAGGATGCAGCAGACTCCGAGGGACGTGACCACCAGCGTGCGGAAGGGGCGCATGGGTACGGGCTCTTGCGTGGTGCGACCGTGAAGGGACCGGCCTCTTGGTACCACGGATGCGCGCCTCGCCGCACCGGATCCTACCCGCCCGCCGGACGTGGGTTGAATACGCCTGGCCTCGGGCACGTTTGAGAGTTTCGAATGCCTCGGCCAGGGCTCCTGTCGTGCGCGCTGCTCCTGTCGTTCACGGCCTGCGCGACCGCCACCGCGGCGGCGCCGCCGCCGCCTCCGCTCCCTCCCCCACGCGTGGCGCGCGCGGCGCCCATGCCACCCGCGCCACCCGCTGAACCGGCCGCTCCCTCCCTCCGCGAGCAGGTGGTGGAGCGCGCGGCGTCCGCGCTCGGCCGGCTCCGCCTCTCCGCCGTCACGCGCGAGGTGAGCGACGACTGCACCGGCTTCGCGCGCTGGGCGTACCGCGCGTCGGGCGAGGACCTGGTGGAGGGCAGCGTGGGCAACATGCTGTCCATGGCCTCGCGCGCGCGGGCGCTGCGCCGAGGGGGCCGCCCGCTGCCGGGGGACCTGGTGTTCTTCCGCGAGACATACGACCGGAACCGCGACCGGCGCCGCGACGACGGCGTCACCCACGTGGGCGTGGTGGAGCGCGTGGAGCCGGACGGGACGGTGGTGTTCGCGCACCGGGCCAGCTCGGGCGTGAAGGAGTCCCGGCTGAACCTGCGCTTCCCCTCCACGGCGAGGGCGGACGACGGGCGCGTGCTCAACGACTACATCCGGCGCGCCAGCGGCAAGCGGCGCGGGCGGCTCACCGGCGAGCAGTTCGCCGGCTACGCCGACCTGGAGGCGCTCTACCGGAACCGCCTCAGCGCCGCGCCAGTCGCGCGTGCAGGGCCGTCGAATCGAGGAAGGTGAGCCGGGCGGTGCCCAGGCGCACCCGGCACCCGGAGGCCAGCGGCACCGGCCTGCCCGGCGCGGCGATCACCTCGGACACCCAGCTGCCGTTGCGCGAGCCCTCGTCCCGGATCGACCACGCCCGGTCGTTGCGCAGCAGCGTGGCGTGGCGCTTGGAGAGCGTCCCGTCGTTGACCACCACCTCGCAGGGCGGCGCGCGCCCGACGGCGATCTCCGTCTTCCCCGGAGACGGGCGGAGCTGGAACACCAGGGCCTCGCCCTTGCCCTGGGCGGGGGCCGCGAACTCCTCGGCCTGCTGCGTCACCGAGAGCGTGGTGGGCTGCGCGGGCGCCCAGTTCCCGGCCTCCCACACCAGCCAGGGGTCTGGAAACACGGCGGCGAAATCCGCGGCCGCGGCGCGCCCGTACTGCTGGGCGAGGACGCTCAGCAGGAAGCTCTGCATTCCCGGGAGTAGCCTACGGTATCGTGCGCCTGCATGCCGATCGAAAGTCCGGTTGGACCGCTCTACACGGTAGATGAGGTCCGGGCCGAGCTGCGAGCCTCCGGTTTCGCGGACCTCGAGCGGCGCTACGCGCACCCGGCGATGATCGTGATGGGCCCGGCGGAGGACTTCGGCCCGTCCACCTGGACCCGCGCCTTCGAGAGCACCGAGCCGCCCGCGATGATGCTCCCGCCGCTCCTGGTGAGCCTGGCGCCGCGCGGGCTGACCGGGATGCGGGTGAGCTTCGGGCGGATGGCGCCGTGCGACGTGGTGCTCCCGTTCCGGCAGCTGTCGCGCGTGCACGTGCACTTCATCCGCACCGCGGACGGCTGGCAGGTGGAGGACGTGGGGTCGCGCAACGGGACCATCCTCGACGGCAAGCAGATCGAGCCCAACGTCCCGGTGGCGCTGCGGAGCGGGGCCAAGCTTCGCTTCGGCGACGTCATCGCCCACTTCATGGTGGCCGCCGCGCTGCAGGACTACCTGCGCCGGGAGTCCCGGCCGTTCACCCCCATGCCTCGCCCCTACTGAAGGAGCCCCCGTGCCCGACCCCTCGACCACCGCGCAGGACCCACTGGTGCGGACGCTGGCGCGCGCCGGCGCCGGGCTGGTGCTGGTGGGGCTGCTCACCGGCATCGTGGCCGGCGGGGCGCTCAGCGGGCGGTACGCGCCCCTGGACGGGCGGATCCTCCTGGGCGCGCACGTGGCGGCGCTGACGGGCGCCTTCTTCATCTTCGCGCTCGCCTGGACCCAGCCCATGCTGCACCTGGGGGAGAAGGGGCGCGCCCGGCTGGCGTGGGCGGTGATCTTCGCCAACTACGCCAACTGGCTGGTCACCATCGTGAAGTCCACCATGGGCGTGCACGGGGTGGACCTGACGGCGGACGCGCGGAACAACGCGGTGTTCGGCGCGCTCACCGTGTTGGTGGTGCTGCCGGCGCTGGGTGGGGCGGCGGTCTGGGTGTGGAGCCTGGGCGCACGCCGGTCGCAGTAGTGGCGGACCGGCCTGGTGGCGGCAGATACTTCCGCACCCCATGAACGCTCTGCACGCACTGGTCGCCTCCTTCGCGCTGCTCGCCTCGCCCGACTCCGGCGAGGGCTGGGTCAAGGCCGCCGAGACCGACGGCATCACCGTCTTCACCCGCGACAAGCCCGGCACCGAGGTGAAGGAGCTGAAGGCGCTGGGGACCATCGACGCGCCGCCGGACGCGGTGTGGAAGGTCATCCGCGACTACCCGAACTACAAGGGCCGGATGCCGTACACCGAGGTGGCCACCGTGGTGGCCGTCGAGGACGGCGGCAAGGTGACGTACTTCTACAGCCGGATCGCCGCGCCCTTCGTCGCCAAGCGCGACTACACGCTGAAGATCCTCGACGAGTCGGACTGGAAGGACGGCAAGGGATTCCTCAGGTCGAGCTGGTCGATGGCTCCCGACAAGGGCCCGCCGCCGGCGGAGGGCGTGGTGCGGCTGAAGACCAACGACGGGTTCTGGCTGCTGACGCCGGCGGACGGCGGGAAGAAGACGCAGGTCACGTACTACCTGTTCACCGACCCGGGCGGCTCCATCCCCAAGTTCCTGGTCAACTCGGCCAACAGCGGCGCGGTGCCGGACGTCTTCAAGGCGATCCGGAAGTACGCGACCCAGCCGGCGGGGAAGTGAGCCGGCGCCTCCGCCACGCCGCCGAGAACCGCAGCAGGTAGCGCGACAGGAGCGGAGCGAAGGGCTTCGTCAGCGCGCGGGTCAGCGCCAGCTCCTTGCGGTAGCCCTCCACGAAGTCCTCCCACGAGTGGCGCTGGAAGCGCAGCAGCCGCTGCGTCTCGGCGGTGTCCATCCAGTCGGTGTGGAACGGCTCGGTGCCGAACGCCTCGTCCGGGAACATGCGCAGGCCCTGCGCGCCCAGCACCTCCGAGATGTACCGGCGGAAGAGGAGCTGCGAGCCCTCGCCGCCGCCCACCAGCAGCGTCTTGCCGCCCACGTCCGGCGAGCTGACCGCGTTGGCCACCGCCAGCCCCGCGTCCCGCGCGTCCACCGTCTCGATCCGCTGGTCGAGCGGGATCTCGAACGCCATCCGCAGCTGCGTCCCCAGGTCGATGTTGGGCGTCGGGGGCGGCTGCACCGCGCCGAAGCGCAGGATGCACGCGTCCAGGCCCGAGGCCCGCACCAGCGCCTCGGACTCCAGCTTGTGGTGCGAGTAGGGATCGGTCCCGGCGGTGGGGTCGTCCGCCCGCCGCGGCGGCGGCCGGGGCTGCGCCCGCGCGAACACCGCCACCGACGACGTGTAGACCAGCCGCCGCGCGCCGGCCTGCTTCATCGCCTGGAGCACGTTCCGCGTCCCGCCCACGTTCACCGACCGCGCCAGCTCCGGCTGCGCGTCGCTGGCGGGCGGGAGGACCGCCGCCAGGTGCGCCACCGCCTCCCGCCCCTCCACCGCGCGCGCCACCGCCGGCTCGTCGCGCAGGTCGACCCAGGCCACCTCCAGCCCGGGCGCCGCCAGCCGCCGCGCCGCCGCCCGGTTCCGGGGCGTGGGCAGCTCCAGCGCGCGGACCGCGTGTCCGGCCCTCAGCAATTCCTCCAGCGCTCGGCGGCCCACCGTCCCGAAGGCGCCCGTCAGCAGGACGTTCACCCGGCGGATCATGCCACGGTGGTACGCTCCACGACGTGCCGTCGTTCAAGACCGCCGCCGTCCGCCACCTCGGGCGCGTCCGCCGCCACGGCGGCTGGCTGGTCGGGTCGCTGGGGGTGCTCTACGCCTTCCACCGGCTCCTGCCGCAGGAGTCGCTGGCGCCCGCGACCGACCTCGGCGGCAACTTCCTCCAGGCCTTCGTCGGCATCTACGGCCTGGTGCTGGGCTTCGCGGTCTTCATCACCTGGGGCCAGCAGAACGACACCCAGGTCGCGGTGGAGCGCGAGGCGGTGCTGGTGGGCGAGTTGTACCGCATCTTCTCCTGGTTCGATCGCTGGCCGTCCCGCGAGACCGCGCGCCAGCACCTCCGCGACTACGCGCACAGCGTGCCGAAGACGTACGCGCACGGCCACGCCGTCGGCACGCTCCCCGAACGCGAGCACCTGGAGCACATCTTCCGCGTGCTCCTCGAGTACCGCGCGCCGTCGCCGGCCGAGGAGCGCCTGTGGGACAAGGCGCTGGACCTCATCCACGACCTCAGCCAGACGATGGAGCACCGCATCACCACCGCCGGCCTCCGCATCCCCTGGGGCCTGCGCGTGTTCACCATCATGGGCGGCGTGATGACGGTCCTGAGCTTCTCCGTCCTCGCGGTCGAGCCGTTCGGCCTGCACGTCTTCTTCCAGGCGCTGCTCACCTGGGTGGTGGTGGCCGCCGTCAGCATGGTCCTCGACCTCGACGACCCGTACACCGGGGACTTCCGGGTGGACTGGGAGCGCTTCGAGCAGGCCGCGGACCGGATGGAGTGCCTGGTCTGCCCGGAGCACCTCGCCGACCCGGCCGAACCGGTGGAGGACGAGGCGCCCAGCGAGAGGCCCCAGGAATCCCCTCTGCGAAAGGTCAGCTCGTGACGTCCCCCGCGCGCTTCGTGGTGTTCGCCGACGGGAGCTCGCTGGCCAACCCCGGCGGGCCGGGCGGCACCGGCTTCATCGTCTACGACCGCGACACGCGCGAGCTGCGCTTCGGCGGCAACCGCTACCTGCGCGACGGCGACCAGGCGGTCACCAACAACCGGATGGAGCTGCGCGCGGTGCTGGAGGCGCTGGAGCGGCTCCCGCGCGGCGCCACGGTGGACGTGCACTCGGACTCGCTCTACCTCATCAACTCGCTCTCCAAGTGGGTGCACGGCTGGCGGAAGAAGAACTGGATGACGACCCAGGGCACGCCGGTGCTCAACCGCGACCTGATGGAGTCCATCCTCTCCCACCAGGCCCAGCTCACCGTCCGCTACCAGTGGGTGCGCGGCCACGCCGGGCACGCCGCCAACGAGGCGGCGGACGCGCTGGCCCAGGGCGCGGCGCGCGGCGGCCCGCAGCCGCTCTCCAGCGCCGAGGTGCTCGCCGCGCTGCAGAAAGTGGGCGTAGCCACGGGGCTTTCCACCGCGCGCGGATAGGCGCGGAGAATCGCTGTCACCAGAAATGGGCTCCTCGCGTTGGGGCATTTGAACCCGACGGAACCAGGAGTCCCACATGTACGCGATGAACGCTCCCACCCCTTCCACCGGCTACGAGTCGAGCGGCGGCCGCCTGGTGTCGGCGGATGGGCGGACGCTCCCACTGCTGGGGGCCAGCCTGCGCGCCGACGCCAAGGGCGGGCTGTGCCGGGTGGTGCTGGAGCAGCGCTTTGCAAACCCGTACCAGGAGCCGCTGCGCGTCACCTACAAGATGCCGCTCCCGGCCGACGGCGCGGTGAGCGGCTACGCGTTCACGCTGGGCGACGTGCGCATCGAGGGCGAGGTGGACCGCAAGCACCGCGCGCGAGAGCGCTTCGAGCGCGCCATCCTCGAGGGCCACACCGCGGGGCTGGTGACGCAGGAGCGGCAGAGCGTGTTCACGCAGGAGCTGGGCAACCTGCCGCCGGGCGAGGAGCTGGTGGCGGAGCTCACCGTGGACCAGAAGCTGGCCTGGCTCCCCGAGGGCGCCTGGGAGTGGCGCTTCCCCACGGTGGTGGCGCCGCGCTACCTGGGCGAGCCGGGCCGGGTGGCGGACCACGACCGCGTCACGGTGAACGTGGCGGACGCGCCGCTGTCGCCGCGGGTGGCGATGGCGATCGCCGTGCGCGACGCGGTGCCCTCCGGCGGGCGGCCGGAGTCGCCCTCGCACCCGGTGCGGGCCTCGCTCTCCGGCGGGCGCTGGGACGTCACCTTGTCCGAGGAGGCCGGCGCGCGGCTGGACCGCGACGTGGTGGTGCGCTGGGCGGCGGCGGCGAGCGAACCGGGCGTGGCGCTGGAGACTGCGTGGCCCGCGGGTCGCGCCAGCGGCTACGGGCTACTCACGCTCACCCCGCCGGCGCCTTTCGCCGCGACGGAGCCGACTCCGCGCGACCTCATCCTGCTGGTGGACACCTCCGGCTCCATGTCCGGCGAGCCTTTGGACATGGCCAGGCGCATCCTGGGGCTGATGGTGGATTCACTGGGTGAGCAGGACCAGCTGGAGATGATCTCCTTCTCCAGCGCGCCCAGCCGCTGGAAGCGCGGCGCGGTGAAGGCCGGCGAGTCGAACCGGCGCGACGCGCAGAAGTGGCTGTCGAAGCTGCAGGCCAGCGGCGGCACCGAGATGCGGGCGGGGGTGCTGGAGGCGCTGGCCCCGCTGCGGGAGGGCGCGCAGCGGCAGGTGGTGATCGTCACCGACGGGCTGATCGGCTTCGAGGACGAGATCATCCGCACCATCTACGAGCGGCTGCCCTCCGGCTCGCGGGTGCACGTCATCGGCGTGGGGTCGGCGGTGAACCGCGGGCTCTCCTTCCCCGCCTCGCGCGCCGGCCGCGGCGTGGAGCTGATCGCCGGCATCGGCGAGGACGTGGAGCGGGCGGCCCAGCGCATCCTGGCGCGGACCTGCGCGCCGGTGCTGACCGAGGTGTCGGTGAGCGGGTCGGCGCTGGAGAAGTGCGCGCCGGGGCGGGCGCCGGACGTGTTCGCCGGTGCGCCCTCGCTGCTCTCGGTGGCGCTGCGGACGGCGGGCGGTGAGCTGGTGGTGCGCGCGCGCACCGCGGACGGCGGCGCGTTCGAGCGGCGGATCTCCGTGCCGGCGGCGACCGCGCCCGGCGACGGCAACCCCGCGCTCGCCAAGCTCTACGGCCGCGAGCTGGTGGAGGACCTGGAGCTGCAGATCGCCGCCGGCTTCGAGAAGGGGGCGATGGACCGGGAGATCGAGCGCGCCGGCCTCGACTTCCAGATCTCCACCCGGCTGACCTCCTGGGTCGCGGTGAGCAAGGCGCGGACGGTGGATCCGGGCGCGCCCACCCGGCACGAGGAGGTCCCGGTGGAGCTGCCGCACGGGATGTCCGCCGAGGGGATGGGGCTGCGGCGGCGCCAGGCCGCCGCGCCGGCGCAAGCGGTGCTCGCGCAGGGGATGGCCAAGACCGCGCCGGCGCCCAAGCCCGCGCCGAAGGTCATGGACCTGGACGCGAGGATCGGAGGGGTCCAGGGCGAGTCGCCGCAGGACGACGAGGGCGAGGCCTACGCCGTCGAGGACGTGTTGGAGTCGTCGTTCGACGAGGCCCCGGCCGAGCTGGAGCCGGAGCCCGTCACCGGCGCGTCGCCCCCGCCGCCCGCGAAGGAGGAATTCCGCTTCGAGCGCGCGAAGAAGGTCCCCGCCCCCGCGCGCCCGTCGGCGCCGGCGATGCGGCCCCCGTCCCGCGAGGTGACGCGTCCGGAGCCGGAGGAGCTGAAGAAGCGGGCCGAGGAGCCGGAGGACAAGGCGAAGGAGAAGAAGGACGCGGGCGCCGGTGGGGCTGCGCGGCGGCGGCAGCGCCAGGGCCGGCGCCTGGTGGGCCGGATCGTCTACCGGAGCGGCCGCCAGGTGGTGCTGGAGATCGTGGTGAGCGGCGGCCCGCTGGCCTGGACGCGCCCCATCGCCGCGGTGGCCCTGCTGGCCGAGGGCCCGGAGATCCCGGCCAAGGCGCTGGTGGACGGCACCACCCGCGACGGCACCCACCCGGAGGGCGTCACCGTCCGCGTGGTGCTGGAGCTGTCCATGGAAGCCGGGTCGATCCTGGAGGTGGGCCTGTACCTGGGCATCGACCGGATCGACGTGGTGGTGCAGGGCTGAGGGCGACCATGGCGGGCGGAGATCTCGATCGCGAGCTTCCGGCCATCCGCGGCGGCGATGAAGGCGCCTTCGGGCGCTGGATGGCCGGGGCGGAGCCGGAGCTCCGACGGGCGCTCCGCCCGCTGGCCGCCTCGGTGGACGTGGAGGCGGTGCTGCAGGAGGCCCTCCTCCGCGTCTGGCAGGTGGCGCCGCGCCTGGAGGTGGACGGGCGCGGCAACAGCCTGCTGAGGCTGGCGATCACCGCGGCGCGGAACGTGGCGATCAGCGAGCTGCGCCGCCTCCGGCCGGAGCTGAGCGGGGACGAGGTGATCGCCCGCGCGCAGCTGAAGATCGACGCCGAGATCGCCCCCGCGCTCCCCGACCCGCACCTCCGGGCGGCCATCGCCCAGTGCCGGGAGAAGCTCCCCCGCCAGCCCGCGGTGGCGCTGGAGGCGCGCATTCACAACGGCGGTGGCGACCCGGACGAGACGCTGGCCGAGCGGCTGGGAATGCGGCTCAACACGTTCCTGCAGAACGTCACCCGCGCGCGGCGCTTCCTGCTGGACTGCCTGAAGCGGCGCGGCGTGCCGGTGGAGGAGCTCTGAAGATGGCCGCCTCCGACGACGAGCTCCTCCGCGAACAGGTGGTCTCCGCGTGGCGCCCGCGCGCGAGAGACGGCGCCGTGCGGTTCCACCCGGCCTGGCACGACCTCCCGGCGCCGGAGCGGACCCGCGCGTACGACGAGGCGGCCTCCGCCCGGAAGCTGGAGGCCGCCCTGGATCCGCAAGGGCTGTCGACCACCGCGCGGGCCGTGCTGGCCCGCATCCGGCGGTGACGCCCGGTTACTTCTTCTCCTCGGCCGGCGCGTAGGTGAACTTGTCCGGGTTGTGGATGAACACCAGGCAGTTCACGCCGGGCAGGCAGACGCTCTGGTGCGGGACGTTCGGCGGCATGTACCACCAGCCGCCGGGCCCCAGGAGCTTGCCCGGGCGACCCTCGGTGATGTGCTGCATGGTGCCGGTGATGACCACGCCGTAGCTGTCCGACGCGTGGGTGTGCAGCTGCGCGGGCGCGCCGGCGGCGAGCATGAGGAACGTGCCGTGCTCCGTCTTGTTGCGATCGCCCCAGATGGTGGCGAACGACGGGCCGTCCTTCCCGAACGGCTGCTCCCACTTCAGCTCTTGCACCGGGACGCTCTGCTCCGGCCTGGCGGGGGCCTTGTTGGC
>DASRBA010000317.1:0-17048 GCA_035637895.1 Myxococcaceae bacterium
GGGAGCAGATCGTCCTCAACCTGCTCTCCAACGCGCTCAAGTTCACCTTCGAGGGGCGGATCGAGCTGTCCCTCCGCGCCGCGGGGGACCAGGTGGTGCTCCGGGTGAGGGACACCGGCGTCGGGATCCGGGCGGAGGACCTGCCGCGCCTGTTCGAGCGCTTCCACCGCGTGGAGGGCTCCCGCGCCCGGACCCACGAGGGCTCCGGCATCGGACTGGCGCTGGTGCAGGAGCTGGTCAAGCTCCACGGCGGCACGGTGGGCGTGCAGAGCGCCCAGGGCGCCGGCACCACCTTCACGGTGCAGGTCCCCCGCGGCAAGGACCACCTGCCGGCCGAGCAGATCGGCCGGGGCGACCCGCGCGAGCGCGGGCACGGCCGGGCGCCCGCCTTCGTGGAGGAGGCGCTGCGCTGGCTCCCGGAGGAGGAGGGGCCACCGGAGAGCGCGTGGGACGGCGCGGCGCGGATCGTCGTCGCCGACGACAACGCCGACATGCGCGACTACCTGCGGCGCATCCTCTGCGCGCGCTGGGAGGTGGAGCTGGTGACCGACGGGAGGGCCGCGCTGGAGGCGATCCGCCGGAGCCGCCCCGACCTCGTCATCACCGACGTGATGATGCCGGCGCTGGACGGCTTCGGCCTCTTGCGCGAGCTGCGCGCGGATCCGGCGACGGCCCCGGTGCCGGTGATGATGCTCTCCGCCCGCGCCGGCGAGGAGTCGCGCGTGGAGGGCCTGGAGGCCGGCGCCGACGACTACCTGATCAAGCCCTTCTCCGCCCGCGAGCTGCTCGCCCGCGCCTCCACCCAGATCCGCCTCGCCCGCGCCCAGGCCGCGCTCGAGCACCGGTGGGAGGAGATCCGCGACGTCCTCCGCCTGATGCCGGTGGCCGTCGCCATCGTCGGCCTCCCCGGGGAGCGGTACGAGCTCGTCAACCACGCGTACATGGAGCTGATGGGCCGCAACCCGGTGGGCAAGACCATGGACGAGGCGTGGTCCGACCTCCCGCCCGAGGGGCTGGAGAAGCTGAAGGCCCTCCGCCGCCAGGTGCTCGAGTCGAGCGAGCCGGTCATCCTCTCCGCGGTGCCGCGCACCCTGCCGTCCGGTGAGCAGCGCCACTACACGGTGTCGATGCGCGTGTGGGCGGACCCCGCGGGCCACCGCCGGCTGATCTCCACCGCCGTCGACGTCTCCGACCAGGTGGCCGCCCGCCGCCAGACCGAGCAGAGCCGCGAGCAGATCGCCCGTTCGGAGAAGGAGCTCCGCAAGGCGATGACCCTGCGCGACGACTTCCTCACCATGGCCTCCCACGAGCTGCGCACCCCGCTCACCACCCTGGGCCTGGAGGCGGAGGGGCTGCTCCGCTCCATCGAGCAGGCGCCGCGGGCGGAGCCGCCCTTGGACCGCTGGGCGCACCGGGCGGCGCGGCTGGCCGGGCAGGCGACGCGGCTGGAGCAGCTGATCGAGGGGATGTTGGACCTCACGGGCCTGAGCGGGGAGCTGTCGCCCGGGCGCGAGGAGGAGCTGGACCTGTCGGACCTGGCGCGGTCGGTGGTGGAGCGCTTCCGCGAGGGGTCGAAGCAGGCGCGGGCCAGCATCACGCTGCTGGCGGAGCCGGTCTCCGGCCGCTGGGAGCGCCGGCGCGTGGAGCGGATCCTCTCCCAGTTGGTGGCCAACGCGCTCAAGTTCGGCGCGGACAACCCCATCGACGTGGCGGTGGGCCCGTCGGGGGAGCGCGCCCGCATCGCGATCAAGGACCGCGGGATCGGGATCCATCTGGAGGACCAGGAGCGCATCTTCGGACGCTTCGAGCGGGCCGCCCCGCTCGAGCACTACGGAGGGTTCGGGGTCGGGCTATGGATGGTGGGCGAATTGGTGAAGAGCATGTCCGGGTCGGTGCGGGTGGACAGCCGGCCCGGCGAGGGGGCCACCTTCGTCATCGAGCTGCCGAGGCGCCCATGAACCAGCGCGGCTCGGTGATGGTGATCGACGACGACGAGCCGCTGCGCGAGAGCGTGTGCGACGCGCTGGGCGACGCCGGCTACTCCGCCGTCTCCGCCCCCAACGGCGCCGCCGCCCTCCAGGACCTGCGCGCCGGCGCCGCCAAGCCGGACGTCATCCTGCTGGACCTGATGATGCCCGGGATGAACGGCTGGCAGTTCCGCGAGGAGCAGCTGCGGGATCCCGCGCTGGCCGACATCCCGGTGGTGGTGATGACCGCCAGCCGCGACCTGCGCGGGCTCCAGGTGGGCGAGGTCCTCTACAAGCCGATCACGCTGGACCGGCTGCTGGCCGTGGTGCGGCGGCACTCGCCCCCGAACGGCAACGGGGCGGCGCACCAGGCGGCCTCGCCGGTGGTGAACGGCGACGCGCGCGGGCTGTTCGCCGGCGGCGGCGAGATGGGCCGGCGGATGGCGGAGCTGGACTGGTCCCGCACCCCGCTGGGCCCGGTGGAGTCCTGGCCGCAATCGCTGCGGACCTGCGTGCGGATCATCCTCACCTCGCGCCAGCCGATGTTCGTCTGGTGGGGCGACGAGCTGATCAACATCTACAACGACGCGTACCGCTCCATCGCCGGCGGCAAGCACCCCGGCGCCCTCGGCCAGCCGGCGCGCGCGGTGTGGCGGGAGATCTGGGACCAGGTGGGGCCGCGGGCGGAGACCGCCATGCGGGCGCAGGAGGGGACCTACGACGAGGCCCTGCTGCTGATCATGGAGCGGCACGGCTATGAAGAGGAGACCTACTACACGTTCTCCTACAGCCCGGTCCCCAGCGACCACGGCGGCACCGGCGGCATCATCTGCGCCAACACCGACGACACCGAACGCATCATCGGCGAGCGCCAGCTGGTCCTCCTGCGCGAGCTGGCGGCGCGCACCGCCGACGCCCGCTCGGTGAAGCAGGTCTGCCAGTCGGCGGTGGCCGCGTTCGCCACCAACCCGCGGGACCTGCCCTTCGCGCTGCTGTACGTGCTGGAGCCGGGCGGGGCGAGCTTCCGGCTGGCCGGGACGCACGGCATCGCCGAGGGGACGCCCGCCTCGCCGGCGGCCGTCGCGGCCGACGACGCGTCGTGCTGGGACCTCTCCGGCGCGCTCCAGGCGAAGGAGATCCTGCTGGCGCGCGACCTGGCGGACCGCTGCGGCCCGCTCCCGCTGGGTCCGTGGCCGCGCGCGCCGTCGCAGGCCGCGCTCGTCCGCTTCGCCCCGTCCGGGCAGAACAGCCAACCCGGCGTGTTGGTGGTGGGGCTCAACCCGTACCGCCTCTTCGACCAGGGCTACCGGCGCTTCCTGGACCTGGCCGCCGCGCAGATCTCCGCCGGCCTCACCTCGGCCCAGGCCTACGAGCAGGAGCGGGAGCGCGCCGAGGCGCTGGCCGCCATCGACCGCACCAAGACCGCCTTCTTCAGCAACGTCTCCCACGAGTTCCGCACCCCGCTCACCCTGATGCTGGGCCCGGTGGAGGACCTGCTGGCCGGCGCCGTGGGCCCGCTCACCGACGACCAGCGCCGGCAGCTGGAATTCCTCCGCCGCAACGGCGTGCGCCTGCAGAAGCTGGTCAACTCGCTGCTGGACTTCTCGCGCCTGGAGGCGGGGCGGCTGCAGGCCTCCTACGAGCCCACCGACCTCTCGACGATGACGCGCGACCTGGCCAGCGCCTTCCGCTCCGCGGTGGAGCGCGCCGGCCTGGTCTTCGAGATCGACTGCCCGCCGCTGGAGGAGCCGATCTTCGTGGACCGGGAGATGTGGGAGAAGATCGTCCTCAACCTCCTCTCCAACGCGCTCAAGTTCACCTTCCAGGGGAAGATCTCGATCTCGCTGCGCGACCGCGACGGCGCCGTGGAGCTGAAGGTGGCGGACACCGGCGCGGGCGTGCCGGAGGAGGACCTCCCGCGCCTGTTCGAACGCTTCCATCGGGTCGAAGGGCAGCAGGCGCGCACCTACGAGGGATCGGGGATCGGCCTGGCGCTGGTGCAGGAGCTGGCCAAGCTCCACGGCGGGCGGGCCAGCGCGGAGAGCACGCTGGGCGAGGGGTCCACCTTCACCGTCACCATCCCCAGGGGAACCGACCACCTCCCGTGGGAGCGGCTGGGCGCCGCGCGCGAGTGGGTGTCCACCGCGGTCGCGCCGGAGGTGTACGTGGAGGAGGCGACGCGCTGGTCGCCGGCCGCCTCCGCCGGCGTCCCCGCGCCGCAGCCGCCGGCGGACGCCCCGCGGATCCTGCTCGCGGACGACAACGCGGACATGCGGGACTACGTCCGCCGGCTGCTGGAGCCGCACTGGCGGGTGGAGGCGGTGGAGGACGGGGCGAAGGCGCTGGAGGCGGCGCGGGCCCGCCCGCCGGACCTGGTCCTCACGGACGTGATGATGCCGGGCCTGGACGGCTTCGCGCTCCTGCGCGAGCTGCGCAAGGAGGACGCCACCCGCTCCGTCCCGGTGGTGATGCTCTCCGCCCGCGCCGGCGAGGAGGCCAAGGTGGAGGGCCTCACCGCCGGGGCCGAGGACTACCTGGCCAAGCCGTTCTCCGCCCGCGAGCTGCTGGCGCGGGTGCGGACGCACCTGGAGCTGGCGCGGCTGCGCAAGGACATCCAGGCGCGGCAGGACTACCTGCTCAAGCTGTTCATGCAGGCGCCGGCGGCGATCTGCGTCTTCCGCGGGCCGGAGCTGGTCCACGAGATGGCCAACGAGCACTACGCGCGGCAGGTCGGCGGCGCCCGGGACGTGGTGGGAAAGCCGTTGCTGGAGGTGCTGCCGGAGCTGGCGGGGCAGGGCTTCGACCAACTGCTGCAGGGGGTGATCCAGACGCGCCGGCCCTACGTGGGCACGGAGATGCTGGCGAGGCTGGCCCGCGCGCCCGGCGGGGCGCTGGAGGACACCTACTGGAGCTTCGTCTACGCGCCCCTGGAGGCGCCGGACGGGGTGGAGCGGGTGCTGGTGCTGGGCAACGACGTCACCGAGCAGGTGCTGGCGCGCCGGCAGATCGAGGAGAGCGAGGAGCGCTTCCGCCGGATCGTCAACCAGGTCCAGGCGGGGATCGCGCAGCTGGACCTGGGCGGGCGGATCACCCTCACCAACGAGCGCTTCCGGGAGATCGTGGGCCGCTCGGCCGCCGAGCTGCAGCAGATGCGCCTGACCGACCTCATCCACCCGGACGACGCGCCGGAGCACGGCGAGGAGCTGGAGCGGCTGGCCGCCAGCGGGGCGCCGTTCATCGCCGAGGTCCGCTACCTCAAGCCGGACGGATCGCTGATCTGGGTGCAGAGCAGCGTCTCCCGGATCGACGACCGCCAGGGCCGGGCGCAGGGCATCGCCTCGGTGGCGGTGGACATCACCCAGCGCAAGTTCGCCGAGGCGGCGCTCCGGGAGAGCGAGTCCGAGCGCGCGGCGCGCCTGGAGCAGATGGAGCAGGCGCTCCACTTCAGCGAGACCTTCGTGGGGATGCTGGGGCACGACCTCCGCAACCCGCTGAGCGCGATCATCACCGCCGCCAGCCTCCTGCTGCGCCGGGAGCAGGGCGAGCGGATCGCCCGGCCGCTCCAGCGGATCCAGACCAGCGCCGCGCGGATGACGCGAATGATCGAGCAGATCCTGGACTTCACCCGCACCCGCATCGGCGGCGGCATCCCCATCGACCCGGCGCCCCTGGACCTGCGCGACCTCGCCGAGCAGATGGTGCAGGAGCTGGAGGGCGCCTCGCCGCAGCAGATCACCCTCGAGTCCTCCGGCGACACCCGCGGCGAGTGGGACAGCGACCGGCTGGGGCAGGTGATCTCCAACCTGCTCGGCAACGCGGTGGAGCACGGCGACCCCCATCAGCCGGTGCGGCTCACGCTGGACGGGCGGTCGCCGGGCGAGGTCCGCGTCTCGCTGTGGAACGCGGGCGCCGTCCCGCCCGCGCTGCTGAGCGTCATCTTCGACCCGTTCCGGCGCGCCTCCAGCGGCACGTCGTCGTCCCGCTCCCGCGGGCTGGGGCTGGGCCTGTACATCGTCCAGCAGGTGGTGCAGGCGCACGGCGGGGAGATCGAGGTGACGTCCTCGGCGAAGCAGGGGACGACGTTCCTGATCACGCTCCCGCGGGCGGCCGGCCGTACACGCCGGTACTCAGATGCTTCAGGCCGGAGTCGGCCATCAGCGTGACCACGTTCGCGCGCGGGCCCAGCCGCTCCGCCACCACCTTGGTGGGGTTCTCCCACTCCAGCTTCGACAGGATGCGGGCGCCGTTGGCGGGGGTGACCTTCCGGAGCTGAACCATCGACGTGTTTCCGATGGCCGCGAGAATTTCCATTGGTTCACCATCACCTGGAAGAATTTCAGGGACCCACGGCGAAACGGCTGAATTGTTTGCCACCGACTGCCCGCGGGCGCGACGAAACCGGCATCCACCGGAGTGAAGCGGGCGGCACGCGGAGTGCAATGCCCGCCGGGACATATGTACGTCCATGGCCAGGCCAGCCAAGACGCGTATTCGATCCAGTTTGCGCCGCTCGCCGAACGGGGGTTCTGGGCGACGCCGCCGGGGGTCGGCGCGGAGATCCGCAAGCGACTCCAGGAGATCGCCCTGGTCGCCGGGCCGCTCTCCTCGGAGCTCGCGGATCAGGTGAGCAGCACCCTCCGGCTCGAGATCGCCGGCTACATCGTGACCTACGTCCTCAGCGACGCCCAACGCATGCTCACCGTGATGAGCGTGTCCCGCTTCACGACCCAGGGGCCGGCGGCGAACCACTGACCGCCGCCTCCGCCGCCTTGCCCTTCCTGGCCATCATCACCGCCGCCAGCACGCCCAGCAGCAGCGCCACCCCGAAGGTGACCACCACGGTGGCGCCGGTGGGCAGGTCGAACTTGAAGGACGACCACAGCCCGCCCGCGGAGACCACCGCCCCCAGCGCCCAGGCGAGCGCCAGCCGCACCCCCAGCCGCCGCGAGAACAGCGCGGAGAAGACCGCGGGGACGATCAGGAACGAGAACACCAGCAGCACCCCGGCCATCTGCACGCTGCTGGCGATCACCACGCCGAACGTCAGGTAGAAGGCCAGGTCCCAGAGGATGCCCTTCCAGGTGTCGTGCTCGGGCGAGTCGTGGTCGAAGGAGAGGGCGATGAACCGGTGGCGCATGGCGAAGTGGAACGCGCCCAGCGCGGCGAAGATCAGCGCCGTCACCCCCACGTCCTTGAGCGAGACGGTGAGCAGGCTGCCCACCAGGATCTCCTTGATCTCCTCGTCCCCGTGCGACAGGAAGTTCGCCACCAGGATCGACGTGGCGGCCGCCACCGCGTAGGTGATGCCGATGAACGCCTCCTGGGGCACCCGCTTGCGCAGTCCGCGGGTGAGCGCGAACAGGGCCGCGCCGGCGAAGGTGAAGAGCAGCGACCAGACGTAGGACTCGGTGGTGTGCGGCTCCACGCCCCGCAGCGACGCCACCGCCGTCCCCAGCGCCGCGATCTGCGCCAGCGCGATGTCCACGAAGATCACCTCGCGCGCCAGCACGTGCAGCCCCAGGTAGGCCAGGAACGCCGTGAGGACGAGGCAGGCGAGGAACGCCGGGAGGAGGATCTGCAGCTCCAGGCTCATGCGCGCGCTAGCTCCCGGCCGCGGAGGACATCGCCCCCACGATGGTGTCGAAGAGGTCGAAGTACGTCTTCACCGCGTCCGTGCCGCCCACCGAGTTGGGCACCGTCACCAGCTTGGCGCCGCTCTTGGCGGCGATCAGCTCCGGCACCCGCTTGTCGTAGAAGACCTCCATCAGGATCAGCTTGAGGTGCTGGCCCTGCACCATCTTGATCAGGTCCAGCGTGTGCGCGGGGACGGGCGGGATGCCGGGCTTGGGCTCCACGAAGTCCGCCGCCTGGAGCTGGTAGCGCTTGAGGAAGTACGTCCACGAGCGGTGGTAGGTGATGATCGACTGCCCCGCCAGCGCGGACATCTTCACCGACCACTCCGCCTCCTTGGCGGTGAGCGTCTTCTCGAAGGCGGCGAGGTTGTCGGCGTAGGCCTGCTTCCCCGCCGGGTCGAGCTGCGTCAGCCGCGCGGCGATCGCCCGCGCCATCAGCCGCCCGTTCTCCGGGTCCAGCCAGTAGTGCGGGTTGCCGTTGGGGTGGATGTCGCCCTGGCCGCGGTCCGCCAGCGGCACCACCTCCAGCGGGGTGATCCCCTGGGAGAGGTCCAGGTAGCCCGGCGCGCCCACCGCGATCTTCTCGTTGTGCGCGCCGGCGATCAGCGACGGGGCGTAGCCGATCTCCAGGTCCAGGCCGATCACCTCGAACAGGTCGGCGCGGTGGAGGTCCACCATGAAGGTCGGCTTGGCGTCCAGGAAGTGCGGGTCCTGGAAGCCCTTGGCCAGCGGCTTCACGTCCACCCGGTCCCCGCCGATGGCGCGGGTGATGGCTGCCGGGTCCTGGGTGGTGGTCACCACGTAGAGCTTGGCCAGCGCGGGGGACGCGCCCAGGAGCGCGGCGGCGGCGGCGAGCAGTCGGAAGTGGAAATGCAGTCTCATGGCGTGCCTCTGGTGTGACTAGTACGAGTGCGCCGGGTGGGCGCCCAGGGTGAAGTTGACCTGCAAGAAGGCCTCGTAGAACGGAGCGGCGCCGCCGCCCGGCTGGGTCGCGCTGCCCTGCAGCCGGACGGCCGAGAACTCCGTCGGTGCGAAGACCAGGATCGCCGACTCGCGCCGGCTCATGTCTGGAACAACGGCCGCGGGCCGGACAAATTCAACCCGGGCGCCGATGTACCACTGCCGCTCCAGCTGCCACTGCGCGTAGGCGTACGCCCCATAGGTGTCCGTCTCGTTCCCCAGGGCGGTGACGGCCTTCGGCACCCGCGAGTACAGGCCCTCCAGCGTCAGCACCGCCGAGTGCGTGGTGGAGGCGGCGGCGGGTTTCCACTTCACCACCAGGTGCCCGCCGGCCGCCTGGGAGGTCAAGCGGTCCGCGTTCCGGCCCACCGAGTAGGACGCGCCCAACTCCAGCGTCGCGTCGTCGGTGACGTCCACCACGCTCTTGAGCGCCGCGAACGCCGCCAGGTCCCGGTCCTCCGGCGAGTGGAAGGCCACCTCGTTGTCCCCGTTCATCACCGACGCGGTGAGCAGCAGGTACCAGGGCAGCGGCAGGAGGTACGACCCCTCGACCCCCACCTCGCTCAGGCCTTCGTCCCCGAACACCGCCTGGCCCACCAGCGAGCGGTCCACGAACGGCAGGGCGTGGGTGTGCTGGGGGTTCTCCCGGCCGAAGGGGAGCTTGAGCTTGCCGCCGCGGAAGGCGATCCCCAGCGGCTGGGCGGTGAGGGACAGGTAGCCCTCCTCCACCTCCACGCCCTTTCCGCCGGGGACGGAGAGGATGACGTTGGCGGAGAGGAACGGGTCGACGTTGGCGAGGACCTGGAGCTCGACCTCCTGGATCGCCACCCCGGTGTGCGCCTGGTCGTCCGCGGGGGCGTCCTGGGTGGTGAAGGAGCCCAGGAAGAGGCCGTTGAGCGACATGGCCGGGTTGTAGAGGTTGGAGAACGGGCCCCCCGCGCCCTTGGGGGCGGCGGCGCCGTCCGTCTTCGGGGGCTCCGTGGCGGCGGCGGGAGCGGCCCCGGACGCGGGCTTCGCCGCGGGCGCCGAGGCGGCCTCGATCTCCTTCATGAGGGCTTCGTCCTCGGGGGAGCGCGTGCCCCCGTCGGCCGGAGCGGCCGCCGGGACGCCGGCGTCGGCCTGGGCGAGGGCCTGGGATGGAAATGCGAACCACGCGGCCGCGAGGGCCAGGGACAGCCAGGGAATCTTCATTCGCGATTCAGGGTGTGGCCCGCCTGCGGGTGCACCGCGGCGAGGGGGTGGCTTCCAGACGGCAGGACGCTGCGGGCGGCTAGGCCGCCGGCGGTCCCTGCTTGGGCGCCACCTGCCACCCGGCGATGCGCGAAGGGGGAGGCTCGACCGGCTCCGCGCTGGGAGCGCTGCTCACCGGCACCGGAAGCGAGGCCTGCGATCCTCCGGAGAGGGGGGCCTGGTCCCGGTGCCGCGCCGCCACCACGCAGTGCTCGTGGGACGGGTCGACCCACCGCGCGACGTCCGCGTCGCTCGAGCGGAGGGCGGGGGTGGCGTCCGTCTCCGCCGCCGCGGCCGCGGAGTCCGCGCCCGGGCCGGGCTCCACCAGCTCGCCGTGCTCGCGGCAGATCTGGTGCGGCGCCATCGCCACGTGGAGCAGCCCCGCCACCTGCGCGAGAAGGACCCCGAGCGCGAGCGACCTGCCCAGCAGATGGCGCTTCACGCGGTCACGGCTCTGGAGCACGCCCCTGGGTCATAACGGAGGGCTGCCGGGGCGATCAAGCTTCCGCGCCCGGTGGCCGGCGGCGCCCGTCCGGATGAACGCTGGAGGACCTGCCCCCCAGCGGCGAACGTGGGCCTGGAGGCGGTCGACCGCGGCGGAGGTTCGTGATCCATGATGCCCGGCCCTGGAGGCCCCAGCCCGGTGGAGAATCGCGATCGATGATGACCCGGATCCTGTCGGCGGCGGACGTGGAGCGGTGCCTGGACCTCAGCCAGCTCCGCCAGGTGATGCGCCGGTGCCTCGCGTCGCTCTCTGCCGGTCAGTCGTCCAACGGCCCGCGCACCGTCTTCTCCGCGGGCGAGGGGAGGGTGATGGGCTTCATGCCCGCCGCGCTGGACGGGGCGCGGGCCGGCTACAAGGCGCTCTCGGTCTGGGAGGGAAACGGGGCCCGCGGCCTCAACCCGCACCAGGGCCTGGTGGTGCTGCTGGAGCCGGAGACCGGGCGGCCGAAGTGCCTGCTGGAGGCGTCCGCGGTCACCGCGCTGCGGACGGCGGCGGTGAGCGCCGCGGCGAGCGAGGCCGTCGGCCCCGCCCGGCCCTCTTCCCTGGGCCTGATCGGCGCCGGGCGCCAGGCCTGGGAGCACGCGCGGGCGCTGGCCGCCATGTGGCCGCTCAGGAGCGCGGTGGTGTGGAGCCGGGACGCGGCGAAGGCTCGGGCCCTGTGCGCGCGGCTGGAGGAGAAGCTGGGCCTCTCCGCGTCGGTGGCCCCGACGCCCGAGGACGCGGCGCGGGCGGAGGTGGTGACCTGCTGCACCTCGTCCCGGACCCCGCTGCTGACCTCCGGCGCCCTCTCCGCCGGCGCGCACCTCAACCTGGTGGGCGCGTGCCGGCCGGGCATCCGGGAGCTGGACCTGCGCCCGCGGCCGGGGCTGCGCGCGTACGTCGACTCGGAGGCGGCGTGCGCGGCGGAGTCGGAGGAGATCCGGGCGCTGCGGGCGGCGGACCCCTCCGCGGTGCGCGGGGAGATCGGCCAGGTGTTCTCCGGCGCGCTGGACGCCTCCCGCGCGGAGGGCGACCTGACGGTCTTCAAGTCCGTGGGGCTGGGGGCCGAGGACGTGGCGGCCGGGTCGCACTTCCTGGAGCGGGCGGAGGCGGGGTGGGTGGGAACCCTGGTTGATTTGGAACAGCCGGGCCCGAAAGGAGAGGGCTTGCTGAGCCGCGGCTAGACTTCACCCCATGTCTGCCGCAGGGCCGCCCGACCGGCCCCTCCCGAACGCGATCCGCATCGTCCGGCCCGGGTACCAGGACTGCCTGGTCCCGCTGCTCACCGATCGCGAGTACCAGATCGGCCGCGCGGAGACGGTGGAGATCACCTTCCGCGACGAGACCGTCTCCCGCGTCCACGGCTTCCTCCACTTCGACGCCGTCCAGGGCGCCTGGATGTACCGCGACGCCGGAAGCACCCTCGGCAGCGCGATCGGCGAGTCCGCGGATCCGGCGTCGCCGTCGCCCATCCCCGCGCGGCAGGGCGTGGTGGTGGGCGCCGGGCAGTGCATCGCGCTGGGCACCGGAGGCAGCCGGCTGGAGTTCCTGGACGGCATCCAGGAGGAGGCGCTCGCCGGAGCGGGGAAGGCGGAGTGGACCTCCCCCGCCGCCCGCGACCTGGAGGCGAAGCTGCGCGGCGCGGGCGGCCACGCGCGCCCGGTGCTCCTGCTGGGGGCGCCAGGCTGCGGCAAGAGCCACGCCGCCGCCCGGATCCACCAGCGGAGCGGACGGAAGGGGCGCTTCGTCACCATCCACTGCGGCAACCTCCCGTCCGACCCCACCGCGCTGTGGAGCGAGCTGCTGGGCCACGTCCAGGGCGGGTTCGCCGGCGGCATCGAGTCGCGGCGGGGACACATCGCCCTCGCCGACGGCGGGACGCTCTTCCTCCACGAGGTGGAGGCGCTGGACTGGGATGCCCAGCGGTTCCTGATGGAGGTGCTGGACGGCTCCGAGGAGCTGGTGCCGCTGGGGGCGCCGCCGGCGCCCGGCCACCGCAGCCCCGACCTCCGGCTGATCGCCGCTTCCAGGCAACCGCTGGACGGGTCGCCCATGCGGTCGGACCTGGTCGAGCTGCTCAGCACCGGCGAGCAGATCGAGGTCCCGGACCTGGAACAGCGCTGGGCGGACGTCCCCGGCCTGGCGCGGCGCTTCCTGGACGAGCTGGCCGCGGAGCAGCAGGTGGAATGCGACCTGTCCCCCGAGGCGCTGGAGCTGCTCTCGGAGCAGGAGTGGCCGGGGAACGTCCGCGAGCTGCGCCACGTCGTCCGCGCGGTGGCGGTGCGGAGCTGGTGGAAGATCAACGACCCCACCTCCCTGGCGCGGCGCCGCCCCGTCATCGGCACCCCCGACCTGCGGACCTACCTGGTGGACCGGACGCAGGCGTTCGGGCCGCCGCTGAGCGTCTCGCCCCCCACGCCGGGCCCGCCTGGGCCGTCGCACGGTTCGCACCGCGCGCGAAAGACGCTCGGCGAGCTCACCCGCGCCGACGTGGAGGCCGCGCTCCAGAGGGCCGGCGGCAACCTCACCCGCGCCGCGCTCGCGCTGGGCATCTCCAACGCGTCGCTGCGCAAGAAGCTCGACGAGCTGGGCCTCGCGCCGCAGCGCGAGCCGGGAGAGTAAGGGCGGCGAACCCCGCTCCTGCTCGTCGCGGAGCCGGCGCGGGCGGCCCAAAGCAAAGGGCGGCGAGCCCCGCAGGCCCGCCGCCCCTGGCTTCTCCTCAACCCCTCAGCCGGCTACTTCCCGGCCCGCCGCCGGCGAAGCGCCAGCGCGCGGATGACCACGCCCAGGGCCGCCAGGGCGCCCACGTCCAGGCCGCCCATCTCCGAGCACCCGCAGCCCTTGTGCTGCACGGTGACGTTGATTGGCGCCGTGGTGGCCGTGTTGCCCGTGGCGTCGGTCGCCGTGGCGGTGAGCACGTGCGTGCTCCCGTTCGCCAGGTCCTTGGTGTCCCAGTCCGCCGGCAGCGGCGACGTGGCCGAATTCGCCAGCGACGTCCCGTCGACGAAGATCTCCAGCCGGGTCAGGGTGGTGCCCGACGCCGCGCTGCCGGTGGCGGTGAGGTGCACCGCCCCGTCGACCGTGTCGCCGTCGCTCGCGCCGTCCAGGGTCACCGCGGGCGCCGCGAAGGCCGTCACGTTCGTGCTGGCTGTCCCGGTGATGGAGGCGGTGGTGGTGTCGGTCGCGGTGACGGTGTGCGTGCCCGCGGTGCGGAAGGTGATCTTCACGTTGGAGACCACGCCCGCCGCCAGGGTCTGGTCGGCCGGCAGCACCGCCCGCGCGTCGTCGGAGGTGACGTGCACCGTGCCCGCGTACCCGGTCGCCACGTTGTCGTTCGCGTCGCGCGCCTCGATGGAGAACGAGGTCTCCACCGTGATCTGCACCCCCGCCGCCAGGCCGACGATCACCAGGTGCGTCGCCGCGCCCGAGGTGATGTTGAACGCGGAGGAGGTGGCCGAGGTCAGGCCCGTGGCCGCCGCGGTCAGCGCGTAGCCGGTGCCGGCCTTGGCGATCGACAGGTCGCTGAACGTCGCCACGCCCGCCGCCGCGCTGACCGACGCGGTGCCCGCGAGGGTGGCCCCGCCGGCGCCGCCGCCCAGGGTGAGCGACACCGACCCGGTGAACGACGGATCGGTGTTGCCGAACGCGTCCACCGCCGTCACCACCACCGCCGGAGCGATCGTCGCCCCGGAGGCGGCGTTGCTCGGCTGGGTGGTGAAGACCAGCGCCCCGGCCGCCGCGTTGGCGATGTTGAACGACGCGGAGGTCGCCGACAGCGCGCCGGAGGTGGCCGAGAGCGTGTACCCGGTGCCCGCCTTGTTGATCGAGATGTCGTTGAACGTCGCCAGTCCGGCCACCGGGGTCACCGTGGTGGTGCCCGACAGCGTGCCGCCGCCGGCGTTGTTGGCGATGGCCAGCGTGATGGCGCCGGTGGAGGCCGTGTTGCCGGAGGCGTCCACCGCCCGGACACCGATCGCCGGGCTGATGGCAACGCCCGCAACCGCGTTGGACGGCTGGACCACGAACTCCAGGCCCACCGCCGGGCCGGCGCCGATGTCGAACGCCGCCGAGGTGGCCGAGGTCAACCCGGTGGAGGAGGCGACCAGCGTGTAGCCCAGGCCCGCCTTGTCGATCGACAGGGTGCCGAAGCTCGCCACGCCGCCCGACGCGGCCGCGGTCAACGTCCCGGAGAGCGTGCCGCCGCCCGGGTTGTTGCCCATGGCCACCGTGATGCTGTTGGTGGCGCCCGTCACCAGGTTGCCCAGCGCGTCGGACACCGCCACCGCGGCCGTGAAGTTCGCGTTGGCCGGGCCGGACACCGGCTGCGTGGTGAAGGCCAGCGCCGCCGCCGGACCGGGCACGATGTCGAACGCCGAGCTGGTCGCGTTCAGGCCCGACCCGGACGCCGCCAGCCGGTAGCCCGTGCCCGCCTTGGCGACGGACAGGTCGCTGAACGACGCCGCGCCCGCCACCGCGTTGACGGTGGTGGTGCCGGCCAGCGTCGCCGAGCCCGCGTTGACCAGCGACGCGGTCACCGGACCGCTGAAGCCGGTGAGCACGTTGCCGAAGCCGTCGCGCACCTCGAGCGACACCGGCGGCGCGATGATGGCCCCGGCGACGGTGGTGGTGGGCTGGCTGGTGAACACCAGCGACGCCGCGGCGGCGGCGCTGATGTCGAACGCGGACGACGTGGCGGGGGTCAACCCGGTGGCGCTGGCGACCAGCGTGTAGCCGGTGCCCACCTTCTGGATGTTCACCGCCCCGAAGGTCGCCGTGCCGCCGGACGCGGTCGCGGTGGTCGTCCCGTGCAGCGTGTCGCCGCCCGGGTTGATGCCGATGGCCAGGCTCACGCTCGCGGTGGAGGTGGGCACCAGGTTCCCGAAGGCGTCCGTCACCTGCACCGTGATCGCCGGGCTGATGTTGACGCCCGCCACCGCGCTCGACGGCTGCTGCGCGAAGGCCAGCGCCGCGGCCGCGGCCGGGGTGATGTTGAACGGGTTGCTGGTCACCGCCGGCAGCGCGCCGGACGTGGCGTCTAGCGTGTAGCCGGTGCCCACCTTGTCGATGGAGAGGCCGGCGAAGGTGGCCAGGCCGTTGACGGCGTTGACCGTGCTGGTGCCGGAGAGCGTGCCGCTGCCCGGGTTGTTGCTGATGGCCAGCGCCACCGCCGCGGTGGAGTTGGTCCGGTTCCCGAACTGGTCGAGGATCGCGACCGAGGCCCCGAACGTCTGGCCCGCCTGCCGCGAGGCCGGCGGCTGCGTCACGTACGCCAGCGACGCCGCCGCGCCCGCGGTCACGTTGAAGCTCACCGAGGTGGCGGTGGCGAGGCCGGAGCTACCCGCCGTCAGGGTGTAGACATTGCCCGCCTTGTCCACGGAGATGTCCGGGAACGTCGCCACGCCCGCCGCCGCCGTCACGGTGGTGGTGCCCAGCAGCGTGGCGCCCACCGCGCCGCCGCCCAGCACCAGGGAGATGTCGGCATTGGACTGGGTGGCGACGTTGTTGAACTGGTCGCGGATCGACACCCTCACGGACGGGGAGAACAGGTTGCCGGCCGCGATGTTGCTGGGCTGCACGTCGAACGCCACCCGGACCGGAGCGGCCGGGGTGATGTCGAAGCCCGTGGACGTGGCCCCGGTGAACGTGCCGCTGGCGGCGCTCAGCGTGTAGCCGGCGCCCACCTTGTCGATGGAGAGGTTGCCGAAGGTCGCCTGGCCGGCCACCGCGGCCACCGTCGCGGCGCCGGAGAGCGTGCCGCCGCCCGCGTTGTTGGCGATGGCCACGGTCACGTTCGCCGTGGACGCCGTCTGGTTGCCGTACTGGTCGTTGATCCGCACCCGCACCGCCGGGGCGATGGAGGCGCCCGCCACCGCGTTCGACGGCTGCTGCGAGAAGGCCAGCGACGCCGGCACGTCCGGGATGATGTTGAACGTGTTGGACGTGCCGTTGGTCAGCGTGGGCGAGGTCGCGACCAGCGTGTAGCCGATGCCCGCCTCGCGGATGTTGACGCTGCTGAACGTCGCCACGCCCGCCACCGCGTTCACCGTCACCGTGCCGCGCAGCGTGCCGCCGCTCGGGTTGGTGCCGATGGCCAGGGTGATGGGGTTGGTGGCGGTGGTGACCAGCGCGTTGTTCGCGTCCAGCACCGACACCCTGATCGCCGGGGCGATGTTCACGCCCGCGGTGGCGTTGGTGGGCTGGGTGGTGAAGCTCAGCTTGCCCGGGCCCGCGCTGACGGTGGTCTGCGCGCTGCCGGTGAGGGTCGGCGTCACCGAGTCCGTCGCGGTCAGCGTCTGCAGGCCCGCGGTGGCGAAGGTGACGTTGGTGTTGGCCACGCCCGCGGTGAACGTCACCGGGGACAGCGTGGCCCCCGGATCTGTCGAGCTGAGGTTGGCGTTCCCGTTGTAGCCGGTGGCCACCTGGTCCACCGCGTCCAGCGCCCGGATGGTGACCGGGGTCGACGTGCCGCTGAAGGTCGCGGTGGGCAGGGTGACCGAGTACTGCACCGCCGGGCCCGGAGGGCTGCTGCCCGGGGTGCATGCCCCCGGCGCGTCCGCGCTGAGGTTGACGTCGTCCAGGTAGTAGCCTTCCTGGGTCACCGTGATGTCGGTGGCGAAGTGGAAGGAGAACCACGCCGTCCTGCCGGCCAGCGGAGCGACGTTGACCGTGGTGGTGAAGAACGAACCGTTGGTCAGCGCCTGCAGGCCCGTCCAGGCCGCGCCGAGGGTGCCG
The DNA here is from genome assembly GCA_035637895.1 of Myxococcaceae bacterium. Taxonomy (GTDB): domain Bacteria; phylum Myxococcota; class Myxococcia; order Myxococcales; family Myxococcaceae; genus DASRBA01. The sequence continues at coordinate 17,007 of DASRBA010000317.1, forward strand.
GTGGTCGAGTTGTAGTTACCGGCGGTGATGAACGGCGCGGTG
>DASRBA010000318.1:0-9480 GCA_035637895.1 Myxococcaceae bacterium
AAGGACTACCTGGATTTCGTTCACCTGCGGAGCACACTCGATGACGCCGGGTGGAGGCGCTGGCTGGCGCAGGCGCGCAAGGCGGGTGCTGACGATCTCGTTCTGGGCGCGCTGGTCCTGACCGGGCGTTCTCGCGAGGAGTTGGGAGATCTTCACCGCATTGTCAGCGCCACGCATTCGCCCTGGTTCGAGATGCTGGAGGCAGCCGAACAGGCGAAAGCCGCATATGCAAAAGGAGATGCCACCAGCAGCGAGCAGTTGGTCTTGGGCGCGATCGGTCGCTGTGACGCCGAGCGCGTGCGCTACCGCTGCCTGATGCTCCAGGAGTATCTCGTCGGCTTGCACCTCGAAGCGCATCGATTGCAAGCGGCACAGGCGACCGCGCTGAAGGCGCTCGCTCTAGCACGCCCCCCTGGGAACGAGTGGGGGCAGGTCTCCGTGCTGATGAGACAGCTCGGCGATACCGAGCGATTGAGAAGCCGGTTCGCACTCGCGAGGGCCTACTACGAGGAAGCGGAGCTGGGGACGCCGGCCGATCACTGCGAGACGCGCCGCGATCTCCTCCTCAACCTCGCCGAGCTCTATGTTGTCGAGGGACGCCCGGAGGACGCGCGCCGGGAAGCGCTCGCAGCCGGAATGTGCCCGACTTCTCCGCTGACCGGCCAGGGCCTCGGAGTCCATCTCGACCTCTACCGGATCGGGACCCCCGTCCTCACGGAAGACGCCTTGCGACGTGAGATTGAAGGCTTTCGCCAGCAACCTGGGATCAGACCGGGCGATCGGCTGTTCGCGGACTTCGCGGAAGCGCGGCTCGTCATCGACCGTGAGCCCGCTCGTGGAGAGGCGCTCCTGCGCTCCGTGATCAAAGAGGCGGCTCAGAGGCGCAAGGACATGACGGCGATGAAGACCAGCTCCTACGCCTACACCATGTTGCTCGTGGATGCGGCCCGTCGCGGCGCATACGACGCGATGGCGCCGCTCCTGGTCGAGGAGCAGGGCGGACGAGAGGTTCCCGCGACATGCGCGGTCGCCATTGCGCGCGACGATTTCCGCTTGGCGGTCGCAGTTCGAGGTGCGCGCGGCGATGTGGCCGGTTCCTATACCGAGCGCGCGCCACCCGGTGAGAGGACGCCGCGCCTTGGGCCCGACCTGCTCCTGCACCTGGCCGGCTGTCCGGAGGTGCGGGTCCTGGCACAACCTCCGCTCGCTGGGATAGCCCGCTTGCTACCCACTGATCTGGCCTGGAGCTACCAGATCACGTCCGGTGCCAATGGTCCGTCGCCGGCGGCTGACTCGTGTGCTGCCGGCACCCCTCAGGAGGCCAGGAGCCCATACCGGCGAGTGGTGGTCGCCAGCTCGAGCCCTCCCAACTGGCTCGGCCTGCCGTCGTTGCGAGACTGGGATGCACCCGAGAGCACCAGCAACGGGGAGGTGCTCCTGCTCACGGGGGCCGAGGCAACCCCCAGCCGGGTCCTTTCCGAGCTTCCCCGCGCCACTGAGATCCAGTTCCACGTCCACGCGGTCACGGACCGCACCAAATCGGACGCGCCGGTGCTCGCGCTGACGGAGAATTCTGCTCACATCTGGGCGCTCAGGGCGGAAGACCTGCGCCCCGGCTCCCTCCGGTGCCACCCGCTCGTCCTGCTCGCGGACTGTCATGCAGGCGAGCTGGCGGATTGGATGCACGCCGCCTGGGGGTTGCCGACCGCTTTCCTCGCGGCGGGGGCCGGTGCGGTGGTGGCCTCGCCCGAGGATGTCCCGGATCGTGAGGCGACGCTCTTCGTCGACGGGGTCGTCACCCGCATTCGCGGGGGCGTGACACCTGCAAAGGCCGTGAGCGCCGAGAAGCGCGCATGGCTCGAGCGACAGCCCGAGAGCTGGGTCACCGACGTCATCGTCTTCCAGTAAGCGTCAGCCTTCTGTCCCTGCTTCTTGTACGCGTGCAGCAGCACCATCACCGGTCCCATCACGAGCACGTCCGGCATTGACGCATCGGTGGGGAGCATCAGGCGCATCGGCGGCGCCACCACCACCCCGCCCGAGTGGCGCGTCGAAGAAGCCACCGCCACCCGCCCGTCGAACATCCCGGGCGAGGCGACCTCGGGCGTCGTCTCGGCCTTGGTCCCCGCGGCGCCGGCGGTGGCGTTCTTGGTGGCCCGTCCGCGGGACGAAGAACACGTGCGCCGACGTCCGCGGCCCACCCAGCGCCCGCACCTCCACGTTCACCCGCGCGGTCCAGTTGCCCGCGTCGTCCGGCACCACCTGCGTCCACGGGCGTGCGCTCCTCCGGCGAGCCTACTCCCGCGCCGGGCTTGTCACGCGCTTCGACGCTCTGGTACTGACTTCCGAATCATGCCCAGCGAGCACGCGACCCTGTTCAACCCGTTCACCCCGGAGCATGAGGCGTTCCGCCGGACGGTGCGGCAGTTCGTGGAGAAGGAGATGACGCCGCACGCGCTGGAGTGGGACCGGGCGGGCATCTTCCCGAAGGAGATCTTCAAGAAGGCCGGGGAGCTGGGGCTGTTCGGGATCAACCACGACCCCAAGTACGGCGGGACCGGCCTGGACTACTGGTACGTCACGGTCTTCTCGGAGGAGCTGGTCCGGAGCCACAACGCGGGCGTGAACATGGCGCTGCTGGTCCAGGGGCAGATGGCCACGCCCATCATCAACGAGATCGGCACCGACGAGCAGAAGCGCGAGTTCCTCCAGCCGGCGCTGATGGGCGACAAGATCGCCGCGCTGGGCGTCAGCGAGCCGGGCGCCGGCTCCGACGTGGCGGGCATCAAGACCACCGCCCGTCGGGTGGGCGACGAGTACGTGATCAACGGCAGCAAGATGTGGATCACCAACGGCACCCGCGCGGACTTCATCACCCTCGCGGTGCGCACCGGCGAGGCGGGCTACGGCGGCGTGTCGCTGGTCACCTTCCCCACGGACGTGAAGGGGTTCCAGGTCTCGAAGAAGCTGGACAAGGTGGGCAACCTCTCCTCGGACACCGCCATCCTCTTCTTCGAGGACTGCAAGATCCCGGTCCGCTACCTGCTGGGGGAGGAGAACCAGGGCTTCTACCACGTGATGACCAACTTCCAGGGCGAGCGCCTCACCGCGGCCATCACCACCTGCGCGGCGATGGACCAGATGGTGGCGGAGTCCATCCGCTACGGGTCGGAGCGCGAGGCCTTCGGCAAGCCGATCATCAAGTTCCAGGTCTGGCGCCACAAGTTCGCCGAGTACCTGGCCGCCATCGAGGCCGCGCGCCGCCTGACGTACCACGCGGTGGCGCTCTTCGACGCCAAGGAGAACGCGGTGAAGGAGATCTCCATGGCCAAGCTGTTCGCCGGGGACCTCGCCCAGAAGGTGGCCTACGACTGCCAGCAGTTCTACGGAGGCATGGGGTACATCGAGGAGACCCCCATCGCCCGCGCCTGGCGCGACATCCGGCTCATCACCATCGGCGGCGGGACGTCCGAGGTGATGAAGGAGATCATCTCCAAGATGGCGTTCTGACCCGGCCGCTGCACGGCGGGGTCACATCCGGGGCGGCCGCGTCTCGCAGGGCCATGCGCTCTTCCGCACTCCTCTCCATCTCCGCGCTGATCCTGGCCGCGTGCGGGCCGAAGCCCGAGGCGCCGCCGGTGCTCCCCACGCCGGACGAGCTGCGGACCCAGCTGGCGGGCCTGCCGTTCGACGACTTCGTGGACGTCTCCTTCCGCGAGCTGCTGCGGCGGTCGCCGGAGACGGTGATCGAGCTGGGGCTGCAGTCGCAGATCGACGTGGGGCACGGCTTCCTCAACGACGCCTCGGACGAGTTCGACCAGGAGACGGGCGCGGACTGCCAGGTGATCGAGGACCTGCTGGCGTCGTACGACCGCGCCTCGCTCTCCCGCGCGCAGCAGATCACCTGGGACACCTACTCCTGGTTCCTGGACGACCAGCTCCAGCAGCGGCGGCACGCGGACCTGGCGTACCCGCTCAGCCCCGCGCTGACCTCCACGGAGCTGTCTACTCAGCTCTTCTTCACCGACATCCAACCGCTGCGGACCAGGGAGGACGTGGAGGACTGGCTGGCGCGGCTGGGGAAGGTGAACGCCAAGCTGATGCAGGTGAAGGCGGCGGTGGAGAAGCGCGCCAACGCGGGGATCGTCCTCCCGCGGCTGCTCCTGGACCTCACCCGCGACGACCTCCAGTTCATCTCCCAGTCGGCTCCGCGCGACACGCCGTACTACCAGGCGTTCGCGTCGCGGCTGCTGGGGGTCGGCGGCGTGGACGCGAACGGCGCGCTGGACCGGGCGGAGACGATCATCCGCGACTCGGTGATCCCCGCCTACGACGCGCTCGACGGGACGCTGGCCGGCCTGGCGGACGCCGCGCCCTCCGGCCTGGGCGTGGGGCAACTGCCCGGTGGAGACGCGTTCTACCTGGACGCGCTCCGCCACCACGTCACCACCCCCGTCACCCCGGCGGACCTCCAGGCGCTGGGGGAGTCCGACCTCGCGGCCATCCAGAACGAGCTGCGCGCGGCGTTCGCGGGGCTCGGCTATCCCTCCACCGACACGCTGGCGCAGGACCTGGTCCGGGCGACGCAGGAGGGCGGCCTGGTCGCGTCCAACGGCGTGGTCGCCGCCTACCAGCAGATCATCGACGACACCTGGGGGCGGCTGGACCAGGCGTTCGACCTCCAGCCCAGCACCCGCGTCACCGTCATCGGCGTCCCCAGCGGCGGCTTCTACGTCGAGGCGTCGCTGGACGGCAGCCGGCCCGGGGCGTTCTACGCCACCGAGAACGGCGCCCCGCAGGCGCGGCTGGGGTTCCGGACGCTCGCGTACCACGAGACCATCCCCGGCCATCACGAGCAGGTCGGCGTGGCCCAGGACCTCCCGCTCCCGCTCTTCCAGCGCGTCAGCATCTTCACCGGCTACGTGGAGGGCTGGGCCCTGTACGCGGAGTGGCTGGCGGGGGACCTGGGCTGGTACGCGGGCGACCCGTACGGCGACATCGGCCGGCTCCAGTCGGAGGCGTTCCGCGCCGCGCGGCTGGTGGTGGACACCGGCCTCCACGCCCGCGGGTGGACCTTCGACCAGGCCGTCCAGTACATGCAGGACGCCACCGGGTACTCGACCCGGTTCTGCCAGGGGCAGGTGATCCGCTACGCGTCGTGGCCGGGGCAGGCCACCGCCTACTGGACCGGCGAGGTGGAGATCCGGGCGCTGCGGTCGCGCGCGGAGGCGGCGAAGGGCGGCGCGTTCGACCTCAAGGCGTTCCACCACGCCGTGCTCTCGCACGGGGCGCTGCCGCTGGAGATCATGGACCGGGTGGCGGCGGAGGACCTGTCGCTGCCGTGAGGCGGGTTACTCGAACACCACGGTCTTGTTTCCGTAGGTGATGATCCGGTCCTCGAGGTGGCAGCGGACCGCGTGGGCCAGGATGTTGCGCTCGATGTCCCGGCCCTTGCGCTCCATCTCCTCCCACGAGTCGCGGTGGCTCACCCGGATCACGCCCTGGGCGATGATCGGCCCCTGGTCCAGGTCCGCGGTCACGTAGTGCGACGTGGCGCCGATGATCTTCACCCCGCGCCGGTGCGCCTGCTTGTACGGCTCCGCGCCGATGAAGGCGGGGAGGAAGCTGTGGTGGATGTTGATGATCCGCTCCGGGTAGGCGGAGACGAAATCCGAGGAGAGGATCTGCATGTAGCGGGCGAGGATGATCAGGTCCACCTTCGCGTCCGCCAGGTGGCCCAGCACCCGCGCCTCCTGGTCCTTCTTGTTGCCGTCCACGATGGGCTCGTGGACGAAGCGGTAGCCGCGGCGGGTGACCTCCTCTCCCTGGGTGGCGTGGTTGGAGATCACCAGCGGCACGTCCATGGTCAGCTCGCCGGCCCGGTGGCGCGCCAGCAGGTCCATGATGCAGTGGGGCTGCTTGCTGCAGAGGATGGCCACCTGCCGCCGCCACAGGTCCGGGAAGCGCAGGGACGCGCGCAGCTTCCAGCCTTCGCAGGCGTCGGAGATCTTCTGCCGGATGGCCTCCCGCTCCGCCTCCGTGCTCGCCGGGAAGCGGAACTCGATGCGTTGGAAGAAGCTGTTGAGGTCCGTGTCCAGGTGCTGGTCCGCGCCGATGATGTTCGCGCCCAGCTTGAACAGGAGGGTGGAGACGTCCGCCACCAGCCCGGGACGGTCGGGGGTGTGGAGGCGGAGGACGGCGCGGGTGGTCTCGGCCATGGTCACTTTTTCCGGAAGAGCGCCTCGGCGGCGGAGAGCTGTTCGTCGTGCTGGCGCTGGCGGCCCTCACCGCCCTCGCCGATCTGGAAGAACTCGCAGAAGTTCGCGTCCTCCTTGTCGGAGGGCACCTCGGCGAACGGCTCCTTGCACGACTTGGCGACGGTTGGGTCGTAGTGGCGGCAGTGGATGCAGGCGTGCAGCTCGGAGCCGCAGGAGGGGCAGGTGTCCCGGCGCCCGACCTGGTTGCCGACGATGTCCAGCCTGTTTCCGCAGTTGCCGCACCCGGGCATCGGGCGCGAATCTAGCGAACTTGCAGGGCCGTGTGCGCGCCGTCGTCGGGGTTGAGGCGCTGCTGCTCGAGCCGCACCAGGAGCCAGGCCAGGTAGCTGGCCGCGAGCGCCAGGGCCGCCGCCATCACGCCGGCGATCGAGCCCCGCTGCCAGCGGTGCGCCGCCTCCAGGAGCTCGCGGCGCTGCTGGAAGGTCACCAGCTCCCGGTCGATGTGCTGGCCGTCGAAGGTGCTGGTGTACTCGGCCCCCTCGGCGACGCCGCGGGCCATGAGCCAGGACGCCTGGGACGCGAGGCGCTGGGCCCGCCAGGCGCACCCCGCCGCCAGCCCGGCGGACGCGACCGAGAGGCCGATGGCCAGCGCCACGCCGCGGTAGCCCATGAGGTGCGACCTCCCTACCGCGCGAGCGGTCAGGGATGGTAGGGACGGCCCCCGCGATGGGCAAGCCGTACCGGCCGAAGGACCACTACTTCCGCAAGGCGAAGAAGGAGGGGCTGCGCGCGCGGTCCGCCTTCAAGATCGAGGAGATCGCGGGGCGGTTCGGCGTGTTCCGGCGCGGCGCGCGCGTGCTGGACCTGGGCGCCGCGCCGGGCGGGTTCCTCCAGGTCATCGCGCAGGCGGTGGGGCCGGAGGGGATGGTGCTGGGCGTGGACCTGGTGCCCATCAAGCCGCTGCCGTTCGCACAGGTCCGGACCGCGGTCCTGGACGTGCTGGAGGAGGGGGCGGACGCGAAGCTCGCCGCGCTGGAGCCGGGAGCGTTCGACGCGGTGATCTCCGACATGGCGCCGAAGACCACCGGCATCAAGGACACGGATGAGGCGCGCAGTCTCCGGCTCGCGGAGCGGGCGCTGGAGATCGCCCGCGCCCGCGGGAGGCCGGGTGGGGCGTTCATCTGCAAGCTCTTCATGGGGCGGGATTTCGAGGCGTTTCGCGCCCTTATCCGCGAGGCCTACGAGGAGGTGAAGGTCGTCCGACCCGAGGCCACCCGCGGCGCCAGCCAGGAGGTGTATCTGGTTGGCCTCCAGCAGCGTACATGAGGCAAGGGGTTGAAAAGCCTCTTGACGCGGTGCGTATTTACCAAAAACGCACCAAGTAGGAATCTTCGCACCATCGTCGCTAAAAGTTGCTTCTGTCGTCAGCGGTCGGAGGGAAGCGGCAACAATGGCTGGTGTCGGACAGGTCAACGACGCGCTCCAGAAGAAGGGGCAACTGCAGCCGGCCGGGCAGGCCGGCGGCGTTGGCCAGCCGCGCCCCGTCGACCAGGCGCAGCGACCGGACTCCGCGCAGGCGCTCAAGGACCACTTCCAGCGCGACACCTTCGAGGCCGGCGGCACCGCCCGCGCGCAGCAGGCCAAGCTCCTCCAGTTGCAGCAGAGCCAGGCAGCGCCGCGAGTCACGGATCCGCAGAAGGCGGCGCAGGCGCAGCGGGCGCAGGATCCGACGAAGGCGCAGCAGGCGAACCAGGTTCAGCAGGCGCAGCGGGTGACGGATCCGCAGAAGGCGGCGGAGGCGCAGCGGGCACAGGATCCGACGAAGGCGCAGCAGGCTCAGCAGACCCAGCGGGTCACGGATCCGCACAAGACCGCCGAGGCGCAGCGGGTGCAGGACCCGACGAAGGCGCAGCAAGCGAACCAGGTCCAGCAGGCGCAGCAGACCCAGCGGGTCACCGAGGCGCAGAAGGCCGCGGAGCCGCAGCAGGCGCAGGATCCGACGAAGGCGCAGCAGGCGGACCAGGTCCAGCAGACGCAGCAAGCGCAGCGGGTCACCGAGGCGCAGAAGGCCGTCGAGACCCAGCAGGCGCAGGATCCGACCAAGGCGCAGCAGGCGGCGCAGGCGCAGCAGGCGGCGCAGGCGCAGCAGGTGACCGAGGCGCAGAAGGCCACCGACCTGCAGCAGGCGCAGGACCCGACCAAGGCGCAGCAGGTCAACCAGGCGCAGCAGGCGGCGCAGGCGCAGCAGGTGACGGAGGCGCAGAAGGCCGCCGACGCGCAGCTGACGCAGGACCCGACCAAGGCGCAGCAGGTCAACCAGGCGCAGCAGGCGGCGCAGGCCCAGCAGGTCGCCCGGCCGGAGGAGTCCACGCGCCTGCAGCAGCAGACGCTCACCTCTGCGCAGCTCGCCGCGCAGGTGAAGACCGTCACCTCCGCGCCGGAGAGCACCCGCCTCACCCAGCCGCGCCGCTCCACCGAGGCGCCGCCGGTGCTCCGCGGCAGCAAGCCCTCCTCGTCCAACTCCACGCAGGGCTCCACCCGCGCCGCCGGCCAGGGCCGCGCCTCTCAGCAGCGCGACGGCGACGAGCAGATCGCGAAGTTCGGCCGCTTCATGGGTCGCGATCCGCAGCCGCTGAACGACCAGGACTTCGCGAACCGGATGGTCCGCCTCAGCTTCGCCCGCGCCTGACGCAAATGAGGAACTGAGCGCGGCGCGGGTGGCGTCTACACTCGCCGCCCCATGAAGACCCTGCTCGTCCTGGCGTTCGTCTCCGTCTCCGGCGCCAAACCGACGGCGCTCCCGCCCTCCTGGGCCCCGGTGCAGAAGCTCCTCGACGAGCAGAAGTTCGAGGCCGCCTCCAAGGAGATCCAGAAGCGCCTCAACGAGGCCTCCGCCCGCAAGGACGACGCCGAGTGGGCCCGCGCGCTGGTGAAGCTCACCCAGGCCCGGATGGGCCTGTCCGGCTACGAGACCGCGGTGCGCCAGCTGACGGAGCAGGCCTGGCCCGAGGAGCCCATCGCCCGCACCACCGTCGAGCTGTATTACGCCTACTCGCTCCTCTTCTACTCGCGGCAGTACGCCTGGGAGATCCGCCAGCGCGAACGCGTCGAATCCCGCGGCAAGGTCGACCTCAAGGCCTGGACCGCCGACCAGATCCGCGAGGAGATCCACCGCACCTTCGAGCGCGCCTGGGCCCGCCGCCAAGGCCTGGGCCGCCACCGCGTCGCCGAGCTGAAGGAGTACCTGGAGTCCAACAACTAC
>DASRBA010000319.1:0-12814 GCA_035637895.1 Myxococcaceae bacterium
AGGTGGTGGATCAACCCCGTCGCCCTGGGCGAGAGCTGGGTGAACCGCACCCCGAAGCCCGGGCACCACGGGTACGTCTTGAAGGCGCTGCCCCGCACCCACCGCACCTCCGCCTCCGCGAGCAGCAGCGGCCGCCCCTTCACGTCCAGCGCGATCCGCAGCCGCGTCCCCACCGGCGGCACCTGGAGCGTGTAGATGAACATCCCGCCCAGCGACAGGTTGGTGGCGTGAGCGTGCAGCGTGCCCCCCGGCTGGTCCACCACCTGCACCAGCAGCGGGTACATGAACGTCACCCGGCGCCCCCGGAACCGCGGCCGCACGCCGGCACCGGCACCGGCGGCTGCGACGGCGGGCGGAGCGGCGGTGGCGACCTTCCTGGGCTTGGCCTCGACCTGGGGGTCCATCATCGTCCACAAGCTAGGGACGAGCCCCCGCGAGGGAAGCCCACCACCCCCGCCCCCGGCGCCCAAACGTCTACGCGCTGACCTTGTTGCGCCCCGTGCTCTTCGCCTCGTACAGCTTGGCGTCCGCGGCGCGCACCACGTCCGCCGGTTCACGCTGCGTGCTGGTGAGCGCTGCCACCCCGGCGGAGATGGTGATCGGGATGCGCTGGTTGTCGAACTCGAACTTCTGCGCCTCCACCAGCTTCCGCGCCTTCTCCGCCATGGCGGCGCCGCCCTTGAGGTCCACCTCCGGCAGCAGCAGCGCGAACTCCTCCCCGCCGTACCGGGCGAACACGTCCTCCTTCCGGATGCGCGCCTTGATCGCCGAGGCCAGCACCTTGAGCACCGCGTCCCCCGCCAGGTGCCCGTAGCTGTCGTTGACCTGCTTGAAGTGGTCGATGTCGATCAGCACCAGCGACATCTCGCGGGCGTAGCGGTTGCACCGGGAGATCTCCCGCTCCAGCGCCTCCTCGAAGTAGCGCCGGTTGGAGATCTGCGTCAGCCCGTCCATGGTGGTCAGCTTGTAGATCTCGTCGTGGTACGCCGCCTCGATGTTCCCGCCCCCGATGAACTTGAAGATCGTCCGGCCGATCTTCACCAGGTCCCCGTTGCGGAGCTGGAAGTCGGCGGTGACCAGCTCGTCGTTGACGTAGGTCCCGTTCGTCGACCCCATGTCGCGAATGGAGATCTGCCCTCCCTTGTTGGTGAGGGCGGCATGGTTCCGGCTGATCGACTCCTGGTCCACCTGGATGTCCGCCTTCGACGACCGCCCGATCACGGTCTCCGGGCGGTTGAGGTCGAACTTCCGCCCCAGGTCCATCCCGTAGATGACGACCAGCGCCGCGGCCATGTCCACCGGCCGCTCGCTGATCTTCGAGATGACGGTGACCACGGTCTTCGTCTTGGCCACGGACCCTCGGACTCTAGCATGCGGCTATCATCGGTCGCGGTGGCGCGGCGCGACTTCCAGAGCCTCAAGACCCTCCTCCCCGACGTGCTGGGCAAGCTCTCCCGCGAGTCGGGCCGGGCCCGGCACCTCCAGCCGCTGTGGCGCGAGGCCGTGGGCGACGCCATCGCGCGCGCCTCCACGCCGGTGGCGCTCCAGGACGGCACCCTGGTGGTCTCCGTCTCCACGCCCGAGTGGGCCAGGGAGCTGGAGCGCCAGGCGGGGGAGATCGTGGCCCGCCTCCAGCAGCGCCTGGGAAAGGACGTGGTGACCTCGCTGCGCGCCACGGTGGCCGGGACGTGATCGCCGCGCTCGCCGCCGTCCTCTTCGCCGCCGCCCCCGCCGACGCGATCACCCTCGAACGGGAGGCGGCCGCGCACGTCCGCCGCGAGTTCGAACGGGTGGGCCGCGCCGCCCCCGCCCAGGACGCCTCGCTCCAGGTCGCCGCGCGCGCGCTGGCGCGGGAGGCGCTGGCCTCCGGGGCCGACCGCGCCGCCGACTTCCTGGAGATCTCCGCCCTGGTCTCCGACGCCGGCGGGGCGGACCCCACGCCGCGCGCGGTGGTGATCCGCGCCACCCCGCCCGAGTTCGCCCTGGAGAGCTTCCAGAAGCGCAAGGACTTCAACGAGGAGCCCGCCTCGCACCTGGGCGTGGGCGCCGCCGTCTCCGGCGACAACGCGGTGCTGGTGGCGCTCCTGGCGGACCGCCGCGCCGTGCTCCGCCCCTTCCCGCGCGTCCTCCCCCGCGCCGGCCTCTCCCAGGCGCTGTGCGGCGAGCTGTCCTCCGGCCTGGGCCAGCCGGAGGTGTTCGTCACCCGCCCCTCGGGCAGCGTGGACAAGGTCCCCCTCTCCCGCCAGTCCGGCGCGGCCTTCTGCGCCACCGTGCCCTTCCCCACCGCCGGCCGCCACGCGGTGGAGGTGATCGCCCGCGGCCCGCGCGGCCCGGAGGTGGTGCTCCAGCTCTACGTGGACGCCGGGGTGCCCCGCCGCGAGGGCCGCGCCGCCCAGGCGCCGGAGCCGACCACGGTGGAGGACTCCCGCGAGGCCATCACCCAGCGCATCAACGCCCTCCGCAAGGCCCAGGGCGGCGCCCCGCTCCAGCCGGACGCCAAGCTGGACGCGGTGGCCCAGGCGTACGCGGACCGGATGCTGCGCGAGCACTTCTTCGCCCACGTCTCCCCCTCCGGCGACGACCTCAAGGACCGCCTCTCCCGGTCCGGCTACGCCTACGTGCACGCGGGCGAGAACCTGGGGCTGGCGTCCGGCCCGCTGGGCGCCCACTTCGCCATCGAGCACAGCCCCGGCCACCGGATGAACCTCCTCACCCCGGACTACCGGGCGGTGGGCGTCGGCGTGGCCTGGGACAAGGACCCGGAGCGCTCGCAGGTGCTGGTGGTGGAGGTGCTGGCCCTGCCCTCCTCGCCGCTCCTGGCCCAGAACCCGCTGGAGGCCGCCTACCGCGTCCTGGAGCGCTTCCGGGCGGAGGGGCACCTGCCCCCGCTCAAGCGGTCCGAGGCGCTGGAGCGGATCGCCGCCTCCCACGTCCGCCAGGCGCTCCGCCAGGACCTCCCCAACGCCAAGCTCCCCGGCTCCGAGGTGCACGACCGGGTGTTCGACGCGCTGGGCGGGGTGAAGACGGCGACGGTGGACGTGTACGTGGCGGACGACCCTTCGGCCATCCCCCGCTCGCGGGGGGTGGCGGACGCCCGCAACGACTGGGTGGGCGTGGGGGCGGTCCAGGGTGACTCCCCCACCTTCGGTAAACAGAAGTACTGGGTGGTGGTGATCTACGCCTCGACGCACTGACGGGCTCGGCTAGACTCCGGTCCGTGCCTTCCCCGGCGCGGATCCTGGCGGTCGACGATGACGCCACGTTCCTCAAGATCGTCGAGGACCACCTGGTGGCCGCCGGGATGGAGGTCCACACCCTGCGCGAGCCGACCCGCGTGGTCCCGGAGGCGAAGGCCTTCTCGCCCAACCTGATCCTGATGAACCGGGCGATGAGGGTGCTCACCGGCGGGGAGGTGCTCCGGTCCCTCCGGGCCTTCTCCGAAACCGCGTTCACCCCGGTGGCCTTCATCGTGGCCGACGCCGGCGAGCGCGAGCTGATCCGCTCCATCCAGGCCGGCGCGGTGGACGTGATGCACAAGCCCTTCGGCCCCGAGCACGTCAACCGCATCCGCTCCCTGCTCATCGAGCTGCAGCAGCGGCCGGGCCCGGTGGCGGTCACCCGCGAGGAGGAGATCGCCCGCAACTTCGTCGACTTCGCCCGCCGCACGCAGATGCACGGCACGCTGGTGGTCAACCGGGGCACGCCCTTCGAGGGCCGGGTGGTGTTCCAGTCCGGTAGGCTGCTCCGCGCCGACTACGGGCCGCTGGCGGGCGTGGACGCCATCCGGGAGCTGCTGCTGCTGGAGGACGGCGTGTTCGAGCTGGACGGCACCATCGACCGGCCGCCGCTGCGCATCGCGGAGAGCACGCGCGACCTGACGCCGCACGCGGTGACGCCCGTCCCCGGCAACCCCAACGAGATGAAGCCGCGCCTGCTGGTGGTGGACGACGAGCCCCACCTGCGCCGGCTGTTCGCCACCCAGCTGGCCAAGGCCGGCTTCGAGGTGGAGCTGGCGGGGGACGGGCAGGAAGCGGTGACCATGGCCCTGGCCACCCCGTTCGACACCGTCATCGCGGACCTCAACATGCCGCAGATGGACGGCTGGGAGATGCTGAAGATCCTCAAGCAGGACCACCGCACCCGCGAGGTGCCGGTGATCTTCCTCTCCGCCCACGAGGACTACCGGGAGACGCTCAAAGCGGCCCGGTCCGGCGCGCACGACTACCTGGCCAAGACCGGCCGCTCCGAGCACGTCGTCCAGAGCGCCCTCCAGGTGGTCACCCCCCGCATCGAGGCCATGTTCGAGCTGGTGGTCCAGCAGCCGATGAAGGTGCGGGTGCAGCTCCTCGGCCTGCAGTGGTTCCTGCGGGCGGTCACCCGCATCGCCGGCAGCGGGCTCCTCGAGCTGGAAGACGAGTGGGGCCGCTACACCCTGGCCATCGAGGACGGCCAGCCGCTGTGGGCGTCCGCGGACATGAAGAAACGGCGGGCGGACGGGGTGGCGGCCTTCGCGGCCATGCTGGTGGCCCGGTTCCCGCAAGGCGTCTACACGCCGGGGTCGCCCATCGACGACGTCGGCTCGGAGCGCCTGGACATGTCGATGGAGAACCTGATCCAGCGCACGTGCGAGAAGCTGAACAACCTGGAGAACCGGCTCACCGCGGCCAAGCTGGCGCAGGCCACCACCTTCGAGGTGGACCACGAGCTGTACGACCTGTACCGGAAGATCGCCAGCGACAAGCGGGTGGAGCTGGCGCGGGCGGTCTGCGAGCAGCGGATGCCCACGTCCAACCTGCCGGCGGCGGTGAAGCTGCCGGCGGACCAGGTCACCGAAGGGCTCCGCGACCTGCTGCGCCGCGGGGTGATCCGCTTCCCGGCCTAGACGGCGCGGCGCTGGGTGGCGTAGGCCTCGATGCCCATCTGCGGCGCCGTGCTCATGGCGTAGAGCGGGCACTTGAGGCAGGTGAAGCTCTGCCAGCCGCGACGGACCGCCTCGTCGAGGCAGTTGTCGTAGTGTGCGCAGTTCAGGTTCCGGTGGGTCTCCACGCCCGCCCGCTTCGGTCCCGCCTCGGGGTTGATCGTCTGAGGCAGATCAGTCGGAAACGGCTTCATAAGAGTTGCGTCCCCTCCCAGAGCAGCGCTGGTCCCCGTCGAAAAGCGCCGCGTGTTTAGGGCGTCTGACGTTCGAATGTCAAACGCACAGTTGGTACGTGCGCGCGGAATCGCCGAAGCTTGCGTAGAGTTGGTGCCCCGGATGCGCTCGAGAATCCATCTCCCCTGCCTCACCCTGGCGCTGATCGCCGGCGCCGCGGGCGCGCAGTCCGAGGAGACGCTGGCCGCGCTCGAGGCCCACCACCCGGACGCGGCGCCGCGCGCGGAGGCCGAGCTGAAAGCGGCCGAGCAGGCCCACGGCCCGGACGTTCCCTCGCTTTCCTTGCTGGTAGGCTTTTTGAGACTTTCGTCGGGAGACGCCTCGGGGAGCGCGCAGCAGTTGCTGAAGGAGGCCGCGCCGCCGCTGCTGTCCCCGTACCACGCCTACTACCTGGGCGAGGCGCTCTTCTACTCGGGCCAGAAGGCCGCCGCGGCGGAGCGCTTCGAGGCGGCCGCCAACTACGGCCCGCCGTCCCTGCAGGCGAGGGCGCGGGCCCGGCTGGGTGAGGCGCTGCTGGGCGCCGGGGACGCCCGCGGCGCCTTGCTGGCCCTGGACGAGGCGCTGAAGGACTTCGGCTCCGCGGCCCTGCTCTACGAGCGCGCGCAGGCGAAGGAGGCGACCGGCGACGCGGCGGGCGCGCTGGAGGACCTGAAGACGCTGGCGGTGGAGTACCCGCTCCACCCGTACGGCGTGGAGGCGCTCCGGAGGCTGCAGGCGTCCGCCCCCAACCCGCTCACCTTCGACGAACGGCTGCGGCGGGCACGGGCGCTGGCGGAGGCGAAGCCGCGGGAGGCGCTGGAGGAGCTGGACCAGATCCTCGCCCGGAAGTTGGCCCGCGGGAGGCCGGCGCAGGCCCGGGTGGCGCTGGTGGCGGCGCACGCGCTGAGGGCGCTGGGCGCCGACGAGGAGACCGACGCGCAGATCGCGCTGGCGGCGAAGGGCCCTCCGGAGGTCGCCGCCGAGGCGCTCCTCATCCGCGCCCGACGCCAGCTCAAGAGCGACGACAACCAGAAGACGCGGGCGCTGATGCAGGAGGTGGTGGCCGCAGGGCCGCGCACCACCGCCGGCGAGGAGGCCGCCTACTACGTGGGCTGGCTGTCGCTGCGGGACGACCGCTTCGGCGAGGCGGCGAAGTCCTTCGAGGCGTACCTCAAGCGCTTCCCGCGGACGCACCGCCGGGACGAGGTGCAGTGGTTCCGGGCGCTGGCGCTGCTGCGGGACAAGCAGTACGCGGACGCGCGGAACGCCGCCCTGGGGCTGGTGCAGTCCTCGCCGCGCTCGCAGCTGGTGCCGCAGGCGCTGTACTGGTCCGCGCGGGCCTCGCAGCTGGGGGGCGCCGCGGCGGACGACGTGGCGCCCGACTTCCAGCGGGTGGTGGACGAGTTCCCCGCCAGCTTCTACGGGCTGCTCGCCCGCGCCCGCCTCCAGGAGCTGGGCCGGCCCGCCACCACCGGGCTGCCGTCCATCGGCGCCGCGCCCGCGCCCGCGCCGCTGTCTCCGGGTCTGGAGGTGGTGCGGGCGCTGCAGAAGGCGGGCCTGGTCCAGGACGCGGAGGCCGAGGCGGAGTCCCAGGCGCGGGCCGTCCGCGGCTCGGACCGCGCGATGGAGATGGGCGTCGCGCTGCAGGGCCTGGGCTACTACGGCGTGGCGTACGCGGTGGCCAACCGCTGGCTGTGGGGCCCCGCCTTCACGGACCGCAAGCCGGAGGCGCTGGCCCTCTTCTACCCGCGCGCCTTCGAGCCGTGGGTGGTGGCGCAGGCCAAGGCCCGCGGGACGGACCCGTACCTGCTGTGGGCGGTGATGCGGCGGGAGAGCGCGTTCAAGCCCGGCGAGGCGAGCGGCGCCAACGCGCGCGGGCTGATGCAGATCGTCCCGCCCACCGCCACCCAGATCGCCCGCGAGCTGTCCATGCGCGCCCCGGACGCGGACGAGCTGTACCTGCCGGAGCTGAACATCCAGCTCGCCGCCTGGTACCTGGCCGCGCTCCAGAAGCGCTTCCAGCACCCGGTGCTGGTGGCGGCCGCCTACAACGCCGGCCCCCGCCCGGTCCTGCAGTGGGCGAAGGAGAAGGGCGACCTCCCGCTGGACCTGTTCGTGGAGACCATGGCCTACCGCGAGACGCGCGGGTACGTGCGGCAGGTGGTGGCGGACCTGATCAGCTACCACGCGCTGTACGAGCCGAAGGCGCCGGCGGGCTCGGTGGACCTGGCGCTGGCGCTGCCCAAGCCGCTCGAGGCGGGCGTCAGCTTCTGACCTTCTTCTCCTAGTACTTGTGGCAGAGGAGCTCGTCCCGGCGCTGGGCGAGGTCCTTCCAGATGGGCTCCGACGTCGGGCGCGGCGAGGCCAGCACCAGCGCCACCCGCTTGCCGGCCACCGGGCAGTCCCAGACCCAGACCTCCAGGTTGAGCGACAGCGGCTTGCCGGTGGCGAAGGCGTCGTACAGCTCCGCGGTGCCGGCGAAGGCCTGGACGGTGTGGCCCTCCTTGGCGGGCGCGCCGGACGAGGGGCGCACCGCCACGCGGAAGTGGCCGGGGTCGATCTTCCGGCCCTTCTCCTTCGAGACCTCGGTGATCAGGCCCTGGAAGTACGAGAGCAACGACCGCTCCAGCTCCGCCTGGCCGAGCGCCGGCTCCCCGTCCAGCCACCACGCGAAGGCGTAGGACCAGTAGCCGGGCGCCTCCGGCTTGAACATCCCCGGCGCGAACCGCAGCTCCTCGACCCCCTGGAGCTTGATCTCCGGCGCGAAGTCGAGCGGGAACGGGATGGTCTCCGTCTTCCAGCCCTCCGGTTTGGGCCATTCGAACGCGGGGGCCGCGGGGGCCGGGGCCTCCTCGCGGTCGCGCTCGGCGGGGTCCGGCCTGGGGGCGGCGGTCTGGCATCCGGCGGCGAAGGCGAGCGCGGCGGCGGCGACCAGCGCGGCCCGGGTGGTGTCGGTCATCCGCCCGTTCAAGCAGAAGGGACCGCCGGAGCAAAGCACTCGTGGTATTGCTTCGCCTTCGGGGAGGGTCTCGTGACCCCTGACGAGTTCCGACGCGCTGGCCACGCGCTCATCGACTGGATCGCCGACTACCGGTCCCGGATGGAGACCTTGCCGGTGATGAGCCAGGTGAAACCCGGCGAGATCCGCGCCCGCTTCTCCAAGGAGCCGCCCCAGGAGGGCGCGCCGCTGGAGCAGCTCCTGGCGCCGCTGGAGCGGGACGTGCTCCCCGGCATCACCCACTGGAACCACCCCCGCTTCTTCGCCTACTTCCCCGGGAACGCGACGCTGGCGGGCGTGCTGGCGGACCTGACCGCGGCCGGGCTGGGCCCGCAGGGCATGAGCTGGCAGACCAGCCCCGCCGCCACCGAGCTGGAGGAGGTGGTGCTGGACTGGCTGCGCCAGATGGTGGGCCTGCCGGACGCGTTCACCGGCGTCATCCAGGACACCGCCTCCACCGCGACCCTGGTGGCGCTGCTGTGCGCGCGCGAGCGCAGCACCGACTACGGCCAGACGCGCGGCGGCCTGCAGGAGGTGAAGACGCCGCTGGCGGTCTACGCGTCGGACCAGGCGCACAGCTCGGTGGAGAAGGCGGCGCTGTTGGCCGGCTTCGGGCGCGCGTGCGTGCGCGCCATCGAGACGGACGCCGACCACGCGATGAGGGTCGACGCGCTGGCCGCGGCGGTCCAGGACGACGCCGCCCACGGGCTGAAGCCGTGCGCGGTGGTGGCGACGTGCGGGAGCACCGCGACCACGGCCATGGACCCCATCGCCCGCATCGCCGAGGTGGCGAAGAAGGCCGGCGCCTGGCTCCACGTGGACGCCGCCATGGCCGGCAGCGCGATGATCGTCCCCGAGTGCCGGGCGCTGTGGCAGGGCGTGGAGGCGGCGGACTCGCTGGTGTTCAACCCGCACAAGTGGCTGGGCACCGGGATGGAGTGCTCCACCTATTACGTGCGCGATCCGCAGCACCTGGTGCGGGTGATGTCCACCAACCCCAGCTACCTGCGCACCGCCCACGAGGGCGAGGTGAAGAACTTCCGGGACTGGGGGATCCAGCTCGGGCGCCGGTTCCGCGCGCTCAAGCTGTGGTTCCTCATCCACGAGCAGGGCGTGAAGGGGTTGCAGGCGCGGATCCGCCGCGACCTGGAGCACGCGCAGTGGCTGAAGGCGCAGGTGGACGCGACCAAGGACTGGGAGCGGGTGGCGCCGGTGCAGCTGCAGACCGTCTGCGTGAGGCACCTCCTGCCCGGGCGCGACGGCACCGCCGTGGATGTGCACAACCAGAGCATCGCCCAGCGGGTGAACGCGTCCGGCGTCGCGTACGTCACGCCCGCCGTCCTCAAGGGCCAGCAGATGATCCGCGTCTCCATCGGCGCCGAGGGTACCCGTCGCGAGCACGTGGAGCAGGTCTGGGCCGCGCTCCAGCAGGCGGCGCGCGCCTAGCTCCCCGAGGCGGGGGACGCCAATGGCGGCCGGCAGTCGCCGACCGGACCTCCGGGCTCAGTTCGGCGGCTTCACCTGGATGATCCGCACCCCGGTCTGCAGCTTCCGGGGAACGCCGGTGGGCCTGGGGAGGGCGGCGGAGTGCACGCAACGCGCGCCCAGGGTGGGCGTCCGGTCCTCGGGGGTGCTGGAGGCGCGCTCGGAGGGGCCGTCGAAGGCGGCGTTGGTGGTCCAGGTCTCGACCGGGCCGCCCAGGTCGCACAGGCCGAAGGGGTTGTCGCGGCCGGGCTCGCGGCACATCAGCTGGGCGTGCGGCTCTCCTTTGGCGCTGCGGTCCAGGAGCGACCGTTCGGCGTCCGTGGGGAGGCGGGCGGAGCGCCAGGCGCAATAGGCGGCCGCGTCCGTCCAGCGCAGGCACTTCGCCGGCTCCTCCGGGTCGCGCACGGCGCAGAGCGGATCGTCGGTGGCGATGGGCTGGCAGGCGTGCGCCGCCGCGCAGCGCGCATACTCCTCGGCGGTCGCCGCGCGCTGGTCCACCTCGAAGGGGTCGACCTCCACGCGCGCTTCGTCCAGCTCCACCTTGCCGCCGGTCACGGTCACGCGCGTCGCGCACGCGAGCGCCAGCACCACCACGACTGCTGACCATCTCATGTCGGGGAGGAAGCCTACCGTCACCCGGACAGGGCGGCGCAGGCCACGGCCAGCTGGCCGGCGAACGCGGCGTTGTGCTCCAGGAGCGCCAGGTTGGCCTTCAGCGTCCGGCCGCCGGACCGCCTACTCAGCTCCGAGAGCAGGAACGGGGTGAGCGCCTTGCCGCGCACGTCCCGAGCGTCCGCCTCCGCCAGCGCGGCGTGCATGTGCTTCTCCAACTCCAAGGACGGCAGCGCGGTGTCCGCGGGCGGCGGCAGCGCCAGCACCACCCCACCCTGCTGCAGCTCACCGAAGCGGATCGACAGCAGCCGCGCGGCGTCCTCCGGCCCCTCCACCCGCTGCTCCAGCGCCAGGCCGGAGGTGCGGCAGAAGAAGGACGGGAAGTCGTGCGTACCCACGCCCACCACCGGGACGGAGAGCGCCTCCAGCGCCTCCAGCGTCTTGGGGAGGTCCAGCACCGACTTGGCCCCGGCGCACACCACCGCCACCGGGAACTTCGACAACGCCAGCAGGTCCTGCGACACGTCCAGCGTCTCCGCCACCCCTCGGTGCACCCCGCCGATGCCTCCCGTGGCGAACACCCGGATGCCCGCGCGGGCGGCGATCTCCATCGACGCGGAGACGGTGGTCCCGCCCGTCCGCAGCCCGGCGAGCGCCGGCGCCAGGTCGCGCGAGCCGATCTTCATCACCCGCTCCCCTCCCGCCGCCAGCCGCTCCAGCTCCGGCGCGGAGAGGCCGACCTTCACCTGGCCGTCGATCACCGCCAGCGCCGCGGGCACCGCGCCCGCCCGCCGCACCGCCTCCTCGCAGGCGCGGGCCGCGTGGAGGTTGTGGGGCGGCGGCAAGCCCTGGGCGACCACGGAGGTCTCCAGCGCCACCAGCGGCGCGCGGCGATCCAGCGCCCGCTGCACCTCTTCGCCGTAGAAGAGCCGCACCGCTCGATTCTAATCCGCCGAACCGGCCTGGGAGGACGGGGGGCGCTGGCCGCGGACCTTCTGCACGACCAGCCCGTAGTCCTCGATCTTCTTGTCCAGCGTGGGCCGGCTGATCCCGAGGATGGCGGCGGCGCGGATCTTCTTCCCGCGGGCCTCGCGCAGCGCCTCGGAGATGGCCTCCCGCTCCAGGGTGGCGATCATCTCGTCCAGGCTGCGGACCTTCTCCACCGACCCCTGCTGGATCTCCGGCGGGAGCTTGGTGGCCGGGATCTCCGCCCCCGGGTAGAGCAGCGCCAGGTGCTCCGCCACCAGCTTCACCTCGCGGACGTTGCGCGGCCACGCGTAGCTGGCCATCAGCCGCCGGCTCTCGGGCGTGAGCGTGGGAGGCGCCACGTGCCCGGCCTTGGCCCCCGCCTGGGCGAAGTGGTCGAACAGCGGACCCACGTCCGCGGAGCGGGTCCGCAGCGGCGCGATCTCGATCTCCGTGGCGGAGAGGATGCGCGCCAGCTCCGGGTCGAACTGGCCCTTCTGCGCCAGCCCGGTGAGCGCCTGGGTCGACGTGGCCAGGAACCGGATCACCAGCGGCTCCTCGTCCGTCTGCTGGCCGGAGGCGTTCTTGCTGATCCACCGCCCCAGCCGCTCCGCCGAGGAGCGCGCCAGCGAGTCCACGTGCTTGAGCAACAGCGTGCCGCCGTTGGCGCGCACCAGCGCCGAGTTGGGCGGCAGCGGCGTCCCCACCGGCGCGGACTGCCGGCCGAACAGCTCCTCCTCCACGTTGGCCTGGCGGCAGTCGACGACGATCCACGGCGCCAGCGACCGGGGCGACAGCCCGTGGATGGTCTCCGCCAGCGCCGTCTTGCCGGTCCCCATCTCGCCGATGACCACCACCGACCCCTCGGCCGCGGAGGCGCGCCGGGCGTCCTCCACCGCCTTGCGGAAGGTCTTGGACGCGCCCACCAGCACGCCGCCCGAAGGCCGGCCGCCGGACCGCCCGCGCACCGACTTGAGCGCCTCCCCGGCGATGCGGCCCAGGGCCACGGTCAGCGCGCGCTCGGTCTCCTCGAACGCCTTCTCCCGCTCGGCGTAGATCAGCCCCACCACCGCGCCGCCGGAGGCGATCATCGGCACGCACAGCACGCCCGACCCCATCCCCACCTCGCGCGAGTTGAGCGCCGCCTGCGCCAGCGCGCGCGGGACCTCCGCGGTCCGGGTGCCGAACACGGACGCGGTGAGCAACCCCTCGGTCTGGGAGATCAGCGCCGCGCCCTTGTCCGCCTGCAGGTCGCGGGCGATCTCCTCCGTCACGCACTCCAGCACCCGCGCCTCGCTGGGCGCCGACAGCAGCGCCACCGACAGCTGGTAGAGCGCGGCCTCCGTCCCCGCCTTGGGCAACAGGTGGTCGATCAGCACGCGGCTGACGTTCTGCACCTCGCGCTCGGTGAACACCGCCTTGGTCGGCGGGTCGAACAGCGCGTTGGTGTCCCCCACCTGCACCTGATCCCCGGGGGCCAGCGTCACCTCGGCGGAGATCTTCTCCCCGTTGACCTGGGTGCCGTTGCGCGACCCGAGGTCGGAGATCACGGCCTTGCCGTCCGCCAGCGCGATCCGCGCGTGGCGCCGGGACACCTTCACGTCGTCCAGCGGGATCTCGCA
>DASRBA010000320.1:0-17470 GCA_035637895.1 Myxococcaceae bacterium
CGCCGTGAAGCCGGACAGCCTGGAGGCCTTGCGCAAGGCGTTCCACGCCCGGGTCGTGGCGGTGATCGCCCGCGACGGCTCTTTGGCGCTGCCCGGTCACGTCGAGCTGGCCTCGCACGGCGGCGAGCTGCTCGCCCGGCCTCACAAGTAGGCGCGCTCGGCGGTCCGCCGCGGGTCCGCTCCGATGGTCGCGGGCGCGTAGAGCGGCACCACGCTCCCCGAGCGCACGAAGACGATGCGCTCCAGCACCAGCCGCCCCTCCGGCTCCTCGAAGAAGCGCAGCAGCTGCCAGCAGTGGTGCTGTTCGAGGTCCGCCTCCACCGTCCCCTGGTGATCGCCGTGGCGGAGCTGCGTCGCCGTCCCGACGACGAGCTGCGCGTGCACCTGGCGGGCGTTGCGCGTGGCGATGTCCGCCCGCAGCCGGCCCAGCGGTGGGTAGAGCGCGTGCGTGTGGCCGGACAGCACGACCCGCACCAGCCGGTGCCGGCCCCCCGCCGGGTCCGCCGCCGAGAGGCCCCGCTCCATCTCCGCCCAGTTCCGCAGCCCCTTCCAGGGCCGCCACCGCGACGGCTGGAGGACGGGGTGGTGGGTGAGCGCGATGCGCAGCTCGGACTGCGTGGCGGCGGCGGCCAGCGCGTCCAGCTGCGGCCGCAGCTGCCGGTCCTTCTCCCAGTAGCGGTCCGCGCCGATGTGCCCCAGCGCCAGCGTGTTCTCGAACCGCCCGTGGCGGACGGTGTCCAGGTACCAGAGGGAGAAGGGGCCGGCCTGCAGCGCGCGCGCGGGGCGGTCCGCGGCGTGGAGCGGCTTGGCGCGCAGCGCGCTCCGCCGGGCGTCCAGGTCGGCGTCGGCGCCCGCGAACAGCGGCAGCGAGCCCGGCCAGACGTCGTGGTTGCCGTACACCACCAGCGGCGCGGGGAGGCCCGCCTGCGCGGCGATGTCCGCCACCAGCCGCTCGGCGGACTCGGCGGAGCCGGCGTCGCCCAGGGTGGCCAGGTCGCCGGTCACCACCAGGAAGGTGCCGTGCCGGAAGGCGCTCCGCGACGGGCCGACCCGGTCGCGGATGGAGCGGACGAGCGGCCCCAGCGCCTGCGGGTCGTGGCCCTCCATCCCCTGGAACACCGAGTCTCGCGAGGGCGTGCGCTGGCCCACCGACCGCGCGCCCACCGGCGACGGCCCGTGGCGCTGCCGGAAGTGGAGGTCCGACACGTGGACCAGCTGGAGGAGGGGCTCCATCACTTGAGCAGCTCCCGCTTCACCGCTGACGCGAGGCGGCGACGCAGCCGGAACAGGCGGATCCGCTCGCTGCCGGACGCCGGCTGGAGTCGGTCACCCATCAAGAGCAGCTCTCGCTCGGCCACGGTCAGCTTCTCCAGCTCCGACGTGAGGACGCTCAAGAACCGCCGGGCGTCCACCGTCCGTTCCATGGACGGAGGACGCCCCTCGTCCCTGAGATGTTCAGTCAGCGCCGGGCGGAGGCGGCGCTGCCGGTACTCGGCGCGGAGGTGGTCATAGCTCCGCCGCAGGGCGATGGTCTTGAGCAGCTTCGCGTACGCGGACACCATCTTCGGCTCCGGGGTTTCCTGGCCGAACCAGGCGGCCGGGTAGCGGCGCCCGGGCTCCTGGAAGCGCTCCGCCAGCTCGGCCGCCAGCGCGTCCACCACCTCGCGCGCGGTGATGGGCCCCAGCCCGGCCCGCGCCTCGAGGAACGCCGCCAGCTCCGCCCGGCGCCGCAACAGCTCGCTCGCCCACCAAGGGTCCGCCACGCGCGGAAGCGTATCCCGCGGGGTGCGCGGGGGCGGGGAGAGCATGCGGAAGGACGTGGAACCGCCGGTCAGCGAGGTGGGGGACTTCCGGAAACATACCACGCGGCTCCTGGGCCACGCCCGGATGGTCCGGGACCGAGCGGCCCAGCCTTCGCGGTGATGGGTCCTCCGGGCGTCTGATGTCTCAGACGGTCGAAGCCCGCACGGATTGCCGCCGCCCCCTCAGTGGTGGGCGTGGTGGAGCGACCTGGCGGTGAACAGCCAGTACCCCCCAAGGACCACGAAGAACGGCGCCAGCGGCAGCACCAGGGTCAACCACGAAGCCTCGCCGGTCATGAGCCCATCCTCCGCGCCCGCAGGAGATGCACCTTTTCCGCGGGCGCATCCCTCCTTGGAGCATCCGGCGCGCCAGGTCTCCGGCGGCTATTTGACGGCCTTGACGCGCGCGCGCTTCTCCTCCGGCGCCTCCTCCGCGGGCGGCGGGGCGGGCGGCTTCGCCACCCCGAACTTCTCCAGCACCTTGGTCTCCACCTCGGCCAACACCTCCGGGTGGTCCTTCAGGTAGTCCTTGGCGTTCTCCCGCCCCTGGCCGATGCGTTCGCCCTTGAAGGAGTACCAGGCGCCGCTCTTCTCGATGATGCCCTCCAGGGAGGCGAGGTCGATGAGGTCGCCCTCCTTGGAGATGCCGGTGCCGTACATGATGTCGAACTCCACCTCCTTGAAGGGAGGGGCGACCTTGTTCTTCACCACCTTCACGCGGGTCCGGCTGCCGACCACCTGCTCGCCGTTCTTGATCGCGCCGATGCGGCGGATGTCCAGCCGCTGCGAGGCGTAGAACTTGAGCGCGTTGCCGCCGGTGGTGGTCTCCGGATTGCCGAACATCACGCCGATCTTCATGCGGATCTGGTTGATGAAGATGACGCAGGTCTGGCTCTTGGCGATGGTGCCGGTGAGCTTGCGCAGCGCCTGGCTCATCAGCCGAGCCTGCACGCCCATGTGCACGTCCCCCATCTCGCCCTCCAGCTCCGCCTTGGGGACGAGGGCGGCCACCGAGTCGATCACCAGCACGTCGATGGCGCCGGAGCGGACCAGCATCTCGGCGATCTCCAGGCCCTGCTCGCCGGTGTCCGGCTGCGAGAGGAGCAGGTCATCCGTGCGCACGCCCAGCTTGCGCGAGTACCCCACGTCCAGCGCGTGCTCCGCGTCGATGTAGCCGCAGATGCCGCCCTTCTTCTGCGCCTCCGCCACGATGTGGAGGCACAGGGTGGTCTTGCCGGAGGACTCCGGGCCGTAGATCTCCACGATGCGGCCGCGCGGGACGCCGCCCACCCCGAGCGCGATGTCCAGGGAGATGGAACCCGTGGGGATCACCTGTATGTCGCGGATCAGCGGCTCCTCGTTGCCGAGCCGCATGATGGAGCCCTTCCCGAACTGCCGCTCCACCGCGCTCATCGCCAGCTCGATCGCCTTCTCCTTCTCCTCATTCGCCATCTGTCGATCCCCTCGTCCGTCGCGTCCGCAGCACTGAACCGCCGTTTAGTATAACGGCTGCGGAAGGTAGTCCAGGGGTCTGACATTCAACGGGTCAGGGGCTCACTGGCCGACGGTGGTGATGAGCGGGTAGCTGTCCTTGAAGAAGTGCCGGAGCTCGTCCCGGGTCATGGTGACGGCGCCCCCGGTCCACATGGGGTCGGAGACGATGTACTTGCCGTCGGGCGTCTTCCCCACGACGGCGACGAAGTGGCCGGGGGGGCCCTCGCTGGAGTCGAAGCTGCCGTAGGTTCCCCGGTCCGGGAACTGGGACGTCCAGGCGTTGGTGATGATGCCGGCGGCGACGGCGGGGTGGCCGTTGGCGAGCGAATTGTCCAGCGCCGCCCACCCGTTGGTGTACGTCATGGGGTAGTTGGCCTGCGGCGCCGCGCCCGCGATGCTCCCGTAGCCGAGCCGCTCCTTGTCGTTGTCGTAGATGGGGATGTCCGTCCCCGCGACGGTCACGTGCCCGTTGTCCTTGTTGTCGATGAGGTGGCGGGCGTAGTCGATCTGCTGCTCGGCGTTGAGGCCGGCCGGCATCTGGCCGGCGATCCGCAGCGCGATCGCCAGGCTCGCCGGGCCGCAGTTGTTGGACCCTTTGCCCGTCCCTGGGAACGACGTGTTGTACGGCGTGCCGTACTTGGTGGTGTTGTACTCCACCAGGTGGAAGACGTTGGCCTGGGCGATGTCGCCCGGCAGCGTCCCCTGGGGCGGCGGACGCACCACGGCGACGTCGGAGAGGTTGGCGGTGCGGAACAGCTGGACCATGTCGGGGTCCAGGCCCGCCTGCTCGATGGTGTTGTTGTAGCCGTTGGGTTCCTTGGAGTCGCGCGCCAGCTCGATCAGGTCCTGGACGGTGTGGATGTCCTTGTTGGCCGGATCGGACAAGAAATCGCGCAGCTTCGGGTTGGCGACGAACACGGTGTTGCTCGCCACGTAGCTCGACCACGCCTTGGTGCGCTCCGCTGGCGTCATCTCCTGCCACTCGCGGATGTTGACGTTGCTGTCTGGCGGCCTCCCCGCCTGCTGGGCGGCGGGGGACGGAAGCGTGGGGACCTCGACATGCGGGGTGCCGTTCCACTCCTTGGCGCGCTCCTCCGGGGTCATGTCGTGCCACTCGTGGAGGGAGAGGCCGCTCCCGGGCGGCGGGTGGGCCTGCTGCTGGTTGTTGGGCGGGAGCGTGAGGAGGTCCGGGTTCTTCGGGGGCGTCCAGGCGGCGATCCGCTCCTCGGGAGACATGTCGCGCCACTCGCTCGGCAGGATGTCCAGGTCGGGTGGCCGGTGCGTCGTCATGTACTGCGTCGTCGGCGGCGTGTTCAGCTGCACCGTCGGCGGCTGCGGCGGCATGTACGGGTGCGGCTGGATCTGCTGCTGCACCGAGGGCGGGAGCGCGTTCCACGCGTCCGACGGCATGCCGGCCGGCGGCGCGGAGGTCGTGGAGTGCGCGGCCGGAGTGGACGAGGGGCTGGTGGACGGGTGCGTCACCGGCGGCGTCGCCGCCGCGGGCAGCGTCGGGTGCGCGTGGATCTGCTGCTGCACCGAGGGCGGGAGGGAATGCCACGCGTCCGACGGGATGCCCGCCGGCGGCCCGGAGGGCGCCGTCGTCGGGTGGCTGGTGACCGCAGGCGTGGGCGTCACGGTCACGACCGGGGTCGAGGTCCGCGGGGGCTCGAAGTGGTCGACGTGGCGCCCGCCGGTGCTCCCGCCGCCCGTGGATCCGGACGACGATGAGGTGGTGGTGGCGGGCCTCGTCGTCGGGGTGGACGTCGCGGGCCTGGGCAGGGCTGGACGCGAGCCGCCGCCTCCTCCGTCGTTGATCATCATGGGGAATCCTCCGAGTTGGGGTTCTCGGTGGTGGGGGATTGATTCTATTATCGATCAACTCGGCGTGCGGGTGCTCCCACAATGTGCGACACCATCGTGGCCACCCCGCCCGCGACCGCGGACGGGGCGGTGTGGTTCGGGAAGAACAGCGACCGGGAGCCGGGCGAGGCCCAGGTGGTGGAGCACCTTCCCGAGGCGCGCCACGCGTCGCCGCGCGTGCGCTGCACGCACGTGGAGGTGCCGCAGGTCGAGCGCACGCACGAGGTGGTGCTCTCGCGGCCGTTCTGGATGTGGGGCTGCGAGATGGGCGCCAACGCGCGCGGGGTGGCGATCGGGAACGAGGCGGTATTCACGAAGGTGGAGGTGGCGCGGACAGGGCTGCTGGGCATGGACCTGCAGCGGCTGGCGCTGGAGCGGGCGAACAGCGCGGACGAGGCGCTGGAGCTGATCGTCGAGCTGCTGGGGCGCCACGGGCAGGGCGGCGTGGCGGGGTACCGGAATCGGAGCTTCCGGTACCACAACTCGTTCCTCATCGCGGACGCGTCGGGCGCGTGGGTGCTGGAGACGGCGGGGCCCTTCTGGGCGGCGGAGCGCGTGCGCGGCGTGCGTACCATCTCCAACGTGCTGACCGTCGGCGCTCGGGCGGATCGCGTGCATCCAGGAGCGGCGGATGAGGCGCGCCGGCGCGGGTGGCTGAAGCAGGGGCGGGAATTCGACTTCGCGGCGTGCTTCGGGAGCGCGCTGTACCGGTCGCTCACGGGCGGGGAGCAGCGGCGCGCGTGCACGCGAGGCATCCTGGAGGCGCGGCCGGTGGATCGGTCGGTGATGTTCGCGGCGCTCCGGGACCACGCGGGGCAGTCGCCGAGGGGGCGGTGGGTGATGGAGATGCCCTGCGCGCACGCGTCGTGGCAGCCGACGCGGAGTGGTGGGCAGACCACGGGATCGATGGTGAGCCGGCTGGGGGCGGAGGGGGCGAGGCACTGGATGACGGGGACGTCGTCGCCCTGTCTGTCCGTGTTCAAGCCGGTGCCGCTGGGTGGAGCGGCGGTCGATACCGGTCCGGCGCCGGGGCGCGGCTCGGACGGGGAGAGCCTCTTCTGGCGCCACGAGCGGCTCCACCGCGCCGCGCTCCACGCCTACGAAGCGGTGCGCGGGTCCATCGAGGGGGAGCGTCAGGCGCTGGAGTCGCGGGATGCGTCGAGTGCCTGGGCCGAGCACCGGGACGCGGTGAAGGGGTGGGCGGCGAGCGCGGAGGCGATCTCCAAGCGCTCGGGTGGGCCGTTCGGGTGGTACTGGGCGCGCCAGCGCGCGGCGGATGGTGTCTAGCCCGGCGCCTCCGCTCAGCCCTTCGGCCGCGGCCACCCCATCGCGAACGCCGCCATCGCCCCCAGCGCGGGCGCGAGCAGCGCCGTCGTCCCCCCCAGCGCCAGCGACATCGCCACCAGCCCCGACACCAGCAGCGCGATCGCCGCCCACCGCCGCCTCCGCCCGCTGGAGAGCATCACCACCACCGACGCCATCATCGCCACCAGCAACCCCACCGCGTTCCCCACCCCCTGCACGCCCGGCTCCGTCGCCAGCTGCACCACCGCGATCAGCGACGTCACCACCATCATCATCAACGCCCCCACCGCCCCACCCGGCCCCCGCACCGCCGCGCTCCGCGCCCGCAGGTGATCGAGATCATCCGGCGAGATCTCCAGCGCGTACGGATACCCCATCGACAGCACCGCCGCCGCCGCCGCCGCCCGCGCCGTCAACCCCTCCGCGTCCTGCAAATCCTTCAACGCCCCCTGGTCCAGCCACCGCAGCAGCAGGTCCGCCGCCGGCCGGGACGGGTACCTCGCCATCTGCCCCAGCACCGCGTTCAGCTCCGCCGTGGCCGCCCGCCGCGCATCCCCGGCCGCCGCCGCGTCGGCCCGCTGGAGCAACACGGGCAGCCGCTCCAGGGGCGGGGTGAACCCGCGCTCCGGCTCCACGGGAGCCAGCCGGTCAGGCGCTGAGGAGGTGACGGCCATGGCGGATTCGGGCACGCTCCATTGTAACCGCCCGGAACCGCTGCGCTTGCGCATTGCTCCCGGCCAGTGTCAGCGCCCGCAACTTTCCGTCTCGGAAGGGGTTTTTCCACTCGTGGAAGCGGATCCGGACGCCGAGCTCATGCTCCAGGTGGCCTCCGGCGACCAGGCGGCCTTCGCCGCCCTGTTCGACCGGCACGCCCAGAGCGTGGCGCGGTTCGCCTACCGCTTCGTGGGGGACAGCGCCCGGGCCGAAGAGCTGGCCCAGGACATCTTCGTGAAGGTCTACCGCAACGCCCGCGCCTACAAGCCGAGCGCGAAGTTCAAGACCTTCCTCTTCAAGGTGGCGGCCAACCACTGCCTCAACGAGGTGCGCCGCGGGGAGTACCGGGTGAAGCACACGACCCACGAGGCCGAGGCGGAGGCCACCGGCAAGGAGCTCCCCGAGCCTCAGGGCAGCTCCCCGGACGAGGCGCTCCACGGCAAGGAGCTGGAGAAGGCGGTGGGCGAGGCGATGACGCAGATGACCGAGCGCGAGCGCGCCGCCTTCACCATGTGCCGCTTCGAGGGGATGGCATACCGGGAGATCGCCGACGCGCTCGCCGCCAGCGAGGCCGCGGTGAAGAGCCTCATCCACCGGGCCACCATGGCGGTGGCGCGGAAGCTTTCGAGTCTGGAGGCGGGCGCGGTTCCCGCCAGGAGTCAGGCATGAGCTGCACGTTCGAAGAAGACCTCACCGCCTACGTCGACCGGGAGCTGCCGTCCCTCGAGGCCCATCGACTGGAAGCCCACCTGCCCACCTGCCAGTCCTGCGCCTCGACCCTGGCGCTGCTGCGCCGGACGGTGAGCGCGCTGGAGGCGATGCCGGCGTTCGCGCCCTCGCCCGCGCTGCGCCGCGCGGTGCTCACCCGCATCTCCGAGGAGCCGCCGTCGCTGCTGGACCGCCTCCGCGGCCTCCTCCGCCCCTCGCTGCTGGTCCCCGCGCTCTCCGCCGCCGCGCTCCTGGCCGTGGGGGTGGCGGTGGTCCAGCTCTCCCGAAAGGGCGAAGGGCCGGCCGCCGACGCGCCGCTGATGGTGGCGGACGCCACCGAGTACGAGCTGGCCAAGAACCTGGACCTGGTCGAGGACCTGGACGTGGTGGGGCTGGAGTCGCCGGAGGACCTGGAAGTGGTCGAGCACCTGGACGAGCTGGAGGGCCAGCCATGACGCGGAGGATGGCGGCGGCGGCGGCGGTGGCGGTGCTCCTGGCGCCGCTCGCCGCCCGCGCGCAGGACGTGGGCGGGACGCCACCGCAGGAGTCGGCGGCGGAGCGGTTCAACCGGCTCCCGGAGGCGGAGAAGCAGGCGCTGCGCGAACGGCTGCGCGAGCTGAAGGCGATGCCGCCCGAGCAGCGGGAGCAGGTGCGCCAGAACCTCCAGCGGTGGCGGGCGCTGCCGCCGGAGGAGCGGGCGCGGGTGCAGGAGAACCTCCGCCTCTTCCAGAGCCTCTCCCCCGAGGAGCGCGCCATGCTGCGGCAGCGCTTCGCCGAGTTCCGGCAGATGGACGAGAGCCGCCGGCTGGAGCTGCGCCGCGCCATGCGCCGCTTCCTCCGCGCCAACCCGGAGCGCCGGCGCCAGATGCTGGAGAACATGCGCCGCTGGCGCGAGCTCTCCCCCGAGCGCCGCCAGGAGCTGCGCGAGCGCCTCCGCGAGAGGCTGCGCCGGTGACCCGCGCCCTGGTGACCGGGGCGCTCCTGTGCGTGCTGTGGCCGGCCTCCGCGCTCGCGGGGCCGCCGGACCACCGCGCCGCTCCGGACGGGGGCCGCGCCGCCCCTCAATCCCAGACCACCGCTCCGACCACCTCCGACGAGGACCGCGAGGTGATCGAGAACCTGGACCTGCTCCAGGCCATGGAGGGGGCCAAGGACCTCGACCTCCTGCTGGAGCTGAACAAGGACCGCGACGGGGACGGCGAGTAGCGAACGCGCGCTACGGCAGCCGCATCCGCATCCCGGCCTGGATGGTGACCTGCACCTCGGGCCCGGGGAGGAAGAAGTTCCGGGCGCCGATCTCCGCGAAGGCCGAAAGCCACTTGATGAAGAAGAACTCGGCGCCGCCGCAGCCGCCCAGCCCCAGCGCCAGCGCCGTGGTCCCCTGCGGGAAGTAGACGGGCAGCTCCAGCTCCACGAAGGCGCGGACCTGGTCCACCACGGGCACCCAGAGGCCGCCGCGGGGGACGATGCCGAACCCGGGCAGGAACTGCAGGTGGACGCTGGCGCGGATGTACGGCCACTCCGCCCCGAAGCCGACCTCGGCGTGCGGGACGTTGACGATGTCCAGCGGGTTGACGCCCAGGCGCAGGTCCGCCAGCGGGCGCCCGCCGTAGATGCTGAAGGAGGAGCCGGCGCCGCGCGGCTCGCCGCTCCCGTCCCGCCCCCCATCGCCGCCTCGCCCGCCCGGGCCGCCCGGCGGGGTGTCCTCCTCGCGCCGGTTCTCCGCCAGCTCCACCTCCACGGTGGTGGTCTTGTGCGCGGCGATCACCACCGAGCTGGACGCGGAGTACTTCCCGTCGCCGGTGTGCGCCTCCAGCTTGTGCCGGCCGATGGCCACGGACGCCTTCACCGGCGACAGGCCGATGGGCTTGCCGTCCAGGTGCACCTTCGCAGGGCGATCGGTGCGGACCTCCAGCTCGCCCTGCATCCGGTCCCGCAGCCCCTCCAGCAGCGACACCAGCGAGGGATCCACCCGCTGCGGGTCCAGCTTCGCCTCCGGGTCGCTCTCCAGGGCCTTCTCGAAGGCCTCCTCCGCCTTCACCAGGTCTCGCTGGGCGCCGTAGCACTGGCCGCGCAGGAGGTGGATCTTGGAGAGGGTGGGGTCGTCGCCCGTCTCGGAGACGGCGGCGTCGAGATCCCGCAGCGCCGCGGCGAAGTCCCCCCGGCTGAACTCCGCCTGGGCGGCGGTGAGCCGGCCGGAAGGCTTTCTGGGCGTGGCGGAAAAGGCGAGGAGGGCGGAGAGAAGGAGCGCCTGCGTCATGGAATCAGTTCGATTCGCACCACAGCCGACCGGCCCGACGCAACCTTTATCTGCTTTTCGATCGTCCTGAAACCTGGACGCTGGACCTTGATCTGGTGCTTCCCGACGGGGAGCTCGAGCAGCACCGGGGTGGTCCCCTTGTTCTCTCCGTTCACCTGGATGCTGGCCCAGTAGGGTCCACCCTTGAACGTGGTGACCACGTTCACCTTCCCGAAGCCGGCCGTGACGGGCGGCGCCGTCGACACCGGGCGGCGAATGGTCTTCGGGCCGGTCGCCGTCTCGGTCCCGGTGGTCCCCGTCGTGGACGTCCCCGTGGTCGGCGGATTGGCCGTCGTCGCCGCCGGCTCCTCGGTCGCCTCGTCGGGGTTGGCTCCCGTCGAATCCGGCTCGACCGGGTCGTTGGAGGCGGTGGGGTCGGAGGCCGCCGTCTGGGTCGGCGTGCCGTCCGGCGTCCCCGTCTCCAGCGTGATGGCGGGCGGCGGCGGCAACGGGGCCGAGGCCACGGGCGTCTCCATCGACGGCGGCGGCCCGCTGGCGGCCGGGGCGAGCCTCGGGCGCACCGCGAAGTAGGCCACGCCGGCGCCCAGCACCGCGAGCACGGCGGCGACCGCCACCATCGGCCGGCGGCGGCGGCGCACCGCCAGGGCGAACTCGTTGGTGCTGGGGCTGGGCGGGTACAGCTTCAGACCGGGCGCGTCCTGCGCGGGCGAGGCCTGGGGCGGCGGGACCGCGGCGGGCGCGGAGGAGATCTGCGCCAGCAAGTTGGCGTCGGAGGCCACCACCACGTTGCCTCCGGGGGCGGAGACGGGCGTCAGCCGCAGCGGCACGGTGGCGGTGGGAGCCATCTTCGGCCCGCTCATCCGCGCCGACGGCGTGGTCCGCGGCGAGCCGTCCGGCTTGAACGCCTGCCCCAGCGCCGCCGCCGGGAGGGGCTCCAGCGTGGCCGGGAGGTTGATGGAGGCGGCGCTGCTCTCCTGGAACATGTCCTGGAGCGCCACCGCTGCCTCGAACGCGGAGGCCAGCTCGCCGGCGGACTGGTAGCGGTCCTGGGCGCGCTTGGCCAGGGCGCGCATCACCAGGTCGCCCACCGGCCGGCTGATCCACGCCGCGCGCTGGCAGATGTCGGGCGCCGGGGCGTGCGCCTGCATCTGGATGATGGAGAGGTCGCTGTCCGAGTCGAACGGGAGCGCCCCGGCCAGGCACTCGTAGATCACCACCGCCAGCGCGTAGAGGTCGGAGCGGTGGTCGATCTCCTTCTCGCCCAGCGCCTGCTCCGGCGACATGTACTGCGGCGTGCCCATCACCATGCCGGTGCGGGTGAGCGACTCCGCGTTGCGCTTGGGGCGGAGGATGCCGAAGTCGAGGATGGTGGCCAGCCCGGCCGGGCTGACGAAGATGTTGCCGGCCTTGATGTCGCGGTGGACGTAGCCCTTGGAGTGGATGTACTCCAGGCCGCCGCAGACCTGGCGGGTGAGCGCCAGCACCTGGTCCAGCGGCATCACGTTCTGGGCGCGGAGGATGGCCGAGAGCGGCTGGCCCTCCAGGTACTTCATCACCATGAACGGCCGGGCCTTGAAGCGGCCGACGGCGTAGATGGGGACGATGTTGGGGTGCTCGAGGCTGGCGGTGAAGCGGGCCTCGCGCTCGAAGCGCGCCACCAGCTCCGCGTCGTGGGCGAGAGAGGAGGCGAGGATCTTGATCGCCACCTTGCGGTCGAGCTGGAGGTCGTGCGCCAGGTAGACGGACCCCATCCCGCCCTCGCCGATCTTCTTCTCCAGCTTCCACTTCCCGTCGAGGACCTCGGACCCCTTCACCGGGATGAGGGTGGGCTCCACCACCTCGCCCAGGGCCATGCCCATGCCGGTGGGCGTGCCGCACCGGCTGCAGAAGGCGCTCCCGCCCGTCAGGGCTTGTCCGCACTTGGTGCAATTCATGGGACTGGATCCAGGCCGCGGCAGGATACCGCCTTCCCCCCTCGTCGGCGCGTGCCTGCTCGCTCCTCGGGCGTGTCGTCCGGCGGCGCACAGGCGGCAATGGGTGAAATTCCCTACCGGGGTCGTCGGATGGCGCGGTTCCCACCACCGCGCCTGCCGCCAGCCTCGGGTGCCGTATCATGGCGTTTCTCCCTCGCCAGCGACCCCGCTTCTCCCCGTGGAGACCGCCACCACCTCCATCGAGATCCCCTCTCGCCGGTACGGCAAGTACCAGGTGCGCTCGCGGCTGGGCGTGGGCGGGATGGCGGAGGTGTTCCTCGCGGACGTGGTGAACGAGCTGGGCGAGGAGCAGCAGGTGGCGCTGAAGATCATGCGCGACGGCCAGAGCCACGAGGCGTTCGTGAACGAGGCGGACCTGATGGGGATGCTCTCGCACCCCAACCTCGTCCGCCGCCTGGAGCTGGGCGAGGCCGGCGGCCGCCTCTTCATCGCCATGGAGTACTGCATGGGCGGCGACCTCCAGGGCCTGATGAACGTGCTCCGCAAGCACATGAAGGACTTCCCCACCTGGATGGGCGTGCACGTCTGCCTGGAGGTGCTCAAGGGCCTCTCCTACTTCCACCAGGCGAAGACGCGCGCCGGGGACGCGCTCCACCTCGTCCACGGCGACGTGAACCCCTCCAACGTCTTCTTCGCCGCCACCGGCGACGTGAAGCTGGGCGACTTCGGCGTGGCCAAGAGCACGCGCAGGAACCTGGGGCCGCAGGACGGGCTCACCGTCGGCAAGGTGCCGTACCTCTCCCCGGAGCAGTCGCGCGGCGACCCGCTCACCTCCGCCTCGGACCTGTTCGCCCTGGGGGTGATGCTCCACGAGCTGACCGTGGGCTTCCACCCGTTCGCCGGCCCCGGCGCGAACGTGCACGACGTGCTGGCGGCGATCCGCGCCGCGCGCGTCACCATCCCCGACTACGTGGACAAGCCGCTGGCGCAGATCCTCCGCCGCGCGCTGGCCGCGGACCTGGCCGCCCGCTACCCCACGGCCGGGGAGATGGCCGGCGACCTGCTCCACTACGCGCTGGACCACGGGCAGTGGGTGGGCCGGGAGCAGGTGCAGGCGTGGCTGGGGACGGAGCTGGGGCTTCTGTGCTGAAGTCCTGAAGGACGCGAGGAGGGCGCGATGTCCATCACCTACGAGCGGTCGGGCGGCTTCGTCGGCAAGCAGGAGAGGCTGACCTTCGACCCGGAGCTGAAGGCGGTCACCGCCTCCGAGCGCGGGAAGGCGTGCCCGCCCCGCATCCTCACCGCCGCCGAATCCGCCCAGCTCCGCGCCTGGTACGACCAGCTCAAGGGCCAGCCGGCGCCGCAGGAGCCGCCCGCCACCCGCCCCATCCCGGACTCGTTCACGATGCGGCTGGCGCTCGACGGCGGGCCCACGATCACCACCCCCACGCTGGGCTTCCCGGTGGGCGGCAAGGGCGCCTTCGACCCGCTGCTGGCGTGGCTGGACCGCACCCTCACCGAGGAGCTGCGCCGCCACCACCCCGAGCGGCCGGTCCTCCTGTCGCCGGACGAGCTCTAGGGATCTGGTTCAGCCCGGCGCGCGCCTTCTTCTCCGCCTTCTGGCGGTAGAGCGCCTCGTCCGCGCGCTCCACCAGTTGCTCCCACGTCTCCGTCCAGGCCACCTCGCCGGCCACCGCCAACCCGAACGAGGCGGTCAGCCGCAGCCGCCCCTCCGCCAGCTCCAGCGGCTGGTCGTCCAGGTCCGCCTGCAGGCGCGCGGCGAGCTTCTCCGCGCCCGCCCGGTCCGCGCCCGGCATCACCACCACGAACTCGTCGCCGCCCAGCCGCGCCGCGAAGTCCGAGCCGCGCTTGCACCGCTGGAGCGCGCCGGCCACCGCGCGGATCGCCAGGTCGCCGGCCGGGTGCCCGTAGCGGTCGTTGATCTGCTTCAACCCGTCCTGGTCCACCATCGCCACCGCCAGCGGCTGGCCGGTGCGCGTCTCCCGCAGCGCGGCGGCGAGGAACGCCCGCAGCGAGCGCCGGTTGGGCAGCCCGGTGAGGTCGTCCGTCTCCTGCAGCCGCCGCTCGCGCCGCAGCGCCTGGGCGTTGTCCAGCGCCTTGCGCAGGCGCATCACCAGCTCGGCCGGAGGGGCGGGCTTGGTGACGTAGTCGAACGCGCCCGCCTCGAACGCCTGCACCTTGGTCTCCGAATCCGAGGTGGCGGAGAGCACCAGGAAGGGCACCTGGGCCATCTCCTCGGTGGCGCGGGCGGCCTCCAGGAGCCCCAGCCCGCCCACGCGCGGCATGCTGAGGTCCGTCACCACCGCGTCCGGGTGGTGCTTGTGCATCAGCTCCAGCGCCTCCTGGCCGTCTCCGGCGGTGAGGACGTCGTGGAAGCGGCTGAGCAGCTCCCGCGCGGACTCCAGCCACACCGGGTCGTCGTCCACCACCAGCACGGTGGCGCGCTGGACGCTGAGGGGTTCGTTCGCCAGCTCCGGCACCAGCGCCGGCGGCGGCGGCGAGGTGGGCGTGGAGAGCACCAGCACCTCCGCGCGCCGGGCCATGCCCTCCGCGTCCGCCATCATCCCCGCCACCAGCGTGCGCTGGCCGGCGCTGAGTGGCTCGTTGGAGATCCGGACCAGCGCCGCCATCAGGGCGATGATCGGATCCCACAGCGGCTCGGCGTAGCCCGCCAGCATGTACACCGGCTCGTGCGGGCGTGGCTGAGCGTCGTCGGCGTCAGACATGGTCCCTGGCCCAGGAGCGGGGCCCGACTCCAGGATAGGAACCCCTTCTCGGGGCGGGGAGTCCGGGTGCGGTGGGACCGCTCGCCATTCGTTGCGCCCAGGACGTTTCACATCCCGTGCACCGGGCCGGGCGAGCGCTGCCTCACTCCACGGTGACGCTCTTGGCCAGGTTGCGCGGCTGATCCACGTCGGTCCCGCGGAGATCGGCCACGTGGTAGGCCAGCAGCTGCAACGGGATGGTGGCCACCAGCGGCGCCAGCAGCGCGGGGGTGGGCGGGATGCGGAGCACGTGGTCGGCCAGCGACGCGGCGCGGTCGTCGCCGTGGTCCACCACCGCGATGACCTTGCCGCCGCGGGCGCGGACCTCCTCGATGTTGCCGAGGATCTTGTCGTAGGTGATCTCCGGCGCGCGGGGGGCCATCACCAGCACCGGCATCACCTCGTCGATGAGGGCGATGGGGCCGTGCTTCATCTCGCCGCCGGCGTAGCCCTCGGCGTGGACGTAGCTGATCTCCTTCAGCTTGAGCGCGCCCTCCAGGGCCACCGCGTGCATCGTCCCGCGGCCGAGGAAGAGGAAGTCGCGCGCGCCCACGAAGAGCTTGGCCAGCCGCTTCACCTCGCGCTCGCCCTGGAGCGCGTCCTCCAGCAGCTTGGGCACCTCGGTCAGGTGGGTGAGGTGCTCCTGGGCCGCGCGGGCGGTGAGGTGCTCGCGCATCCGGCCCAGCTTGACCGCCAGCAGGTAGAGGACGACGAGCTGGGTGGTGAACGCCTTGGTGGAGGCGACGCCGATCTCCGGGCCGGCGTTGGTGAGGATGCTGAAGCCCGCCTCGCGCGTCATGGCGGAGCCCATCACGTTGCAGATGGTGAGGGTGCGGGCGCCGCGCGCCTTGGCCTCCTTGAGCGCGCACAGGGTGTCCAGCGTCTCGCCGGACTGGGAGACGGCGATGGCCAGCTGCCCCGGCTCCACGATGGGGTCGCGGTAGCGGTACTCGGAGGCCAGCTCCACGTCCACCGGGATGCGGGCCAGCGTCTCGATCATCAGCTTCCCGGCCAGGCCCGAGTGCCACGAGGTGCCGCAGGCCAGGATGGTGATGCGGGGGATGGACTTCACCTCCTCGGGGGTGAGCGTCCAGCCCTCGAAGTGCACGTCGCCCTCGGAGAGGAGGAGGCGCCCGCGCATGGTGTCCGCCACCGCGCGCGGCTGCTCCCAGATCTCCTTGTGCATGAAGTGCTTGTGGCCGCCCTTCTCCGCCATCATCGGCGTCCAGTCGATGCGGCGGGCGGGGCGGTTCACCAGATCGCCGGACGCGTCGTACACGTCGACCCGAGCGGCGGAGAGGACGGCCAGGTCGCCCTCCTCCATGTAGATGAAGTCGCGGGTGTGATCGAGCAGCGCCGGCACGTCGGAGGCGACGAAGTTCTGCCCCTGCGCCAGGCCCAGCACCATGGGCGAGGCGTTCTTGGTGCACACGATGCGGGACGGGTCGTGGGTGGAGACCACCGCCAGCGCGTAGGTCCCCTTCACCTTGGCGACGGCGGCGCGCACCGCCTCCATCATGTCCTTGCCGGTCTTGATCTCCGAGGCGACGAGGTGGGCGAACACCTCGGAGTCGGTCTCGGAGGAGAAGACGTGGCCCTGCGCCTTGAGGGCCTCCTTGAGGGCGAGGTGGTTCTCGATGATGCCGTTGTGGACCACCGCCACCCCTTCGTAGGTGTGGGGGTGGGCGTTCTCGTCGGACGGGCGCCCGTGGGTGGCCCAGCGGGTGTGGCCGATGCCGGTGGTGCCCTGCGGCGGCTCGACGAACAAGCGGGCTTCCAGGTTCCTCAGCTTGCCGGTGGCGCGGACGACGTTGAGCTGCCGGCCCTTGACCACCGCCACGCCCGCGGAGTCGTAGCCCCGGTACTCCAGCTTGCGCAGCCCCGAGACCAGGATGGGGGCCGAGTCCTTGTCACCGACGTAACCGACGATTCCGCACATGTTGGGTGGTCCTTCCTGGAACCCTAGAGCCAGACTTCTGCACACGGCCGGGCCCGCGTGCAAGGTGCCAGCCAGGGGAGCCGCGCGCCTGCCCGTCAGCTCTTGGACTTCTTCTTGTCCACCCAGCCTTCCTTGTTCAGCTGCGGAGCGCGGGAGATCGCCAGCGACCGCGGCGGGACGTCCTCGGTGACCGTGGTGCCGGCGCCCACGTAAGCGCCCGCCCCGACGTGGACGGGGGCGACGAGCTGGGTGTCGGAGCCGATGAAGACGCCGTCGTCGATGGTGGTCTGGTGCTTGTGGACGCCGTCGTAGTTGCACGTGATGGTGCCTGCCCCGACGTTCACGCCCGAGCCCACCACCGCGTCGCCCAGGTAGGAGAGGTGGTTGGCCTTCGACCCCTTGCCGATCTTGGCCTTCTTGGTCTCCACGAAGTTGCCCAGGTGGACCTTCTCCGCCAGCTCGGTCCCCGGCCGCAGGCGCGCGAACGGGCCGATGAGGCAGCCGGCGGAGACCTTCGCCTCCTCCAACACGGAGTACGGCTTCAGCTCCACGCCCTCCCCCACCTGGCTGTCGGTGAGCACGCAGCCCTGCCCGATGGAGGTGCCCCGGCCGACCGCCGTCTTCCCCCGCAGCGAGACCATGGGCCCCAGCTCGACGTCCGGCTCCAG
>DASRBA010000321.1:0-7599 GCA_035637895.1 Myxococcaceae bacterium
CTTCGACATCCAGGACGTGGGCAGCCGCTACTACACCTACGTGTACACCATGGCCCTGGCGATGAAGGCCGCGGCCAGGACGGGCGTCCCGTTCTATGTGCTGGACCGGCCCAACCCCCTCGGTGGCGTGCAGGTGGAGGGCAACCTGGTGGGCGACGGGTACCGCTCGTTCGTGGGCCTGTACGCGCTGCCCAACCGGCACGGGATGACCGCCGGGGAGCTGGCGCAGCTGTTCAACGCCGAGGAGGGCTGGAGCGCCGATCTGCACGTGGTGCCCTGCCGCGGCTGGCGGCGCGAGCAGTCCTTCGCGGAGACGGGGCTCCCGTTCATCCCGCCGTCGCCCAACATGCCCACCCCGGACACCGCGCTCGTCTACCCGGGGATGTGCCTGGCCGAAGGCACCAACGTCTCCGAGGGCCGCGGCACCTGCCGCCCCTTCGAGCAGTTCGGGGCGCCCTGGCTGGACTCCGCCGCGGTGGTCGACGTGCTGGCGAAGGAGGACCTGCCCGGCGTGCGCTTCCGGCCGTGCTCGTTCACGCCCACCTTCGACAAGCACCAGGGCGAGTCGTGCGCCGGCGCGTTCATCCACGTCACCGACCGCCGCGCGTTCCGCCCGCTGCGGACCGGGATCGCGGTGATGCGCGCCGCCCGCGAGCTGGGGGGCGCCTCCTTCCGCTGGCGGACGGACGCCTACGAGTTCGTGGACCGGATCCCCGCCTTCGACCTCCTCTGCGGCACGGACCAGGTGCGCCGGGGCATCGAGGAGGGATGGCCCCTCTCCCGCGTCCTCGAAGGGTTCGACGCGCAGGCATCCGCTTTCGAAGCGCGGCGGCGGCGGTATCTTCTCTACGAGTGATCGGCCTGCTCTCCGACAGCCACGGCGACCTCGGCGCGTTCGACCGCGCTTACCGGTTGCTCAAGGAACGCGGGGCTCGCCGGTTCTTCTTCGCGGGGGGGCGGTACGCGGACCTCGACGAGTGGGTGGCGTGGCGGAACAAGCAGGCCCACGGCGAGACCGCGTACACGGACCACGACTTCCTGGCGGACGTGACCAGCTTCCTCTCCGGCGAGGAGCAGGTGGACCGGCCGCCCGCCTTCGGGCTGGACCCCAGCGAGGGCGACCCGGAGATGGCGAAGATCAAGGAGCGCTTCGTCCGCACCCCGGAGCGCGACTGCCCGCAGTACTCGGACCCCGCGGTCGAGGTGAAGGCGATGGACATGCTGGGGGACGCGCTCTGCACGCTGGTGCACGACAAGAACGACCTCACCCGCGACGACATGCTCAACGCCACCGTGTTCATCCACGGCAAGGAGCGGCAGCCCAAGGCGGTGCAGATCGGCCCGCGCTTCTTCGTCACCCCGGGGATGCTCACCGGCGCGCCCGAGCAGACCTGCGGGCTGATCGAGGTGGTGGGCCGCGAGAAGGTGCTCAAGTTCTCCGCCTTCACGCTGGAGGGGCGCACGGTGATCGACCAGCAGGCGCTCGCGCTGGGCGCCAAGTCGAAGATCTCGGTCAAATGAGCGAGGTGGCCTTGATCGGCGGCTCCTTCAACCCGCCGCACGTGGGGCACCTGCTGGCGGCGCACTTCGTCCGCGCCGCCGCCGGCTTCGACCAGGTCTGGCTGGTCCCCAGCTTCCACCACCCGTTCGGCAAGCCGCTGCTCGACTTCCAGCACCGCGCGGCGATGTGCCGGATGCTGTGCGACGACGCGTCCGGCTGGCTGGGCGTCTCCGAGGCCGAGCGCGAGCTGGGCGGCGAGGGCCGCACGGTGGACCTGCTGGAGCACCTGGTGAAGGAGCGCCCGGGGACGCGCTTCACCCTCGTCATCGGCTCCGACATCCTGGCCGACCTGCCGCACTGGAAGGACGTGGCGCGCATCCAGCAGCTCGCCTCCATCCTGGTGCTCAACCGCGCCGGCCACCCGTCGCCCCGCGCCTTCGGGCCGCCGCTGGCGGAGGTCTCCTCCACGCACGTGCGCGAGCTGATCGCCTCGGGCGGGGACGCGCGCGGGCTGGTGCCGGGGAAGGTGCTGGAGTACGTCCAGCGGCACCGCCTGTACCGCCCCTAGAATTCCAGGGCGAAGTAGTGCGCGTCCGGGAGCGCGCCGAAGCGGTTGGAGTACTGGTACTTGAAGGCCACGCCCAGGTAGCCGCCCCACACCGTCCGCACCACCACCGCCGCGCCCGCCGCCAGGTGCATCCGGTCCGCGTCGTTCATGTACGCGCCCTCGGCGAACCCCTCCAGGTCCACCTGCGAGAGGAAGAAGGACGGCAGCAGGTAGAGCGCGGAGACGGTGCCGTAGTCGATGGGGAAGGTGAGCCGGTACCGCGCGCCGCCCAAGGCCGCCCAGGTGCCGCGGAAGCCGTGGTCCTCGTAGCCGCGGAGGGATTCGGTGAAGCTGACGCCGGGCAGCGCCGGGCCGGGATCGGTGGCCGGGACGTCCGGGACGCTGCGGCCGTACCCGGTGCCGAAGCCGCCCACCTGGAGGAGCCCGGCGGGCGCGCCCGGGAGCACGCGCCCGCGCGCGAACAGGCGCAGCGTGTGGCGGGTGGTGATGGGCAGCGGCACGAACGCCACCGCGGAGGCGCCCAGGTCCGCCATGTTCACCGTGCTCCCCAGCGCGGACGGGTAGCCCGCGGCGAACGCGCTCAGGCCGAGGCCGGCGCGGGTGCCGCCGTACGCCGTGCCCTCGGTGGCGGACCAGCTGGTGGAGACCTGCGGGCCCACCACGAACAGCGCGCCGCCCGGCTGGTCGGCGAAGGGGCCGTAGCGGAACGAGATGGCGTCGAAGGAGAGGCTGAGCGGCGTGGTCCAGAAGGTCCGCTGGGCGCGCACGGCGGCGTGGGTGGACTCGGCGTACTGGCGGAACAGCTCGCCGTTCACCAGGTAGGGCGCCTGCTGGCTGGAGTAGCTGGCGGAGGCCGACAGCCACCACGGCGCGGCGAGCGTGGTGCCGTAGCCGAAGCTCACCGTCGGACCCAGCAGCAGCCCGTCGTAGAAGGCGTTCAGCGCGTAGTTGTGGAGCCCCAGCCGGTCGCTGCCCTGGATCGACAGCCCGGCCGCCACGCCCCAGAGCGCGAGCGGGCCGTTGGCCCCTCCGGGGAGCACGACGAACTCCGGCTGCAGCCAGGGGACGTGGAAGTTGGGCGCCAGGAGGTGGTCCGTCGGTTGGTAGGGCTCGTCGCTGAGGATGGCCACCGGTTCCGCGGCCGTGGCCGGCGGTGGCTGCGGGTCGCCGGAGCCGCCGGTGGCGGTGGGCGTCGCGGGTGCCGCCGGGGGCGGAGCGGCCGCCATCGGGAGCGGGACGGCGTCCAGCGTCCAGCTCCACGCCTCGCGGTTGAGGAACGCCACCTGGCCGGCGGTCACCGACGGGTCGAGCGCGGCGTAGGGGACGTCGCTGACCACCTGCATCTGGTTGGTGGAGAGCTGGAAGATGCCCAGCTGCGGCCGGCCCCCGCTCTCCCGCACCAGGAGGATCCGGTCGTCGTCGATCCACCGCGGCGAGTAGTCGAACCGGTCGTCAGTGGTGAGGCGGCGGACCTGGCCGGACTCGTCCAGCAGCGACAGCTCGAAGCCGCCCTCCATCCAGCGGGCGAAGGCGATGCGCTTGCCGTCCGGGGAGACCGCGGGCGCGCCCAGGGCCTCCGGGCCGTCGAAGGTGGTCAGCGGCGTGCGCTGGCCGGTGGCGAGGTCCAGGCGGGTGAGGTTGCTGCGCTCGGCGTCGATCTCCACCAGCACGTAGCTCTTGCCGTCCGCCGCCACGTCGCCGCCCATGGCGATGAAGCCGTCCCAGGTGCGCTTCAGGTCGCCGTTGCCGGCGTCCAGCTCCACCAGCTTGGTCTGGGTGGCGCCGTCCACGGACACGTCGCCCAGCACGAAGAAGAGCGACCGGCCGTCGGGCGAGAAGGAGAGGCCGCTCACCGAGAGCGGGTGCGCGTCCACGAAGGGCCGGCCCGGCCACAGCGGCGTCACCCCGTGGGCGAAGCGGAGCTTGCCGGAGGCGTCGCGCACCTCCAGGAGCAGCACCTCGTCGCGGCGGGCGGAGATGGTGGCGATCGCGCCGTCCGCGCGGCCGGTGGCGAGCCGCGCGATGTAGCCCATGTCCTTGGCGAGCACCTTCTGCTCCGGGGGCCGCGCGCGGGGCTTCACCGTCTGGCGCAGCTCGGCGGAGAAGTCGTCGAACAGCTGGTCCAGCGTCTTGCCGTAGACGGCGCTGAAGCGCAGGGAGACCCAGAAGGGCGAGAAGATGGAGCGGCCCTGGTCGTCGATCAGCTTCCAGAGCTTGCGTTCGCCGTAGCGCCGGACCAGGTAGTCGATGAAGTAGCTGCCGACGAGGTACTGGCCGCCGAAAGGGAGCATCTCGCGGGAGGCGGTGCTGAGGTCGCCGCCCTGGAGCCGGCCGCCGCGGGACGCCACCCCCGACTCGAACATGGCGCGCCAGATGGGGCTCTCCGGGCGGCCCACCTTCCGGCCCAGGTGCGCCTCGTAGTAGGTGGCCAGCCCTTCGGCGAACCAGGACTCGAGGAAGGCGTTGGGGGAGAAGTAGTCGCCGAAGACGTCGTTGGCGGCGCCCCAGAAGCCGTCCGCCTGCTGCATGTGCACGTAGTGGGTGGCCTCGTGGCAGGTGACGTCCGGGATGGCGGTCACGCCCAGCTCGAGCAGGTTGAACAGCTCGAGGCTCATGTGCGTGGGGATGACCATCTGCTCGGGGCTGCCGGCGATCGGGAAGTAGACGAAGGCGTTGTTGAAGTCCGCGCCGGTCATGAAGATGAGCGCCTTGGAGCGCTTCGCCTGC
Organism: Myxococcaceae bacterium; assembly: GCA_035637895.1. Taxonomy (GTDB): domain Bacteria; phylum Myxococcota; class Myxococcia; order Myxococcales; family Myxococcaceae; genus DASRBA01. The sequence continues at coordinate 4,797 of DASRBA010000321.1, forward strand.
GTCGCCGGCAGCGCGCGGAGCTGCTGGAAGCACCGCTCCAGGCGGTCGACCACCTGGTGGGCCTGCTTCTGCTGGGCGGCCGGGTAGTACAGCTCCAGGTTCTCGGTCTCCAGCTTGCGCATCGGCTCGTGCGCGAAGGTGGTGGAGACCTCCAGCGGGAAGCGGGGACCCAGCGAGGCGCAGCCGGACGCGGCGAGGAGGAGCAGCGCGGCGGCGCGCGGGAAACGAGAGCGTTCCAGCATAGGCGGGCGAGCGTAGCCGCGCGGTCCGCGCCGTCCCACCTCGTTGTGTTATGCCGTCCGCCGATGGCCACTTCCCCCAGCCCCGTCCCGCCGCAGATGCAGATCGCCCAGGAGAACCTGGCCCACGCCCTGGAGCAGGTGGAGCAGAAGCCGGTGGACCTGGTGCAGGCGAGCTGGTCGGACATCGGGCGCTCGCTGAACAAGCTGCTGGGCGGGCCGTTCAAGCTGGACCGGCCGGAGCACCAGCAACTGGCGCTGGGGGTGGCGGCGGTGTTCGCCTCGAAGCTGATGGCGGAGATGGGCGCGTTCTGGTTCCCGCAGCGGGACGCGCTGGAGGGCGCGTCGCTGGGGTTCCCGGAGGCGCTGGTCGTCCTGTCTCCGTTCGAGGAGTCGCTGACCGCGCTGTCGCGGTCGAAGCTGACTCGGCTGGACGAGCTGACGGCGGAGCTGCGGAAGTCGCTGGCGTCGGCGAAGTTCGGGCTGGCGGGGGGCGGGGCGCCGGTGCGGCTGCGGATGGACGACTACGCGCGGCTGTTCGACGCGGGGTTCATCCAGCTGACGGCGCTGGACCCGGCGAAGACGAAGCAGCTGTGGGAGGGGACGCCGGCGTGGGCGGCGCGGGAGATCCGCGACGCGCTGGGGCGGAGCAAGCAGTTGCCGCCGGAGGCCAAGCGGCAGATGGAGGCGCAGCTGGCGGGGACGCTGTCGCGGATGGACCAGGGGAAGCCGCTGCAGGCGCAGCCGGAGGGGGCGGGGCTGCTGGACATCCTCGGGCACCTGTTCGCGTCGAAGGCGGCGTCGGGGATCGGGCCGGAGGAGCTGTGGCGGGAGGTGGCGTTCCCGCTGGCGATGATCGGCGCGCCGGCGCAGTTCCCGCCGGTGGAGCAGGAGGACCTGGAGGAGTACGCGGCCGGGGCGCCGGTGGTGGCGCTGTACGTCGACCTGGTGCCGTTCACGACGCCGGCCGCGGACGAGGACGGGCTGCTGGGGGTGATCCCGATGGAGGACCTCGCGCTCCCGTCCGCCGCCTCGTCGCGCGCGGCGGCGCCGAGGTTGATCAAGGTGAAGCCGGACTCGCTGCGGGCGCTGTTCAGGGCCTACGACCCGGCCAAGCTGAAGGACGGGATCCAGCGGTTCGGGGCGTACCTCCAGGAGAAGGCGGGGAAGGCGCAGGCCGAGGGGGGACAGGGGAAGCGGATGGAGGAGGTGGCGTTCACGCTGCTGGAGGACGCCAGGCGCGTGCTCGACGCGGTGGACAAGGGCGCGGAGCTCTACATCCGGCGGCTCACCGAGGCGGAGGCCGCGTCGGAGCCGATGCTGGCGCTGCTGCGGGAGTCGCTGCAGGGGCCGCGGATCATCCTGGCCTGAGGCAGGCGGGACGCTCAGCGGTCGGCGATGTCGGCGTCCTGGAGGTACGCCGACGCGCCGACGATGTCCTCGCTGGTCCAGCCCCGGTTGGCGCCGCTGCCGTCGCTGTTCGCGGCGCAGTCGCCGTCGCTGTGGACGCCGGCGAGGAAGCCCGCGCGGGTGAGCGCGCCGGCGCCGGAGCTCCCCACCAGCGTGTCGAGGTTGGCGTAGTAGATGACGCCGTTGCAGACGCCGAGGTACTGGCCTTCGGCCACCACCTTCGGCCCGCCGCGGGGGTGCTGGATGACGGCGAGCAGATCGCTCGGGTGGGACGTCAGCGGGGTGGGCTCGACCGCCGGGAGCGCGTCGAGCTGGAGGAGCGCGTAGTCGGGCTCATCCGCCCGCTCGAAGACGGTGCCGGTGGTCACCAGCTGGTCTCCGTCGGGGTTCTCCTCGACGTTGAACGCCACCACGAACTGGTCGTTGAGCTGGCCGCAGTGACCGGCCGTCAGCACCACGGGCCCGGACACCGCGGCGATCAACGTCCCGGTGCAGGTCCCGCCGAGCAAGGCGACCGCGTCCTCCCGCTCCTGGACCGCGGCGGCGAGCTGGCCCTGGTACCGGTTGACGGGGGCGAAGTCGAGGGTGGGGCCGCACTGCGAGGCCCCGCTGATCGGGCGATCTTCCAGCGGCAACTGCCCGCAGGCCGTGTCGATCTTCGGCAGCTTGGGACCGCAGCCTGCGGCCCCAAGCGTCACGGCGATGGCGAGCAGCTGCCCCCGGCGAATCAAACGACTAGTAGAGGGTCTGCAGCGCGGTCTTGTCCGTGTTGCTCCAGCTGCCGCTCTCGTTCGAGCGGAAGCAGGAGTTCATGACCGAGCCGCCGACGGTCGCGGTGGACGGCGTCCCCGGAATGAGGATGGCGCCCACGCCCGCGGAGCCCTCGTTCCCACCGGTGCCGCAGCTGATGGAGCGGTTGTAGTAGTCCGAGTGGCGCATGCCGACGCAGTGGCCGATCTCGTGGGTGACCACGTGCGTGTTCACGCCGGTGCTGTAGGACTGCAGCCCGTCGCCAATGTTGATCGTCCCGTAGGGCTTCCCGCCCTTGGGGAACCCGGAGGAGCCGCCGACGGTGTTGGCCGCGACCTTCGCGGTGATGGTCGCGCTGCAGTCCGAGGCGGACCCGCGCGCGAGGGTGAACTGCAGCCCAAGCG
>DASRBA010000322.1:0-6288 GCA_035637895.1 Myxococcaceae bacterium
GCGGGTGCAGAAGGCGTCGACCTCCCCCCCGACCTTGTGCGTGGGCATCTTGTGCTCCCGCTGGCGTGCCTTCGTTGGCCCGCCGTGTGAAGGGGCGGACCTTAAGGGTTGACTGCGATGCTTCGCAACAGTACTCGGCGAGGGCGTCCGGCCGCAGGCGCGGCGGGCCGCCCGCGCGTCACGATGTCAGGCCACCACACCCCCGATCCCGTCTGGACCGCCCGGCGGCGCGCGCTGGACCAGCACATCCGCCCCACCCGGGCGGAGATCGACCTGGGGGCGCTGGAGCAGAACTACCTGTCCTTGCGGCAATGGGCGCCCGGCCTGGAGGTGCTGGCCATGGTGAAGGCCAACGCCTACGGGCACGGCGCCACGGCGGTGGCCCACCGGCTGGAGGAGGCCGGGGTGCGGCTTCTGGGCGTGGCGCTGGTGGAGGAGGGGATGGAGCTGCGCAACGCCGGCGTGCGCGCGCCCGTCCTCGTCATGGGCGGGTCCTACCAGGGCGGCTACGAGGCGATGGTGGAGCGCGACCTCACCGCCACCGTGTTCCGCGAGGATCATATCGACGCGCTGGCCGCCGCCGCCCGCCGGGCCGGGAAGACGGTGGCCGCGCACCTCAAGGTGGACACCGGGATGGGGCGGCTGGGGGCGTCCATGGAGGAGCTGCCGCGGGTGCTGGACCGCCTGCGGCGGCACCCGGAGATCCGGCTGGAGGGCCTGGCCTCGCACCTGGCCTCGGCGGACGTGGAGGATTCGCCGCAGACCCGCGCGCAGCTCGAGCGCTGGGAAGTGGCGCGGAAGAGGGTGGAGGAGGCCGGCTTCCGGCCGGCGCTGCGGCACCTGTCCAACTCGTCCGCGCTGCTGGGCCTGCCGGAGGGGCGCGGGGGCGGCGCGTTCAACCTCGCCCGCCCCGGGCTGGCGCTCTACGGGCTGGCGCCGGCGCCCTGGCTGGAGGGCCGCGCCAGGCTCTCGCCGGTGCTGAGCTGGAAGACGGGGATCATCCACCTCAAGGAGGTCCCGGCCGGCGCCACCGTCTCCTACGGCGCCACCTGGACCGCGGAGAGGCCCTCGCGCATCGCGACCCTCCCCGTCGGCTACGCGGACGGCTACTGGCGCGCCTACTCCAACCGCGCCTCGGTGCTGGTGCGAGGCCTTCGCGCGCCGGTGGTGGGCCGGGTGTGCATGGACATGTGCATGGTGGACGTGACGGACGTCCGGGACGCGGCGGTGGGCGACGAGGTGGTGCTCATCGGCCGGCAGGGGGGCGAATCGATCTCCGCCTCGGAGCTGGCGAAGCTCGCCGGCACCATCCACTACGAGGTGCTGTGCGGCGTGGGGGCGCGCGTGCCGCGGGTGGCGGTCTAGCGCGTGTCGACGCCCAGGTTCTTCTTCACCACGTTCGGCTCGCCGGCCTTCACCACGAACTCGGACTCCGTCTCCACGCTGGTGCCCACGTAGGTCAGGCGGATGCGGTGGGTGCCCTCGTAGAGCGAGATGGCCGGCAGCGGCGATAACCCCACGTCCCGGCCGTCGATGTTCACCTTGGCCTGCGGGTAGATCTTCAGCTCCACCGGCTCCTTGGCGATGACGAAGCGCCGGAGGCCGTTGTCCCCCGGCGAGAGCGTCATCAACTGCTGCTTCGAGAACGGCAGGTCCGGGTCGTAGACCTCCACCAACACCGCGCCCGCCGGCAGCGAGGTGAGCGTGCGCGGCGTCTTCCCCAGCTCGCGCCCGTTGATCTTGACCCGCCCCGCCGGCACCGAGTCCACCACCAGCGCCGCGTTCCCGCCGAAGTCCTCCGAGCCGCCCGCGTTGAGCGCCACCAGCACCACCAGCAGCAGGGCCACCACCCCGCCGCCGACGTAGAGGAAGGGCCGGCGCTCCGGCGGGACGTCGGCCACCAGCTGCTTCACCTTGGTGGCCACGCCATCCAGGGACACGGACGGCACGGAGCCCTCGCGCGGCTGGGAGGGGCGGGGGGCGCCGCGGGCGACCTGGGGGGGCGGCCGGTTGGGCCCGGACGGAGGCGCGGGCGAGCCCTTGGGCGGCGACTTCTCGGCGGGGGGCGCGACGCTGGGGGAGGAGGGCGTGGCGCGCTCGGCGCGGGTGGGGGGCGAGTCCCCCTTCTCCGCGGCGGGGAAGAACTTCCCGGTGGGGCTGCGCGGGATGGCGTCCGCCTGCTTGACGTACTCGGCGATCTCGAAGGGGCCGATGGTGAAGTCGTGCTGGCGCAGGTACGCGTCCAGCTCCCCCTGCATCTCGCGGCAGGTCTGGAAGCGCTGGTCCGGGTTCTTGCGGAGCGAGCGCTCGATCACCGAGATCAGCTCCGGGGCCAGGTCCGGGCGGAGCTTCTGAGGGGGCGGGGGCGGCTCGTTGGCCACCGCGCTCATCAGCGCCACGTCGTTCTCCGCCTCGAAGGGGCGGCGGCCGGTGCACAGCTCGTAGAGGGTGATCCCCAGCGCGTAGATGTCCGTGCGCCGGTCCGCCCCCTTGCCGCGGATCTGCTCCGGCGCCAGGTAGGGGATCTTCCCCTTCAGCATCCCGGCCTGGGTGAGGTTCTGGGAGTCGAGCGCCTTGGCCAGCCCGAAGTCCGCCACCTTCAGCGCGCCGGTGCGGGAGACGAGGATGTTGTCCGGGGAGATGTCGCGGTGGACGATGTCCTTGCTCTTCCCGGTCTCCGGGTCGGTGAAGGCGTGCGCGAAGCCCAGGCCCTCGCAGGCGTAGGAGATCAGCCGGGCCACCATGGGGAGCGGGACGGGCGCGCGGTTCTCCACGGCGCGCTTGACCAGGCCGCGCATGTTGGGCCCGTCCACGTACTCCATGGCGATGTAGTAGCGGCCCTCCGACTCGCCGAAGTCGAAGATCTGCACCACGTTGGGGTGGGTGAGCTCCGCGGCGATCTTCGCCTCGCGCAGGAACATCTCCACGAAGCGCGGGTCGTCCGCCAGGTGGGGGAGGATCCGCTTGAGCACCACCGTCTTGGTAAAGCCCATGGCGCCGCCGGACTTGGCGAGGAACACCTCCGCCATCCCGCCCACGGCGAGCTTCCGGATCAGCTCGTATTTCCCCAGTGTCTCCAAACGGTCCCGGCCAGGACGTGGCGCGCCGATTCTACGCTCAATAGAGTGACCGGCAGTCAAAATGGCCAACGGAGTGCAGGCACCCAGCCGGAAGAGCGCGGTGGCACAGGGCTTCGAGAACTTCTCGAAGCTGCTGGCGGACGCCGTGTCCGACCTGGGGGGGGTGGCCACCCTGGGGGCACAGATCTTCCGCTGGGCGGCGCGCCCGCCCTACCGGGTGGCCAGCTTCTTCTCCCAGCTGGACTTCGTGGGGGTGGGGTCCACCCTGATCGTCTGCCTCACCGGCACCTTCACCGGGATGGTGTTCGCCCACCAGTCCTCCCGCGCCTTCGAGATGTTCAACGCGGAGAGCATGGTGGGGCCCACGGTGGCGCTCACCGTCACCCGCGAGCTGGCGCCGGTGTTCACCGCGCTGATGGTGACCATGCGCGCCTGCTCCGCCATGTGCACCGAGCTGGGGACGATGCGGGTCACCGAACAGGTGGACGCGCTGGAGACGATGGCGGTCAACCCCATCCAGTACCTGCTGGTGCCGCGGGTGCTGGCGGGGCTGATCATGGTCCCGGTGCTGACGCTGATCTTCGACCTGTGCGGGCTGGGCGGCGGCTACTTCGTCTCGGTGGTGGTGAAGAACGTCTCCGCCGGCACCTTCATCGCCCGCACCCAGCAGTGGCTGGACCCCGAGGACATCGTGGAGGGGCTGATCAAGGGGGCGGTGTTCGGCCTCACCATCGCCCTGATCGCGTGCTTCAAGGGCTACCACGCCTCCGGCGGCGCCAAGGGCGTGGGCCAGGCCACCACCCAGGCGATGGTGCAGTCCGCGCTGGGCATCTTCATCCTCGACTACTTCGTCGGCGTGCTCCTCCACTGATGCCCGGCCGCCCGGTGATCGAGGTGATCGGGCTGCACAAGCGCTTCGGCCAGCACGAGGTGCTCAAGGGCATCGACCTCACCGTGGAGGAGGGGTCCACGGTGGTCATCCTGGGCGGGTCCGGGTCCGGCAAGACGGTGCTGATGAAGCACATGATCGGCCTGTTGAAGCCGGACCGCGGGCAGGTGCTGGTGGAGGGCGAGGACATCGTCCCCCTGGGCCCGGCCAAGCTGGAAGTGGTGCGCCGGAAGTTCGGGATGGTGTTCCAGGCCGCGGCGCTCTTCGACTCGATGACGGTGTTCGAGAACGTCTCCTTCCCGCTGCGCGAGCACACCCGGTCCACCGAGGCGCAGATGCGGAAGATCGTCCGCCAGAAGCTGGACATCGTCGGCCTGGGGAACGTGGAGGACAAGTACCCGGCGGACCTCTCCGGCGGCATGCGCAAGCGCGTGGGCCTGGCGCGGGCGATCGTGCTCGACCCCAAGATCGTCCTCTACGACGAGCCGACCACCGGCCTGGACCCCATCACCACCGAGTACGTGGACGACATGATCCTGGAGGCCAAGGCCAAGCTAGGGGTGACCTCGGTGGTCATCAGCCACGACATCGCCTCGTCCTTCAAGGTGGCGGACAAGATCGCCTTCCTCTCCGGCGGGCACATCGTCGAGCAGGGGCCGCCGGCGAAGCTGCGCAACGCCACCCACCAGGCGCTGAAACAGTTCCTCCATTCCTGGTTCGAGAAGAACGAGTGAAACGGGGGTAGAGTCTGGGGTCGTGAGGAAGCTCTTCACGCCGTTTCGCGTCGGGCTCCTGGTCATCTTCGCCGGCGGGATGCTGTTCGTCCTGCTCAACTTCGTGAAGAAGGGCGGGATGAGCAAGGACGAGTCGCTCAGCGCCTACGGCGTCTTCAAGGACGCGTCCGGCCTGGGGCGGCGGAGCCGGGTGCAGATCGCCGGCATCCCGGTGGGCGAGATCTCCGACATCGAGCTGGTGGGGAACCGCGCCAAGGTGTGGCTGAAGATCCGCCGCGACATCGGCCTGCACACCGACGCCACCTTGAAGAAGCGCTCCGAGTCGCTCCTGGGCGACTACATGCTGGACCTGTACCCCGGCACGGAGACGGCGCCGCTGCTCGCGGACGGCGGCGAGATCCGCATCGTGGTGGACGCCACCGGCATCGACCAGGTGGTGGACCAGGTCAGCCTGATCGCCGGGGACGTGAAGGAGGTCACCGGGTCGCTGCGGCGCGCGCTGGGCGGGGAGAAGGGCGCCCAGTCGCTGGAGGCGCTGGTGGCGAACCTGGTCTCCGCCTCCGAGGGGCTGGACAAGGCGATCAAGGACAACTCGGCGCAGCTCAACCGCATCGTCGACAACGTGGAGGCGATCTCCGCCGACGTGCGCGGCATCACCGGCAAGGAGAAGCAGAACGTCGCGCTGATCATCGAGAACGTGGAGAAGGTCAGCGAGGACGCCCGCGAGGTGGCGCGCGCGCTGCGCGAGGCGACCGGCGGCGGCAAGTCGGAGGGGACGGGCCCCTCCACCGAGGCGAACACCCTCAAGGACGCCATCGCCAAGCTGGACCGGAACCTCTCCAACCTCGAGGAGATCACCAGGAACCTCAAGGAGGGGAAGGGGACCGCGGGCGAGCTGCTCTCCGACGAGCGGCTGGGCAAGAAGGTCGCCGAGACGGTGGAGGACCTGTCCGACTACGCCAACCGCCTCACCCGCGTGCAGACGGAGGTGGGCATCCGGTCCGAATACCTGTTCGCCCAGGGCGCCGGGAAGAACATCATCACCCTGCGGCTCATCCCCAAGCCGGACAAGTTCTACCTGCTGGAGGCGGTGGACGACCCGCGCGGGCAGGTGGACGAGGTGCTGGTGCAGAACAACCCGCCCTCCACCGGCCAGCCCACCACCCAGGTGCAGCGCACCACCAAGGACGCGTTCAAGTTCACCGCCCAGGTGGCCAAGCGCTACTACTTCGCCACCCTGCGGATGGGGGTGATGGAGTCCACCGGCGGCGTCGGCGCGGACTTCAACTTCTTCGACGACCAGCTGCAGCTCAAGGTGGACGCCTTCAACTTCTCCGTGCAGTCGCTGGCCTACCCGCGCCTGCGGGCCAGCGCGCGCGCCAACCTGTTCGACCACGTGGTGGTCACCGCCGGGATGGACGACATCCTCAACCGCCAGGTGCGCGACAGCTTCACCAACCGGCTGCTGCTGGGGCGCGACTTCTACGTGGGCGGCGGGATCTACTTCAACGACGACGACCTGAAGGCGATCCTCCCGTCGGTGCCGCTCAAGTAGGTCACTTCACCGGCTTGGCCGCTGCTCTGG
>DASRBA010000323.1:0-33417 GCA_035637895.1 Myxococcaceae bacterium
CACGGCGCTACCTTCTGGCCCGGCAGGGTCCTCACGGGTACTTGTTGCTCAGCCGGCACCTTCTCGCCCCACTCGGACATGGCAAGCAGGCTTCCGGGCTCGAACCGCACCACGGAAATGTCCAGCCCGCCCGGGGGGATGATGACCACGAGCGGGCGGGCCGCGGGGGCGGGGAACGCATGGGCGGCTGACAGGAGCGGCACCAGCAGCAAAGCCACCAGCGCCCCCGACCCTGCGGAGATAGCGATCTGCTTCCCGGAGGCGCGGCCGAACCTCTCCGCGAGTTGCTGGAAGAATCTGGCGGCCCGCTGGCCGGCCTTCTCTTCGAGGGCCACCGCCGCCTCCACCAGCTTGGGGGTGAGTTCGTTTGCCGACCTCTCCGCGAGCTTCTGGGAGAGTTTGGTGAGCCGCTGGCCGGACTTCTCCTCTAGGGCCTCCACCAGTTTGAGGGCGAGCTCACTGGCCGGGAGGCGCTCCTGCAAGTCGGCCGCGAGCCGGTCCACGTCCACGATGGGCGGATCGCCGTGGAGGGCCAGCAGTCCCCTGATGATGATCTCCGTCTGCCGCTCGTACCCGACTCGCGTCTCCAAGCCCTCGACCGCTGCGGCGACCTCGGGCTCAATGGTGAACTTGCTTCCCGGAGCTGTCTTCCTGGAGAAACTGGATGACGAGAGGTTGAAGCCAGCCAACCCCGGCAGTGCAAAGAGGTGGTCCGCCGCCTTCGACACCCCCCACCCCTTCGCCTCCAATAGGAGCCGGGCTTCCTCGTACGTCTCCAGCAGGCGCGGCAAGGGCCTCATCGTTCTTCCTCGGGGCAGAGGTGAGGGGCCGGAAGGCTACCAAGGCTCGCCGCGGGTGGGACCGCGAAAGCGGAGCCGGCTCAGGACCGGGCGCCGGAACGGCCTTGGCGGGGAGTTGGGGCACCTCGTGGGGTGATCTTTCCCAACCTTCAGGAACGGGCGACCTGACCGACTCGGACTCGCAGGGATCAGCGGGGCCAGTGTGCCGGGGGTCGGGCGGAGGTAAGGGGCAACCTGTTGTCCGTTAGCGCCCGTTCGCCCCGTGGCGACCCGCATGGCGTCTCGCGGCTACCGCCTATGACTTCCGCGCACGCAGGGAGTTGCAGCACGGAGAAAGCACTCTTTCAGATGGCGCTTCATGCAATTATGATGGCACCATTCCAGAGGGCGACGATCTTCTTGGTCTGAATCAATGGTAAATATGCATCGACTTCGTTGCCTACAGGATGGCAGGCCGTGACTCGATCGGCAGGCGGCAAGGAAAAGCCTCCACGTCTACGCGGAAAAACCAAATGTCGATCGTGCACAGATTGATCGTCGTCTCTGTTGCGCAAAGCGCGAAATTCAATGTTGAGATGCTGTGTTCTCCAGAATGCAAGGCGAGACTGGAGCTTCTTTAAGGCTGCTGGGGCAATGTCGGCAGGCGTTTGAGAGCCGGTAAGCAGCTTCAGGGTAATATTGGGGTGCGCTTGTGCCACCCGGTCCAGGAATGTTATCAAGTCCTGCATGCGGGTGCCGAGATATCGGTCTACCCAAAGAGCTTCAGGGGTTCCGTAGAGACGCGACGAAAATCGACGCGCACTAAGATCAAGCGCTGATGGCCATGTCTCGGAAGCTCCGAGAACTATTTGTGTTGCGTGGCGCCTCACCAAGGCTTCCGGGATACGTGGCCCGTGGTCGTCAAGGTACAGAATTGGCGCCATACAAGAGTCAGTAGCCGACGTGCCTATTGCTTTGCCGGCAACTTGGCGCGTGGCAATTGCCGCAAGACGAGTTCCCTCCTCGCCAATCATGGTCGAGGCTACTTGCGCGAGGTAGTTGTCGATCCGTATGGAATCCATTCGGCTCGATGACGCATGTTCAATAGCCAGTGTGGCGCAAGCTCCATATTCCTCCACTAGAGACTCGATGCCGGTCGTGAGCTCTGGATGGCTTGGAAGCGCCCGGTACCAATCCAAGAGTTCAGTTCGAGACGGGGTTGGAAGGAAAAGTTCTTCCTGGACAAGATCTTGTAGTGATGAACCTGTACCCAGTATCGGGGAGAGTTGTGCTCCGCAATTGGCCATCAACAGCAGACCTATTGCTCTGGCCAACGTCGGCGAGGAAAAGGTGGCGCCAATGCGGGTGTGTAGCAAAAGACCCGTGTCTGTCTGCACAAGACTGTGCAAATCGTCGACAACCAGGACTCCTATGCCTGTGCTCTCTGCTGCGTGCTCCAATTTCTCAAGGAGGGCCTGTGCGACAGATGTCTCGGTATTTCGATCGATGCGAACGCACGGGCAGCCAAGCTTTTCGCATTCAGCCACCACCGCTTCGAGCACCCAAGTTTTGCCCGAGCAGGCGTGTCCACGAACAAGAAGTTTCCCGCCGCCCACCAGAGCCTCCACCAGTTTGGTGGCAAATTGCGATCGTGAGACGACCCTCGGCGGCATCGGAAGTGTGTTTATCGTTTTCGTGCCAGCGCCTGAATACGCAGCTGGCTGTCTTCTGTTATGAGCCCATACGAGGCTGCGTGCGGCATTGCTCGGAATGACGGTGCGCTGTTCGCCGCCAGGCATGCACGCAGATTCACGGCTTCGTCTGGGTACAGGTCCTCGAATTCCGTCAAAATTTCATTGGCGTGCTTGCTGGGCGTGTTTGGCCCCGTCGCTTCTAGTGCGAATTGCACCTCCTTTGCTGTGACGGTATGCGGGACCTCGCCGGGCGGTCGATGCCTATGGATGAATGAACATGCTTGCCTTGTGAGTAATGGGTGGCCTCCGAATTCGCGATGGAGTTGATCGATGAGCTGATGGTCTCTGAAATGCAGTGAGGTCTTTTTTCCTAATGTTCGAATCATTCGCGCCAATTCGTCTCGATCGAGCGGTTCCAGGAATCGAATTCCCGCGAAATGGAATAGAGGATTTGGTTTGCCGAGAATCGTCGAGTCCTCGAAAATACTCGAATCAATGCCAGCACAGAGAAAGCGCGGGAAAGGCTTGTTTGTTGCCTGTAATTGTTGTGTCATGCTGCGTAATTGCGCGAGGATTCGCAGAAGTGCGATGGATTTGGCGTCGGGCTCGAACGTTCGGCCAGGCAGTGCAAGATCGAGTTCGTCGATCGCTATGAGAAATTTGTAGCTAGTTGGCGCCGCCTCGAATCCGGAAAGAAAGTCCTCGGTCCATTTGGGCGGGGGACGTTTGTTTTGCTTCTTGGAGATATGGCGACTGAATTTGGCTGTTGCGGTCTTTACTTCCTGGGCGATCTTGCTTACGAGTGTTGATGGATCCGCAAGGTATGTGCCCAGATCGATATGTATGATGCTCCAATTGTTGGCGGCCAAGTTTTGCTCGACCTGAAGGAGTGCCGAGCTCTTGCCGGCCTTGCGTAGACCGAAAATGCCAACATGGGCTCCGCTCTCAAGCGTCATGCGGATGTCGCGAATTGCGGCCTGGCGCCCAAAGAATGCGCTCGGGTTTCTGATTGGAGTCGTGATGTTGAAGTGGTCGATTGAGAGCAGTAGTGTCGAAATTCGAGTTCTGAGGTCGCGCTTGTCTGATGCTAGGTCATTCGGGCTGACTACGAGTATTGCTGTTTCGCCCGCGCACTTTGCTGCAAGCGATACGCTGTTGGGGTCTGGGCTGAATAGCATGCAGAATTCTTTGTCGAATCGCGGGTCGTCTCTGAGCCGTGTTTGCATTTCGGTCAGGGCTCGGGGTTCCAGTTTGGTAAAGTCTGCGTAGTGGATCAGTATGTCGCCCTGGATCTGAAACGGTTCGCTGACGTGCTTGGGTAACACCCCAACTAATTCCCATTTTCGTGGGTGCACTTCGGGCGCGCCGCGTTGAGTGGTGCTCAGGAGCGGAATGGCACGAACGAGCAGCACATGTTCGCGCTCTAGGAATCGGATGATGGCCGGCCCGTGTGTCTGGGTGTGCTCAAATTGCAGGACTTTCTCTTTTACGAGCGCTTGGTTGGTAGTGTCGATCGTCATTGGGTGGGGATGTGGGGAGTGTGTTGTTGTCGGTCGTAGCCCATCATTGACGATCAGTGGGCATTCGTCTTGCCGCGCGACTTTCGACGTACGTCACTCCCGAGTCGCCAGGGTCGAGGTCGAATGCCTTCATAGCTTCCCACGCTCATGCTGGGCCAGTTCTCTCGGTGGGCTCCCCTACTGTCAATCGCGGATGGGTCGGGGTCATGGCGGGTCCGGACGCTACCGCGCCGCGAGCCTCCGCGAAGCACCAAGTCGAGGTTGGGTCCGCCTGGGGCGTTGACCCTAGCGAGGTGTCCGGCATCGGCATACCGCCGAGCACCTATATTGGCCGAGCCCCAGCGTCTTCCATGGCTGCCGATGGCCGTGAGGGTCGTTCACCATGGAGAGGTGTCCGAGCACCCGGGCACCGTTAGACGCCTGTCCGGATCGCCCGCTTCCACGATCTCCGAGCGACCACCGCTAGCCTGCTCATGATGGCGGGTGCCAACCCGGCCGCAGTCCAGCGGATCCTTCGCCACTCAGACCCGCAGATCACCACCGAGGTCTACGGCCACCTCGCTCCCGACTACCTCCGCGCCGAGGTCGACCGCCTCTCCTTCGGCGTGAAACCCGCTCCGTTTGTCCCCGCTGTATCCCCGGGCCCTGCCCACCACGGGAAAAGGCCCGGACCTTGCGAGGGCAAAACCTCCGAAATCCTGGCCTTTCTTCAAGCGCGCGATAGTGGATTCGAACCAGAGTGCGCGAGACACCCGGGCTCATGGAGTCCCTCCTAGCCACCAGGCGATTGGGAAGACACGCTGGCGCAGGCCCGGCCGAGCTACCTCGGGTGAGCGGCCCGCTTGGCCTCACGGGCCTCGTCGAACAGCCGGTATTGCGTGATGACGTCCTGGCCGGCGAGGTAGAGCTTCCAGAACGGGTGCCGCGCCTTCTGCAGGTCCTCCTCGGAGGCGCTGGCGGTGAGGACGCCCCTGTCCGTGAGCAGGTAGAAGGTGATCTGGCCGAAGGCCGGTATGGGGTACTCGGAGGTCGCCTTCGCCTCTCTGGAGAGCTCCCCGGCGATGGTGACCATCCTCACCGCGGCCTGGCGGATCGGCGGTTGCCCCACGCCCCCGAGGAAGCCCCCGCCCGTGCTGAGGTAGATGCTCGCGTTCCCATCCAGGAGCGCCATCACCGTCGCCGACCCCTGCGGGAGTCCCATGTCCATCAGCACGCCCCAGACCGGAATGGTGGAGCTCCCGGACACGCCGAGGCTGGCGCGCGTGCCGGTGAGGATCCGACCGCGGAGGTGCTGGTAGAGGTCCGCCCCCTTCTTCGGGTCCTGGCTGGCCTCGGACGCCGTTGCGGGAGGGTCGCCGCGCGCCTCACCCGGAGACGTGAGCAGCAGGAACCCGGTGAGCACGGCGGTGATGGTGAGGAGGGGGCGGCTGGAGGCGGGCATGGTGGGCCTTGGAGTGAGGAGCTCAGCCTCTGAACGCCCAAGCCGATTGATATTACGTGGGCCGCGCCTCCGGCGGCCCCCGGCTCCTCGCGCGAAGCGGCACTGCCCTCTGGTGAGCTCTCGAGGCCGCGCTGGCTTCCGGCGCCGCCGTGCCGCGTGCCAGCCTCCTGAGGGACATGCTCACCGGCATCCTGGTCACCGCGCTCGCGGCAGCGCCGTCTCCGGCGGCCGAACGCGCGACGATGGCCGTGGTCATCACCGGACACGAGGGCCTGGCGTTCGACGAGGCGCTGGAGCTGGCGCGCAAGCTCTCCCGCGCGCTGGGCGCGACCGGCGCGCCGCAGCCGATGGACCCGCAGCTCACGGTGACGCGACTGGGCGGGAAGAACCCGGAGGCGTGCGGCTCGCGGTCGGCGTGCCTGGCGGACCTGGCGCACGCGCTCCACGTCTCCGCGCTGGTGACGATGGACGGCGGCAAGGTGGTGGGCGACATCGCTCTCGCGGTCTCGCTTGTCGACGGGCGCGACGGCCGCAAGCTGCTGGAGCGGACCTCCGCCGCGCCGCCCGCCCACCTGGACGCCGCGCTGGTCCCGCTGGCCGAGGAGCTGGCCAGGGTGGTCTCCGCGCTCCCCGGCCCCTCCGCCCTGGACGCGCCCTACCTCTCCACGCGTCCTGACCTGCAACATCCGCCGCTCAACTTCGGCGCCCCCACGCTGCTCACCGGCGGCGGGGCCGTCGTCTCGGGAGGCGTGGCGGTTGGCTTCGGCGCCGCGGCGCTGCTTCAATTCATCGACCTGGGGATGCACACCGCCGCCACCCCGGGGCTGCCCTCCGGGTACCGCTACCAGGTCTCCTACTCCGCCGCGGAATACGACCTCCGCCGCGCCGAGCTGGACCGCCGCCTCACGGTTTCCCTGGTCGCCGGCGTCGGCACCGCGGTGCTCACCGGCGCCGCCGCGTTCTTCCTCTTCCAGCGCGCGCCCTGAGCGTTCAGTGGCAGGCGGTGGCGTCGCGGAGGGTGCAGAGGCCGCTGGTGGCGCCCGCGTCCAGGTCGGCGGGGGAGATCACGCAGCGGGCGGGAGACTCGCAGGGCGGCCCCACGGCGGTGTCGCACGGCTGGCCCTCTGCGGCGGTGGCGACGCACAGGCTCAGACCCGCGTCCACGGCCACGCACTGCGACCCGGCCGAGCAGAGCAGCGGAGAGCCGCCGTCGCGCTCGGCGCGCTCGCAGGCCTCGCCGGGGGTGACGTAGACGCCCGGGACGCACTCGCCGAGGATGGCGCCGCCGTCCCGCAGGTTCGTCCGCGGCGTGCAGTACAGGTTGTCGTGCTGGTTGCAGAGGGGCGCCAGCCGCCGCGCGCTGTCGCAGGGGTCGCCGGCGGTGGTGACGTTCGGTTGGCAGATGCCGGGCACCCCGCCGCCCAGGCCGTCGGTGGTATCCCCGACGCAGGTGAGGTCCGCCTTGCACGGGCTGACGCGCGTGCACCCCTGCCCGCCGCCCACCGGCTGGGCGCAGACCCGCGCGCCGGTGTAGTCGGTGACGCACTGCTTGCCGGGGCCGCAGCCATTGTCCTCGCAGGAGTCCCCCACACTCGGGAGGTCCTGGCAGGTGCCGCAGACCGCGTTCGCGTCCACGGCGCAGAACGCGCTCGCGCACTGGGCGGGGAACGCGCAGGGGGCGCCGTTGGCGAGCTTGCCCACGCGCGTCTGGCAGACCTCCGGCGGCGTGTTGTCGAAGAGGTCCGAGCACGTCTCGGTGGGGAGGCTGGAGGCGCAGGACTCCACCGTGTCCGGCGTGGCGCCGGTGCTGGGCGCGACCAGGGCCGCCTCGCACTGGGCGGCCAGGCGCGACTGGCACGTGCCCAGGTCCGGGTACGTCCGCGAGACCCCGTACCCGCTCCAGCACTGGTCGAGCTGCTGGCATTGCGCCGCCGCCGAGTCCTCGCACGCCTTCTGCGCCCCGATGCCACACGCCACCGCGAAGCCGATGCAGGCGCCTGCGGCGCCGACCACCACGAGCTTTTTCACGGGAAAGTCCTCCGCGAGGGATGACGGAGCCCGTCCGCCGAACGTGCAGCCGGAGGCCGGCCGCCGTGCTATGGGACCCGCCTCTTTTCCGGAGGAGCCATGCTGGCCCGCGTGTTCGTCACCTTGAAGCCCGGCGTCCTCGACCCCGCCGGGAAGGCGGTCGAGGGCGGATTGCACTCACTCGGCTATTCCGATGTGGGCTCCGTGCGGCTGGGCAAGTACATCGAGCTGCAGGTGGAGGCGTCCGACCCGGCGAAGGCGCGCGCGAGGGTGGAGGAGATGTGCCAGAAGCTGCTGGCCAACACCGTGGTGGAGAACTACCGCGTGGAGGTCGGATGAAGTTCGGGATCGTCGTGTTCCCCGGCTCCAACTGCGACCACGACGCGTACCACGCCGTGAAGGAGGTGCTGGGCGCGGACGCGGAGCTGCTCTGGCACAAGGACCGGACGCTCGGCGGCTCCGACGTGGTGGTGCTCCCCGGCGGCTTCTCCTACGGCGACTACCTCCGCTGCGGCGCCATCGCCCGGTTCTCGCCGGTGATGGACGAAGTCATCGCCCACGCGCGGCGCGGCGGGAAGGTGCTGGGCATCTGCAACGGGTTCCAGGTGCTCACCGAGGCCGGGCTGCTGCCGGGCGCGCTGCTGCAGAACGCGTCGCGGAAGTTCGTCTGCCGCGAGGTGCCGCTGGAGGTGCTGAACGCCGGCACCGCGTTCACCCGCCGCTATCAGAAGGGCGAGCGGATCCGTATCCCGGTGGCCCACGGCGACGGGAACTACTTCATCGACGAGGAAGGGCTGAAGCGGCTGGAGGGCGAGGGGCGGGTGGTGCTGCGCTACCTGGAGAACCCCAACGGCGCGCTCCACGACATCGCCGGCATCATCAACGAGGCGGGGAACGTGATGGGGTTGATGCCCCACCCGGAGCGCGCGAGCGAGAAGCTGCTCGGGTCGGATGACGGGCTGCGGATGTTCGAGTCGCTGCTGGGGTGACGATGCGCCTCTTCGTGCTCGCCGCGCTGTTCGCCGCGCCCGCCGCGATGGCCTGGCCGGTGAACGCCCACTTCGACCTGAAGGTGGGGGAGGAGAAGTTCCAGAGGCTCACCCCCGACGCGTGGGTGGAGGTGGAGACGCC
The DNA here is from genome assembly GCA_035637895.1 of Myxococcaceae bacterium. Taxonomy (GTDB): domain Bacteria; phylum Myxococcota; class Myxococcia; order Myxococcales; family Myxococcaceae; genus DASRBA01. The sequence continues at coordinate 8,594 of DASRBA010000323.1, forward strand.
CGCCGTCGTCACCGCCGAGCTGTTCGAGACGGCGGAGGTGATGCTCACCGGGAAGTCGGCGGGCTCCACGCTGGTGCTGGTGCATGCCGAGGACAAGGTCGTGGTGTGGCGCGTGGTGGTGGCCGGAAACCCATCCACGGATGACGTCGTCGCTCCGGCGCGGAAGGCGTGCCGCGAGGTGAAGATCGAGAACGGCGAGCTCACCGCCACCATTCGAGACGAGGCGTGCCGGCAGGCGTTGCTGAAGGCGTTCCAGTCGGAGCGCGATCCGTACCTGGCGAAGGATCTGGACCTCACCTTCGAGCTCGCCGCGCTCCAGTCGCAGCTCAAGGCGATCGAGGCGGCCCTGGCGAAGGTCGCGCCGGGGGTGAAGGCGGTCTACGTCGGCGCCGGGTTGCGACTCACCGGGCGCGCCACCACCGCGCAGCACCGGCGCGTGCTGTGGGAAGTCTTCAAGGCGTCGGTGGGACGGCTGGCGCTGGAAGACCGCATCGAGGAGGAGGGGAAGACACCGTGAGCCACAGCCCCGAGGTCATCGCCCGCCACGGCCTGAAGCCGGACGAGTACGCGCGCATCGCGCAGCACCTGGGGCGCGACCCCAACCTGCTGGAGCTGGGGATCTTCTCGGTGATGTGGAGCGAGCACTGCTCCTACAAGTCGTCCCGCCGGCACCTGAAGCAGTTCCCCACCACCGGGCCGCGCGTGCTGGTGGGGCCGGGCGAGAACGCGGGCGTGGTCGACATCGGGGACGGGATGGCGGCGGCGTTCAAGATGGAGAGCCACAACCACCCCAGCTACATCGAGCCCTACCAGGGCGCGGCCACCGGCGTCGGCGGCATCCTGCGCGACGTCTTCACCATGGGCGCCCGGCCGATCGCGAACCTGAACTCGCTGCGGTTCGGCGACCCGTCGCACCCGAGGACCGGGTACCTGCTGGACGGGGTGGTGGCGGGGATCGGCGGCTACGGCAACTGCATCGGCGTGCCCACGGTGGGCGGCGAGGTCGCGTTCGACGAGTCGTACAACGGCAACTGCCTGGTGAACGCGTTCACCGTGGGCGTGCTGCGCGCGGACCGGATCTTCAAGGGGACGGCGAGCGGGGTGGGGAACCCGGTCATCTACGTCGGGTCGAAGACGGGGCGGGACGGCATCCACGGCGCGACGATGGCGTCGGCGGAGTTCGACCAGCAGAGCGAGAGCAAGCGGCCGACGGTGCAGGTGGGCGACCCGTTCACGGAGAAGCTGCTGCTGGAGGCGTGCCTGGAGCTGTTCCAGACGGACGCGCTGGTGGGCATCCAGGACATGGGCGCGGCGGGGCTCACGTCGTCGTCGGTGGAGATGGCCGGGCGCGCGGGGAGCGGGCTGGAGATCGACATAGCGCTCGTCCCGCGGCGCGAGGAGGGGATGACGCCGTACGAGGTCATGCTCTCCGAGAGCCAGGAGCGGATGCTGGTCGTCGCCAAGCGCGGGCGCGAGGAGGACGTGCTCCGCATCTTCCACAAGTGGGACCTGGACGCGGCGGTGATCGGGAAGGTGACGGACAGCGGCCGGCACGTGGTGCTGGAGAAGGGGAAGGTGGTGTCCGACCTGCCCGTGGGGCCGCTGACGGACGGCGCGCCCGTGTACGACCGGCCGGTGAAGCGGCCCGCGGAGCTGGACGCGCTGGTGGCGTTCGATCCTTTGGCGCTGCCGCCCCCGGGTGACCTGGGCGAGGCGCTGCTGCAACTGCTGGCGCGGCCGACCATCGCGAGCAAGGAGTGGGTGTTCCAGCAGTACGACTACTCGGTGCGGCTGGGCGGGGTGGTGAAGCCGGGGAAGGGCGACGCGGCGGTGGTGCGCGTGGAGTGCGGTGAGAAGGGGCTGGCCCTGGCGGTGGACTGCAACGCGCGGATGGTGTTCCTCGACCCGTACGAGGGCGCGCGGCTGGCGGTGGCGGAGTGCTCGCGCAATGTGTCGTGCGTGGGTGGCGAACCGCTGGGCCTCACGGATTGCCTCAACTTCGGCAACCCGGAGCGGCCGGAGATCATGTGGCAGTTCGCGGAGGCGTGCCGCGGCATCGCGTCCGCGTGCCGGGAGTTGGGCGTCCCCGTCGTGTCCGGGAACGTCTCGCTCTACAACGAGACGGAGGGGAAGGCGGTCCTCCCCACGCCGACCGTCGCGGTGGTCGGGCTGGTGCCGAACGTGAAACAGACGTGCTCGGCGTCGTTCAAGGACGCAGGCGACCAGGTCGCCGTGCTGGGCGTGACGAAGGGCTCGCTGGCGGGGTCCGAATGGCTGCTCGCGATGCACGGCAAGATCGCAGGGAAGGTCCCCACGCTGGATGCGGCCGCAGAGAAAGCGCTCCAGTCCGCGGTGCGCGAGCTCGTCCGCTCGGGCGCGGTGAAGAGCGCGCACGACTGCAGCGAGGGCGGACTGGCGGTGGCGCTGGCGGAGTGCTGCGTCATCGACGGGCGCGGCGCGACCCTCCGGTGCTCGACGGGTATCCCTGCGCACGCGTTCCTGTTCGGCGAGGACCCGACGCGCGTGGTGATCTCCTTTGCGCCCGGGAAGCAGCGGGAGGTCGAGGAGTCCTGCCGCCGCCTCGGCGTCCCCTGCGCGGTGGTCGGCGAGGTCGGCGGCGACGCGCTGAAGATCGAGGGCCTGCTGAACGTCCCGGTGGCGTCGCTGGACCGCGCCTACCGCAGCGGCATCCCGTCCGTGCTCAAGCGCGGCGCCAGACCGCGAGGAAGCTGACCGGGCAGTCGCGGTGCTGCGCCCACTTCGGCTTCTTGGCGATCCACCGCTCGTCGATCACCTGTTCGTGCATCTCCGCCAGCGACCAGCCCGCGGCGATGGCCGCCTGGGCGTGCTCCGAGAACAGGTGGATGTACGTCTCGATGGCGACCGGCTTCCCATCCGGCCCGTCGAAGTGCGTGGGCATCCCCACCCGCATGATGAAGAACGGGTGGAAGCCGACCAGCACGTGCGCGCCACCGGGCGCCGCCAGTCTCGCCGACTCCCGGTAGAGGGGACCGAGGTCCTTCAGGTGCTCATCGACGAGCGAGGTGGTGACGAGGTCATACGCGCCGCCCTCCAGCCCGGACGCCCCCACGTCCGCCACCGAGAGCGACGTGAAGACGCCACGCGCCCGCGCCTTCTCCAGCATCTCCGGCGTGAGGTCGATCCCGTCGATCCGCTGCACCCCGCGCGCCTTCAGCCACGACCCCGTCCGCCCCGTCCCGCACCCGAGGTCGGCCGCCCGCCTCACGCCCGCCCAGGCGACCGTGCGCACCTGCTCCAGCAACCACGTGTCCATGTCCTCCTTCACCGTCTCCTCGTAGGACGGCGACCACAGCGCGTACCCCTCGCGCGCGGAAACGATGGGATAGCCACGGGTGTCGAAGGACGAGAACGCTGGCATTCGGGCGCGCGAGTGTAGTCCGCTCCGTCCGTCCCCGGAGGCGACATGAGACGCTGGCTCCTCGCGCTGCTCCTCACCATCCCGCTGGCCGCAACCGCCGGCCCGCCGAAGAAGGACGAGGTCCCGGCCGCGCTGCGCGACTGGACCGACTGGGTGCTCCACGGCGAGAAGGAGGCGGGCTGCCCGTTCCTCCAGTCCCAGTCCACCCGCATCTGCGCCTGGCCTGGCCGCCTCCAGCTCTCCCTCGACAGCAAGGGCGGCCGCTTCACCCAGTCCTTCAAGGTCTACCGCGAGTCCTGGCTCCCGCTCCCCGGCGACACCAAGCACTGGCCCCAGAACGTCCAGGCCGACGGCCGCCCCGCGGTGGTCGTCCCCGGCCAGAACGGCGACGGCGGCAAGCCGGTGGTGAAGCTCCTCCCCGGCGAGCACGCCGTCTCCGGCGAGTACGCCTGGGACGCGCTCCCCGAGGCGCTCGTCATCCCCGAGGGCACCGGCCTGCTCTCGCTCACCGTCAAGGGCACCGCCATCGCGCTGCCCAACCGCGACGCGGAAGGGCGCGTCTACCTCCAGAAAGAGGCCGCCGAGAAGGAGGCGGAGCGCGTGGAGATCATCGCCCACCGCCTGGTCACCGACGACATCCCGCTCACCCTCTCCACCCAGCTCACCCTCAACGTCTCCGGCACCTCGCGCGAGCTGCTCCTCGGCCGCGCGCTCCCCGAAGGCTTCGTCCCCATGTCGCTGGAGAGCCGCCTCCCCGTCCGCATCGAGCCCGACGGTCACCTCCGCCTCCAGGTCCGCCCCGGCAACTGGACGCTGCAGCTGGTGGCCCGCTCCGGGGGGCCGGTGCAGAAGCTGGCGCGCCCGAGGGCGGACGGCCCGTGGGCGGAGCAGGACGAGATCTGGGTCTTCGACGCGCGCCCCTCGCTCCGCCAGGTGCTGGTGGAGGGCGTCACCGCCGTCGACCCCACGCAGACGACGCTCCCCTCCGGCTGGAAGCGCTTCCCCGCCTACGCCATGGGCCCGTCCGACACCATGGTCCTCTCCGAGCGCCGCCGCGGCGACTCCGACCCCGCGCCCGACGCGCTCAACCTCAACCGCACCCTGTGGCTGGACTTCGACGGCAAGGGCTACACCGTCAACGACCGCATCAGCGGGCAGCTCCACCGCTCGTGGCGGCTGGACATGCAGCCGGGCACCGAGCTGGGCCGCGTGGTCGCCGCCGGCGCGGACCAGTCCATCACCCGCCTTGGCAACGACGGCCTCGCCGGCGTGGAGCTGCGCCAGGGCGGGCTGGCGCTGGAGGCGGACAGCCGCATCGCCGGCGACGTGGGCACCGTCTCCGCCGTCTCGTGGAACGCGGACTTCTCCTCGGTGCGCTCCACCCTCCAGCTCCCGCCCGGCTGGACGCTCCTGCACGCCTCCGGCGCCGACGGCGTCCCCGGCACGTGGATGCAAAGGTGGTCGCTGCTCGACCTGTTCCTGGTGCTGATCATCGGCCTCGCCTTCGGCCGCCTCTTCGGGCCGGTATGGGGCGGGCTGGCGCTGGTGTCGCTGGTCCTCACCTGGAAGGAGGGAGAGCTGGTCCCGCAGTACTCCTGGCTGGCGGTGCTGGCCGGCGAGGCGCTCCTCCGCGCCCTCCCCGAGGGCCGCTTCCGCACCCTGGTGAAGGTGTACCGGCTGGGCGCGTGGGTGTTGCTGGTGTCCTTCTCGCTCGTCTTCATGGTGCAGCACGTCCGCGAGGGGATGTACCCGGCGCTCGCCCGGCAGCAGCAGTTGGGCGGCGTGGAGAGCTGGTCCGACTACTCCAACGAGAACGCCGTCCAGTACCAGCGCTCCAACAACTACAACCCCAACACCGAGAACGCGCCCGCCAAGACGCCGCCCCTGGCGCAGGGGGTGGACGGGAAGGGGTCGGGGGAAGAGAAGGCCCAGGACACCGACATCACCTCGCCGTCGAGCGACCGGCCCCTCTCGACCCTCTTCGGGCAGTCCCAGAGCTCCGGCGGCAACCTCCGCAAGCAGCGCAGCTTCAACGTCCGCGACTACGACAAGAACGCGACGGTGCAGACGGGGCCGGGTCTGCCGCGGTGGCAGTGGCAGTCGCTGGCGATCAACTACTCGGGCCCGGTCGACCACGCGCAGAAGCTGAACCTGTGGCTCATGAGCCCGGCGGCGAATCTGGTCCTCTCCGTCATCCGGGTGCTGCTGCTGGCGCTGCTGGTGCTGGCGACCCTCGGACTGCCCGGCGGCTTCTGGCCCGCCCCGCTGCGCCGCTGGCTGCGCGCGCCCGACTCGTGGAGGCCGTGGCCGCAGCGCGACCGGACGAAGACGGCGGCCGCGGCGGCGGTGCTCCTGGCGGTGGGGCTGGGCTGGTCGAGCACCGCCCGGGCCCAGGCCGCGCCTACGCCGGAGACGTTGAAGGAGCTGAAGGAGCGGCTCCTGGAGGCGCCGGACTGCGCGCCCGCGTGCGCCTCCAGCCCGAGGATGCTGGTGGAGGCCACGCCGTCCGTGCTCCGGCTGAGGATGGAGGTGCTGGCCGGGGCGGAGACGGCGGTGCCGCTGCCGGGGAACGCGCAGCACTGGGTGCCGGAGACGGTGCTGGTGGACGGCAAGCCCAGCGCCGGGCTCTGGCGCGCCGCGAACGGCACGCTCTGGCTGGCGGTGGGCGAGGGCGCGCACCAGGTGCAGATGGAGGGCGCGCTCCCGCCTCGCGCCACCGTGCAGATCGAGCTGCCGCTCCGCCCGCACCGCGTGGAGGCGAAGGTGGACGGGTGGACGCTGGACGGGCTCCACGAGGACGGGCTGTCGGACGAGAACCTGCAGCTGTCGCGCAAGGGCGAGGGCGACAAGGGCGCGGGCGCGGCGCTCCAGCTGGGCACGCTGCCGCCGTTCGTGCGCGTGGAGCGCGACCTGGTCCTGGGCCTGCAGTGGACGGTGGAGACGCGGGTCGAGCGGATGACGCCCACCGGCGCCGCGGTGGTGCTGGAGGTGCCGCTGCTCCCCGGCGAGTCCGTCACCTCCAGCGAGCTCCGCGTCCAGGGCGGCAAGGCGCTGGTGAACATGCCGGCCAGCGCCACCGCGGTGGCGTGGAGCTCCGTGCTGGAGCCGGGTTCGGCCATCGAGCTGACCGCGCCCAAGGGCATCCCGTGGGTGGAGGTGTGGCGGCTGGACGTCTCGCCGGTGTGGCACGTGCAGCTCTCCGGCATCCCGGTGGTGGCGCAGCAGGACGCCTCCGGCGCCAAGCTCCCCGAGTGGATGCCGTGGCCGGGGGAGCATGTGAAGGTGGAGGTCGTCCGGCCCGGCAGCGTGCAGGGTCAGACGCTCACCATCGACCAGTCCTCGCTGGAGGTGACGCCCGGCGCGCGCGCGACCGATGTCACGTTCACCGCCAACCTGCGCTCGTCGCGCGGCGGGCTGCACGCGCTGAAGCTGCCCGAGGGCGCGGAGCTGCAGTCGGTCACCGTCAACGGCTCGCAGCAGCCGATCCGGCAGGAGGGGCGCACGGTCGCCATCCCGCTGGTGCCGGGGTCGATGAGCATCGCGCTGAGCTGGCGGCAGAACGGTGGGATGACCGGGGTGTGGCGCACGCCGGAGGTGGAGGCCGGGACGCCCACCGTCAACGCCGACCTGAGCGTGAAGGTGCCGGCGGACCGGTGGGTGCTGTTCCTGTGGGGCCCGAGGATGGGGCCGGCGGTGCTGTTCTGGAGCTTCCTGCTGGTGCTGCTGCTGGTGTCGGTGGGGCTGGGAAGGAACGACTGGACGCCGCTGAAGACGAGGCACTGGGTGCTGCTGGCGCTCGGGCTGTCGCAGGTGCCCATCCCGGCCATCCTGGTGGTGTTCGGGTGGCTGCTGCTTTTGGGGTGGCGGAAGAAGCAGGTCCTGCCCGGTGGCTGGTTCAACCTCCGCCAGCTCCTGGTGGTGGGCTCCACCGCGGCGGCCATCGCCATCCTGGCGGCGTCCGTGCAGGCGGGGCTCCTGGGCCAGCCGGAGATGCAGGTGTCCGGGAATGGGAGCGGTCCGTGGGCGCTGCGGTGGTTCCAGGACCGGACGGAGCTGGCGCTCCCCACCGCGACCGTCGTGTCGGCGCCGATGCTGGTGTACCGGGCGGCGATGCTGGCGTGGTCGATGTGGATGGCGCTGGCGATGCTGGGGTGGCTGCGGTGGGGGTGGCAGTCGTTCGCGGACGGCGGGCTGTGGAAGCGGAAGCCGCCGCCGGTGGTCGAGGCGGTGCCGGTGCCTCCGCCTCCCAACACCATGAGCTGATCAGCCGCGCCATCGTGGCGCCCCAACTTCGATCGGCGGCGTTCTTGCCGAGAGTGGGGCGCCGAGGGTCGGTTTCTTGCAGTCCACACCGGCCATGAGCCCCAAGCGCCCCGGTGGTGTGGAGCGGTGGTGGAACGTGAAGAAGCTGCCTACGGGGAAGACCGTACTGAGCCTGGACCCGCGGAAGCTCCGGGGGCCGCTGGCCTGGGACCTGGGGTTCAAGGCGGTGGGCATCGGCTTCACGGCGTGGGCGCTGCGCTCCGTCTCGCCGGCGCTGGCGCTGGCGTCCACGGTGGGGTCGCTGGTGATGGCCGGGAGGAGCATGCTCCGGCGCCAGCCGACGCGCTGGTGTTTGTCGCCGGGGCGGTCCGTCCTCGAGGACTGGAACGGGAAGCGGCGCGCGTACGTGCCGGCGCGGGTGATCCTGATGAAGAAGGAGCACCCGGACTGGAGCGACGACGGCCGGACCTTCCACCGCACCTCGCACGTCAGCTACGCGCTGTTCGTGGAGACGGTGCAGGGCAAGAAGATCGCCGTCCACCGCGGCCTCCCATACAGAGACGTGCTGGAGCTGACGCACACGATCGCCGAGGCGCTCGGGGTGCACGTGGAGGAGCGCCAGTGGTTCGGCATCCACGTCGGCCCCATCACCGTCCACGGGTAGTGGGTTATGGTCGCGGCCCGCTATGCGTTCATGGATCGCGGCTGTACTCGTGGGACTGCTGTCGTGTGCGGGACCGGGGACTCGAATCTCCAGGGAGAATCCACGCCTGGAGAATTTGAAGAGGGCTGCGCAGTACCCGTGGATCGATGAGGGGAACTGCGCGGTACGGGAAGCGGACGGCGAGTGGAGGACGCTCGTCGAGCACTGCTACTTCGCGCTGGATCTGTCGCGGATCCGGTTCCAGGACATCGAGCATCAGTGCCCTGTGGCCCAGGCGGACGTCGCCACGGTGGAGGCGGTGGTCGGGATGTGCCTGCTCGTCCAGCCGGAGTTGGTGGTCGGGGCGATCATCGTCATCGGGGTGGTCGTCGTCGCGTCCGCCATCACTGCGGAATTGGCGAAGGAGCAGGCCATTGCGCGGGTGCCGGTAGCGACGAAGCCATGCTGGTGCACGTGCCTGGGGCCGGCAGACCCCAACTGGAACCCAAAGGATCCGAACCACGCGAACCGGTTCGCCCAATGGCAAGCGCACCCTGCAGAGTGCCGGGCGGAGTGCAAAAACCGCGCGTTCTCCGCCTCACAGTGCACATGACCAGAGTCCCGGACAGCGTCTTGACGATCCTGGCTTCCGAGCCGGCCATTGCCCGTGTCATGGGAGCCTCTCGACGGCGGATGCTGACGACCTTGCACCTTGCGTTACCGATCGAGGCTTTGGATCTCATCGGTTGGTTTCGGAGTGAGATCGTCTCTGATCGCTTCACGCCAGACCCGGCGATCATCTTCAGTCTCTTCCGCGCGCTCGATCGCAAGGGAAAGATCAGCCTGGCAGCCTCAGCCTGTGGGTCGGCGCTCGACACACCCAATTTCGTGAAGCTGATCTCACGCGTCTACGAAACGTGCGTTCTGAAGGGCTTGGATAGGAATGACCTCGCGCTAGCCGTCAGTCGCCACGCATCCTTCTACTGGAACATCTCCACCCCGGGTTTCGTGCGGCTCACTCGGCAGTTGCTGTTCAGCCGCAGTCCACTGGAGCGCGGGCAGGGTGCTTTATGCGTGGAGTCACTCGCGAAGGTGCCACCCGATCTGTGTCTCAGGCTGGCCGAGTTGGTGCGAGACCGGCTGTTCTATGTCCGGGCGAACGCCTGGAGTGGGGCGAATGCGCTCCTCTATCGAGGCCGGCTATCGGCGGAGGCCTACCAATCGCTCCTCCGGGATTCGCTCACGGCGATCAAGGACAAGGACAAGTTCGTGCGCGGCAACGCTCGCCTTTTCCGCCGCCGCGCGCGGGAGAAGTCCACGCGCCGTTCGACCGTCTCGCCTTCAAGACAGTCTCGACCGTCATTGTCGGTCGGCTTGATGTAGGCCCCACAGTCCGGCCGTCAGCGCCTGCGACGGGCCGCCGGGGGTGCGGCCTGCGCCCCGGTCTGGAGCGGGAAGGCGTCGATCGACGCGCGGCGCCCATCCCACGCACCCCGCATCCTCCGGCCCACGCCGAGCGCCACCCGCTCCGCCAGCGTGAGCTCGCCGTCCAGCGGGTGCCAGGAGGGTTCCGGCCGCCCGCGCAGCCACCGGGGTTCGGCGGCGAAGGCCGGCTCGGTGGAGGCGCAGTGGGCGCGGGCGCGCGGCAGGTCCGGCACGGCGTGGTCCTCCGCGAAGTCGTCGTCCGGGTTGGCGCTCACCCGCTTGCCGACGACGAACATCGGCGCGCCCGAGAGCAGGGTGTACGCGTCCGCGGCGACGGCAGCCGTGGCGGGATCCTGCGACTCCATCCAGGTCACCAGCAGCGGCAACAGCTTCGGGTGGCCGTGCAGCGCCAGCACCCCGAACCGGGCGGGCCCGAGCGCCTCGTTCGCCGCCAGCGCCTGCGCCCACTCCAGGTCCTCCGGATCTCCCAGCGCCGCGAGCAGCGCGTGCTCCGGCCCCAGGGGTCCCGCCGGCTCCGCGGCGCTCGAGCGCAGCGCCGCGGGCAGCCACTGCTGGGCCGTCCAGGCGGCGGCGTGGAGCGCGGCCTCCCTCGTCGCTCCCTCCGACTCGCGGGCCCAGCGCCGCAGCGCGCTCCCCATGCGCCCCGTCGCCGCCGCGGCCTCGTGCTCGCCGCCCGGCAGGTGGGCCACCGCCTCCAGCGCCCAGCGCGCGGCGCCCGCGTCATCTCCCTCCAGGAGCTTCGTGAGCGGCTGCGGCCCCGCCAGCCGGTCCCGCCGGGCGAGTGCCGCCAGCGCCACCCCCGCCACCTGCGGCGTCCCCTCGCGGGCCAGCCGCTCCAGCTCCACGTCCACCGCGCCCGCCGCCGCCGGGGCGTACCGGGCGGCCAGCGCCAGCGCCTCCGCGTCTCCCGCCGAACCCAGCTGCGCCACCGCCTTCGCCGCGACGCCCTCCTCGGGGGAACGGGTGAGCGCGAACGCCGCGCCGACGACCTGGCCCGGGTCTCCCTCTTCCAGCGCCTGGCGCAGCAGCGGGAGCGCCTCGGCCCCGGCCACCACCAGTCCATCGGCGTGCGCGAGGATCCGGGCGTCCAGATCCACCACCTGCTTGGCCTGAGGCGCGCCGGTGCGGAAGCCGTGGGCCCGCCGGGCCAGGAGCTCGTCCAGCTCCTCCAGGTGCTGCCCGAGGATGTCCGGGAGGAAGCGGCTCATGGGTGGGTCGCCGCTACAGGACCTCGATCTTCTCCAGGTCGTTCTCCTCCGCCGGGTCGCCCTCCGCCATGCCCATCGTCGGGTCCGGCGGCTGGACCTCGGGGAAGGGCGGCGTGTTCGGCGACGAGCCCTTGTTCTGCAACATCATGTCCCCCAGCCGGCAGACCGCCTTCCCGTCGAACTTCACGTCGAAGGAGTAGTTGACGAACTCCGCCTTGCCCTTGGTGCAGCTGGAGACGACGCCGCCTCCCGCGGTGCCGGCCTCGTCGCCGGTGCTGGTGCTGAAGTTGGAGCCCTGCACCATGCACGGGTTGCCCTCCACCGAGACGGTGGCGCTGCCGTCGGCGGTGTCGCTGGACTTGGCGACGTTCGGGTAGGGGATGGGGACCGGTCCCCCCGGCGACGGCGTCTTGCACACGTCAGGGAAGGCGCTGGCGATGCCGTCGCTCGACTTGTGCACCACGGTCCGCATGTTCACCGACACGGTGGTCGACATGGCTCCTCCTGGCTCAGCGGGGTTCGACGCGCGCCCCGGCCCTCAATCCCGAATCCGATCCGCACAGCACCAACGCCTCCGGGGCCGGCGCGTACCCGCGCTCGAAGGCGGCCACGGCGCAGGCGATCTGCAATGCGCCCGCCGCTGCCCCCACGTCCCCCACCGACATCGCCGGGTGGAGCAGCTCCTTCACCTCGCCCAGGCGCTCGCCTACGCGCACCCGCGCCACGCCCCACTCGAAGGCGCGGTAGCTCTCGCCGTTGTGGTCGGTGAGCACGAACCGCTCGCCCGCTCCGGGGAGGAGGGCGCGGAGCACGTTCGTCAGCCCGGCGCCGGTGCTCTGCTTGTCGGAGGTGAACGGCTGCGACTCGGTCGCCTCGGCGAGCGCGCGGATGACGCCCAGCGGCGTCCGGCCGCGGGCCCGGGCCGACTCCTCGGTCTCCAGCACCAGCGCGCAGGCCGCCTCGCCGGGGAGGAAACCGTCCGGGTTGAAGGAGCTCTTCAGCCGCTTCTCCTCGTCCAGCGCGCGCAGCCGCTCCGGGGCGAAGTACGTGTCGGCGGCCAGCACCAGGCACGCGTCCGCCCCTCGCCGGTGGAGGAGGGATGACGCCTGTGCCACCGCGCGGAGCGCCCCGGCGTTCCCGTGGGCCGCCACCGTCACCTGGGGCAGGTGCTCCGTGAGGCCGCCCCGCTGCAGCAGCGCCTCGGCGAAGACGTCCAGGTTCCAGCGCGAGAGCGACGGGTGGTCCTCGGGCAGCGCCAAGAGCAGCGCCGCGCGCTTCATCTGCCGGCGCAGCAGCCGGGCGTCCTCCAGCGCCTCCCGCAGCGCCGGGAGCGCCAGCGCCAGCATCCGGTCCGGCCCCTGGACGCCGAGGGCCACGCCCGCCGAGCGCGACGCCACCAACGGCTCCGGTTCGTCCCACTCGGGGTCGGGGGTGAGGGTGTTGTAGTAGGGGTAGTCCTCGAAGCGGTTGAGCCCGGCCCGGATGGAGGCGCAAGTCTGCGCGGCGCCCCCGCCGATGGGGGTGATCGCGCCCAGCCCGGTGATGGCCACCGGCGCGAAGGGCTGTGGCTCACGCGGCGGCAACGGTCACCCTCTCCACGTGCAGGTAGTTCCGCGTGCACGGCACCGCCGCGCGCCAGGTGAGCGCGACGCGCCGCTCGTCCGGCTCGATGACCACGGTGTCCAGCACCGGCGCGGCCGTCCTGGTGGCGCCCCGGATCACCGCCTCCACCTGGAGCTTCACCGCCGGGAGCCGGAAGTCGACCACCCGCGCCTCCGGCGAGCACCCCAGCAGCCGCACCGGCTCCCCGCCGCGCAGGTGCGGGCGCGCCACCAGCGCCTCCGGGGCGCCGTTGTAGAAGCGCTCGTCGAAGTCCAGCGGCAGCAGCGGCGCGCGCTCCTCGCGCCACTGCTCGTCGTAGGTGCCAACGAAGGCGGAGCGCGGAGCCCAGTGGCGGCCCACGAAGCCCATCCCCACCGGCGCCGGCCGGTCGCTCGGCGAGCCGATGAGGTTTGCCGGGTCCTCCAGGTTGGGAAGCGGCAGGTGCTCGATGCGATCTTTTCCTCCAGCGCCCACGAAGCCGGTGCCCACCGGGTTGCGCGGCTCCGCCTTCGCCTTGTCGGCGACGACCGCATCCTGGCCCCCGAAGGCGCGCTCGTAGGTGAGCGGCATGGAGCGGAAGGGCTTGGGCGCGGTGGGCGTCCACCCCAGCGGCCCCTGGTACCAGACGCGGTCGCCGAAGACGCGGAGCACCTGGCGCACCGGCCCCACCGACAGCCCGACGTCCAGCTCGGTCACCGCCTTGTCGCTGTGCGCCTGCCCCACCAGCACCACGTCCGTCCCCGGCTTGGGCGGGCTGGTGTCCGCCTCGTACTTCGCGCTGGAGGTGGCCGGGTCGCCGTAGGGCACGTCCGCCGCCATCACCGGCACCTGCTCCCCGGCCGGCTCCACCGCGGCGCGCCCGGCCCCGAAGGTGAACGTCCCCTTGACGATCACCAGGCACAGCTCGTCGCCTTCCCTGGTGAGCGCGGGGAAGAGCATGGCCTGGTACGGCGTGCGGTTGATCAGGTCGTGCATCGACGTCACCCGATCCGGACCTTGAGGATGTTGGAGAGCTCCCCGGCGATGGAGGCGTGGAGGAACCAGACGTCGTTCTCCCGCAGGTCGAACCAGCGCCGCAGGTCCAGCTCGAAGTACCCGGCCCGCGCCGCGTCCGAGCGCTCCTCGTCGTCGGGGAAGAGGGCGTGCTCGCGGAACGGGTTGCAGGCGCGCATCCCGCCCGGGTAGGTGGCCGCCACCACCAGCGCCCGGTGGAGCTGGGGGTCGATGCGGTCCGCGACGTCGCGGTCGAAGCGGAACGCGCCGCTGAGCACCAGCGGGCCGGAGACGGTGACCTGCTCGGGGGCCGCGATGACGACGCCGCGCGCGGGGAGCCGCGGGCTGTGCGGCGTCTGCCCGGTGGTGGGCTGGTCCGCGCTCATTGGGCGTCCTGCTCCGGCTTGCGGCGGAGCTGGATGGTGACGGTGTTGGACTTGTAGTCGCCCAGTGTGGCGTAGACGAGGTAGTCGCCGTCCTCGGGGGGGATGTCGCTGATGAGGGCGAGGTTCGGGTTGAACCACTTCGTGGTGACCACGTTCTGCCGTGGGTCATCCGGTTCGCGCTTCGGGGGGACGTGGTTGCCGGCATACAGGCGGCCCACGTGCACCCGGTGCGTCTTCGCGTTCACCGCGAAGAAGGTGACGTTCGTCTCGAAGCGGCCGTTGATGCCGAGGTAGTCGTGGTCGAACTGGCAGACACCGCAGACGTTCATCCGGGTGAACGAGCCGAAGCGTGGGTCGCGCGTATCCGGGCCGAAGAGCACCCGCTTGGGCCCGTTGAGGACGATGCCGCGAAAGTCGTCGTCGGTGATCTCCGGGGAGCAGGGGTAGCCCAGGAACTGGCTCTCGACTTCGTCGAAGGCGCTGTCAGGAAGGCTGGGGATCACGTAGGGAGCTTGCACGCGGTGACTCACCTCTTCATGTTTCTTCTGACATCCCGCCATGAACAGCAGCAACGGCAGGAGATGCGACCAGGACCTCACAGCTTTTGCAGGAACGCGGCCTGGGCCAGGGACGACACGTGCAGGTCCATCTTGCGCAGCGCCTGCTCGCACTCGCCGCAGAAGGTGTCGGGCGCATGGTTGAGGACGGTCCCGGCCCAGGCGCCGTTCGCCCCGAACATCACGCAGGCCGGCGCACCCGACCAGTAGCCGCCCGCGTAGGCCGCTCCCAGTGAGCAGTGCGGTCCCGTGTGGCTGTTCTGGTTATGCGGCTGATCGCCGTACAGCGTGGTGGGCGCCTTGGGGAGCAGGTGCTGCCCGTCCGGGACCATGCCCACCTTGTGGCCGACCTCGTGGACGAGCGTGTAGGCCAGCGTGTTGCCCGGCTGGTCCTGCCAGACGACCTTCTTGGCGATCGCGATGAGCGGGAGATCCCGGTACGCAAATCCGTTGGTCCAGCCCGGGGCATTCATGAGGGTCAGCTTCACGCGCAACGTGCCCTTCTTGCGCGAGAACCAGTTCTGGCCCACGGAGGTCTCGAGGCGGATCTTGATCTTCTTGTGACCGCCATAGGTGTATTGCGGGCTGGAGGTGTCCACCGAGAAGTCGTCCGGGTTGAGCGGGATGTTCCGCCACGTCGTCGACCCAGCCTCCTGGAACTTGACCGTCCCGCCGATGAGCCACTTCTTCGCGAGGTCATCCGCCGGGTCGATGTCGTGCCAGAGGCACTCGTCGACCGGGATGGTGACCTCAGTGCCCGAGCCCCGGTTGAAGAGCTTGGAGCCGAGGTCGACCGGGATGGTGGCCTGCTGGGCGAACCGGCCCGGCTCGGCGATGTAGTTCACGAACACGATGGCGTAGGCGCACTCGCCCTTCGACTTCAGCGAGAACGCGGCGCGCGCGTTGGTGATGAAGTTGTGATGCTCGTTGTTGGTGTGGAGGTTGTGGATCATCGGGACGGACGGGACGCCGCCCTCCCGCTTCATCTTGATGTAGTACTTCTTGCCCGGGTTCCAGAACGACTGCTCCATGCTCCCGGTGGCGGAGGCGGTCAGCCCCGTCATCTGCATCACCTGGTAGAAGAGCTTGCGGCGGACGGTGAAGACCTTCTCCGCCTCCACCACCTTCTTCTTGAGCTTCGCCTTGACCTTGAACTCGCCGCCGCCGGCCGCGGGGAGGGTGATGGTGTCGTCCACCTTCAGCTTCTTCTTCCCGCTGTTGTTGCTGACGCGGCTGTGCTGGAGCGTGAAGCGGGCGTTCCGGTTCATCTCGTCCGCCGTGTAGGTGGCCGCGTCCACCGGCTCCACCTTGACCTTGTACTCGGACAGGATCGACTTGGCGAAGGTGAGCTCGTAGTGCAATTCGCCCAGCCGCTTGTCGTTGGGGATCTCGTCCGCGACGAACTTGCTGTCCTTGGTGAGGTTGATCCACTGCTCGACGGCCATGGCGTTCGCTCCCGGCCCTTCAGTTGATCTGCACCGACCCGCCCTTGATCCGGTTCTGCCCCGAGGCGCGCGTCACCACGTGGACGCCGCGCACCAGCACCTTGCCGTCCGCGGTGAGGCGCACCGTGGACTCGCCGCAGCGCAGCTCGATGCGGTCGCGGGCGGTGAGGATCAGCGTCTTGCCGTCGATGGCGACGTGCACCTGGCCGGCGCCCGCTTTCGCCAGCTCGTCGGGCGTGCGGACCAGGCCGGTGATCAGCGGCCGCTCCGGATCGCCGTCCTCGAAGCCCAGCGTCACCGTGCGGCCCACCATGTCCGGCGTCAACAGGACGGTGGTGCGCGCGGCGCGCGGCGTGGACTTGCCCACCGCGATCCGTCCCCCTTCCTGGGTGACCTCCACCAGCGTCGCCAGGGGGACGGCGGGGCCGGTGGCTCGCTTCGTCCCGGCCGGGAGCAGGCGGAGGAGGTTGCTGCGCGTTCCGCGGGGTTTGCCCATGAGGGCACCTCGTGTGTGCAGGGATGGACAAATCTAGCCTGGATCCGTCTCGACAAGTCACGCGCCGGGGCTTGCCCTGCGGGCGGGGGAGCGGCGATGAAGCGGGTGGCGGCCGGCAGGGGTGGCGGGGGGCGAGGGGAATGCCAATTGCTTCTGAGGCCATGATGCGAACGCTCCTCGTGGGGTTCCTGGTCGCGTGCGGGTGCGCGCTCGCCGGGTGCAACGGCGGCGGACGCCAGGCCACCAGCGGCGCCATCGAAGTCGGGCAGTGCCACGTCGGCGGGTGCTCCAGCGAGCTGTGCTCCAGCGTGGAGGGGATGGCCTCGCCGTGCATCTACCGGCCGGAGTTCGCGTGCTACGGGAGCACCAGCGCCTTCTGCGAACCGCAGCAGGACGGGCAGTGCGGCTGGACGCCGAGCACGGAGCTGCAGGCGTGCCTCCAGAACACGGCGCCGTGAGCTGGTGAGCGCCTCGGGCGAGCCCACGTCGTGAGGTCGCGAAGTCGTGGGGCTCTCGCGCGCTGAGAGGCGGGTGGAGCGAGCGCGCCAGTCCTCGCGCGCGGTCGCTTCCAGCCGCGCGGGATGGTGCGCGTGCGCCCGCCGCCTCGGGCGGTGCGTGGCACGTCGGATGCTCTCGGTCGCTCGCCGGGGAGGGCGAGCGTGCTGGGTGATCTGCTGCAAGGGTTGGTCGACGTGCTGTGGCCGGCGCTGTGCGCGGGCTGTTCGAGGGTGTGCCAGAGCGCCGCGGCCTTCTGCGCGGAGTGCGAGGCGTCGCTGTGCCCGCTGCCGGAGGTCCGGTGCCAGCGGTGCGCGGAGCCGGGGGCGTTTCCGTCCGAGGTGTGCCCGCGCTGCCGGGACCGCCCGCCGCCCTTCGAGCGCGTCTTCGCGCCGTTCATCCATGAGGGGCCGGTGGCCGCCGCCGTCCACCGCTTCAAGTACGAGGACCGGCCGGAGCTCGCGGGGCCGCTGGGCGCGCTCGTCGCGGCGTCGGTGCCGGAGTCGGCGCGGAAGGGGCTCACCGCGGTGGCCGCCATCCCGCTCCACGGCGCGCGCTACCGGTCGCGGCAGTACGACCAGGCGCAGCTGCTGGCGCGGCGGGTGGCGAAGGCGCTCCGGTTGCCCTTCGAGCCGCGCGCGCTCCGGCGGGTCCGCGACACCGCCCGGCAGGTGGGGGAGACGCTGGCCGCCCGGGAGGCGAACGTGCGCGGGGCGTTCGTGGGGCACGGGTGGATGAAGGGGGCGAGCGTGCTGCTGGTGGATGACGTGGTCACCACCGGGGCCACGGCTCGGGCGGCGGCGCAGGCGCTGCTGCTGGCGGGAGCGCGGAGGGTGGAGATAGCGGCCGCGGCGAGGGCATTTTCGGCCGAGGGCGCTGTTCAATCGGCCCGGCCAGCCGCCGGATCCGGTTGAGTGTTGTGCGCGGACTCTCTACGAAGGGGTGTGATGCGTTCACTCTTGTTGATGGCCTTCGCCGGAACCGCCCTCGCCGCGTCGCCCGCGGTCGCCCCGGCCGGCCCGAACGACGACCCGGTGGCGGTCGCGATCAAGCAGCACTCGAAGGCGGCGCTGAGCCTGGGCAGCTCGCCGCGCGGGGCGGCGGAGCTGTTGCGCCTGAACCGCCTCCGCGACGAGACGGACGACCTGGCGCCGCTGGTGGCGACCTACGCCAACCTCTCCGAGCGCGCGGTGGCGGACCCGTTCACCCGCTTCATGGCCCGCTGGCTGCTGGCGGACCTGGAGAAGTCGCGCGGCCGGCTCCCCCGCGTCCAGGAGCTGACCCACCAGCTGGGCTTCGTCTCCGACTTCTCCGTGGTGGGCTCGTTCGACAACGAGGGGAAGGCGGGCTGCGGGGTGGACTACGGCCCGGAGTCCAACCTGGACCTCAAGGCCACCTACCAGACCAAGCTGCGCGAGGTGGGCTGGCGGCGGGTGGCGGTGCGCGGGCTGGACGGCTACGTGGACCTGGGCGCCATGCTCCGGCCCGCCAAGGAGGCGGTGGGCTACGCGGTCACCGTCCTCCAGTCGCCGCAGGAGGCGAACGCGGTGCTGGGCGTGGGCACCTCCGGGGCCTTCCGGCTGTGGGTGAACGGCCAGCTGGCGGCCACCGACGACCGCTACAACATCCCGCGCCCGGACCAGGCGCGCGTCTCGGTGCACCTGCGGCGCGGCTTCAACCGCGTGCTGCTCAAGGTCTGTCAGGACCAGGGGCCGTTCGGCTTCTACTTCCGGGTGGAGACGCCGTCCTCCGTGCTGCCGGTGCTGGCGGACGCGCTGCCGCCGCTGGAGCGCGGGCCCGGCCCCAACGCCGCCCGGCTGCCCACGCTCACCACCGCGCTGGAGAAGGAGGTGAAGGCGAAGCCCGGCGACGCCCAGCTCCGCGGGGAGTACGCCACCGTCCTGGCCGCCATGCGCGCCTTCGACGACCGGGACCACGCGGACCGGGTCCAGGCCAGCGAGGCGGCGGACGCGGCGAAGGGGGACATCCAGCTCCAGCTGGTGGCGGCGGAGGCGCACGACGAGGACCACAACCTGCGGCGGAAGTACCTGGAGGCCGCCCTCGCCGCGTCGCCCGGAGACCCGCTCGCCCGCTACGCCCTGGCCCAGCACGAGCTGGCGCGCGGCCACCCGGAGCGGACGCTGAAGATGGCCTCCGCGCTGGTGAAGGACTTCCCCCGCTTCGGGCAGGCGCGGCTGCTGCTGGCGCGCGCGCACGAGGAGCTGGGGGAGTGGTCCCGCGCGGTGGCGCTGATCGAGCAGGCGTTTCGCGACTTCCCGCGCGACCCGGACGTGGTGCGCGAGGCCAGCCGGGTGTCGCGCCGGTTCGACCGCCTGCAGGAGGCGATGGACCGGATGCGGGTGGTGCTGGCGCTCCGCTACGACGACGGCGGGACGCGCCGGGCCATCGCCTCCATGCTGGCGGACATGGCCCGGGTGGACGAGGCCGGGAAGCTGATGGAGGTCCAGCTGGAGCTGGATCCGTTCGACCTGGAGATGCGCCTGCGGCTGGCGGAGCTGTACGCCGCCAACGGGCGGGGGGACGACGCCGACAAGCTGTTCGCGCTGGCTCGGCAGATCTCCCCGGACGAGCCGGACGTCCACGAACGCCAGGGCCGCGCGCTCCTGCAGGTCAGCCGGCGGCAGGACGCCATCGCCGCCTTCGAGCGCTCGCTGGCGCTCCGGCCCCAGAACCCCGGCCTGAAGGAGGTGGTGCGGTCGCTCAAGGGCGACGACCGCTCCTACGGCTCCGAGTACCTGGTGGACGTCCGCGCGCTGGCGGGCGAGGCGAACGCGGTGAAGGGCGAGGACGCGGTCACCCTCGTCGACTACAACTACACCCGGGTCCAGGGCTCCGGCCTGGCCTCGCGGTTCCACCAGTTGGCGGTGAAGGTCTACGACCAGCGCGGGGTGGACGCGTTCCGCAGCTACCCCATCACCTACTCGCCCAACCGCCAGGAGGTGCGCGTCGTCCGGGCGCGGGTCACCAAGGCGGACGGCGCGGTGGTGGACAGCTACGGCGACTCGGACCGCAACATCAACGAGCCCTGGAGCGGCATGTACTACGACGCCCGCGCCAAGGTGCTCTCCTTCCCCAGCCTGGCGGCCGGCGACACGCTGGAATTGCAGTACCGGATCGAGGACACCGCCCAGGAGAACCTGCTCTCCGATTACTGGGGCGACGTGGACTACGTGCAGGGCACCACGCTCAAGCTCCGCTACCAGTACGTGGTGGACATGCCGGCGGCGCGGCCCCTCTTCTGGGACAAGCAGGCGGTGCCGGCCAGCCTCCAGCACGCGGAGCAGAAGCTGCCGGAGGACCGCGTCCTCTACCGCTGGGACGGCAAGCGCATCCCCAAGGTGGTGCCGGAGCCGTCGATGCCCGGCTGGGCGGAGGTGGTCTCCACCCTTCACGTGTCCACCTACCGGACCTGGGAGCAGGTGGGGAAGTACTACTGGGGCCTGGTGCGGGACCAGATCATCCCCAACGACGACGTGAAGAAGGTCACCGCCACCGTGCTCAAGGGCGTCAACCGCAAGGACGAGATGGCGGTCATCCGCGCCATCTACGACTACGTGGTGACCAACACCCGCTACGTGGCGCTGGAGTTCGGCATCCACGGGTACAAGCCGTACCGGGTGGACCGCGTGCTGGCGCGGCGCTTCGGCGACTGCAAGGACAAGGCGTCGCTCATCCACGCCATGCTGGAGGCGGCCGGCATCGACAGCCGGCTGGTGCTGCTGCGGATGCGCCACCTGGGCGGCATCGGCCAGGAGCCGGCGTCGCTGGCGCCGTTCAACCACGCCATCGCCTACGTCCCCAAGTACCAGCTCTTCCTCGACGGGACGGCGGAGTTCCACGGGTCGAAGGAGCTGCCCTCCGCGGACCGGGCGGCCAACGTCCTCATCATCGAACCGGACAAGTCCAGCACGTTCATGACCACCCCGGAGGCCACCATCGAGGACAACGCCACCAACCTCACCATGAAGGTGACGCTGGCGCCCGAGGGCAGCGCGACGGTGACCGGCGACACGAAGGTGAGCGGGCAGATCGCCCCCACCTATCGGCGGAGCTACCAGGCGGCCAACGCGCGCAAGAACACCTTCGAGCAGGGTTGGGCGCAGACCTTCCCGGGCCTGACGGTGAAGGACGTCCAGGTCAGCGACCTCACCCAGCTGGAGCAGGACGTCACCGTGAGCTTCGAGCTGGGCATCCCGCGCTACGCGGAGGTGCTTCCCACTGGCCTTCGCTTCTCGTCCTTCGGCAGCAGCCGGAACTACACCCAGAGCTTCGCCCCGCTGTCTGAGCGGAAGTTCGACCTGCTGATGGATTCGCCCTGGGTGAGCCGGCTCACCTTCGAGTACGCGTTCCCGGCCGGCTACGCGGCGGCGGACGTGCCCGCGCCGGCGAAGGAGGAGTCGCCCTTCGGCCGGCTCACCGCGTCCTGCCAGAAGCCGTCCGAGGGCAAGCTGGTCTGCACCTCGGAGGTGGCGATCACCGCGGCGCGGGTGAAGGCGGCGGACTACCCGGCCTTCCGCGCGTTCCTCGGGCGGATGGACCAGTTCTTCGCGCGGAAGGTGGTGCTGGACGGGCCTAAAGGCCCGGCGGGCACCCAGTCTCGATAGCGCCCAGGTCCGGGGCGGCGCCGCCGCCGGGGAGCGCCCGCCGGTCCCGAAGCCGCGCGGCAGGTCCAGACGTATGCTGCGCGGCCAGTGCTTGGAAACCTGGCGCGGGTGATCTTCTTCTTCCTGGCGGGGACGCTCGCGGCGCTCGGCCACATCTACGTCTACCGGCGGCTGGTGCGGGACGTGACGGCGAACGCGCGGTTCCGCGCGCTCGCGCGCTGGACCATGATCGTCCTCGCGGTGAGCGCGCTGGTGGCGCGGCCGGTGGCGCGCTGGTTCGGCGGCGCCGCGCCGTCCTGGGTGTTCACCCCGTTCCTGGTCTGGCTGGGGTTCGCGCTGTACCTGCTGCTCACCACCGCGCTGCTGGACGGGGCGCGGGCGGCGTACCTCGGTTGGCGGTCGCGTCAGGCCCGGCCGGTGGCGCCCGAGCGCCGCGCGTTCCTGGCGCGTTCTCTCGCGACCGGCTCGGCGGCCGTCGGCGGCGGGCTGGGCGTGTTCGGGACCTGGAGCGCCTTCCACGCGCCCGAGGTCACCGAGGTGCCGGTGGCGCTCCCCGGGCTGCCGAAGGCGCTGGACGGCTTCACCATCGTCCAGCTCACCGACATCCACGTGGGCGCGGTCATCCAGCGCAAGTTCATGGACGAGCTGGTGGCGCGCGCCAACGCGCTGAAGCCGGACCTGATCGCCCTCACCGGGGATCTCGTGGACGGGACGGTGGAGCAGATGGGGCGGTCCGTGGCGGCGATCCAGGCGCTCCATGCGCCTCACGGGGTGTTCTTCGTCACCGGCAACCATGACTACTACTCGGGGGTGGAGCCGTGGATCGCGGCGGTGCAAGGGCTGGGGATCCAGCCTCTGCGCAACCGCCACGTCCGCATCGGCGACGCGGGCGCGTCGTTCGACCTGATCGGCGTGGACGACTGGAGCTCGCGCGACGGCGGCGGCGGCGACCGATGGTCCGGGCCTTCGGTGAGCAGGTACGACCTGGACCGGGCGGTCGAGGGGCGGGACCCTGAGCGCGCCTCGGTGCTCCTGGCGCACCAGCCGACCAACCTGCCCAACGTCTCCGCCAAGCAGATCGGCCTGCAGCTCTCCGGGCACACCCACGGCGGGCAGCTCTTTCCGGGGACGGGCATCGCGCGGCTGATCTGGGCCGAGCGGTCCGCCGGCCTCTCCCGCCAGGGGTTCAGCTGGCTGTACGTCAGCCGGGGCTGCGGCTTCGTGGGCCCGCCGATGCGGGTGGGGAGCGCGCCGGAGCTGGTGAAGGTGGTGCTGGTGGCGAAGTAGCGCTACCGCTCGGCGGACCGCAGCGCGCTGCTGGCCTGCGAGGCCGACGTCCGGGCGCCGCGCAGCAGCGCCTCCACCTTGAGGCCGCGGCCGACGACCTCGATGAAGCCGCCCTGGGCCACCAGCGCGTCGGCGAAGGAGAGCAGCTCCGCGGCGTTGGTGACGGCCTTCACGCCGGACATCTTGTACGCCTTGGTCATGATCAGCTGCGCCTGATCGGACCCCAGCACGCGGGTGAGCTGCTGCTTGGCGGCGGAGATCACGTTGTCCAGGTCCTTGAGTGTCATGCGGGCTCGTCCCAGGCGGGCCACTGCGGCGCCATCACCTTCAGGAACATCTCCAGCTGGACCATCAGCATCTTGCCCCACGCCTGCCCGAACCGCCGGACCTCGCTTGGCTTGTCGGGGAGCGCGTCGAAGAGGGCGTTCCAGAGCGCGCCCTGGACGAAGGCGGCCAGGCCCACCATGAAGCGGGGCGGCACCACGCGGTTGGGCTCCCCCGCGACGCCGGTGTGGCGGCGGCCCGTCTCCATGATGTACGCCGGCAGCGACCCCGGCTCTCCGGCCACGCCCGCGGTGCGCAGCACCCACTGGGTGAGGTGCTCCTTGCGCAGGGCGATGTAGTTCGGGTCCACCTCGCCGCGCGGCCCCAGGAAGACGCGCCGCGTGTCGTCGTGAGAGAGGAGGTGGTTGTAGATCGCGTCGAGGAGCAACGGGAGCACCGGGCCCAGCACCGGCACCGAGTCCAGCAGCGCGCGCTGATCGGCGTCGGTGAAGCCGACGAACTCCATCATGAAGCGCATTCGCTTCGACGGATCGGACTTCGTTTCCATGGCAGTGCGACCGCTGAAGGGGCCCCCGGATCGCGGGCGAGGGGGCGAACCGTAGCAGGGCCTCCGCACCGGGGCCAGCCGACGGCACGGGCTCGATTGAACTTCCGCAGTTTCCCGGCCTCCGCCGGCTGCCGCGATGCGGCACGGGTCAATACGCCCAAAGGGGAACTTCCCGCGGAGGCGATCTCGGCGGATCGTACCGCCCGGTCCGGACTCTTTTCGGGGAGGGGTTGCATGCACGCACTGGTGATCGCCGCTTTCGCCGTCTCTACCGCCGTGGCGCAGGTTCCGGAGGGGAGCACACCTCCTCCGATGGTACCTGCGACCCCGGCCGCCGCCGTCCCGGCTCCAGCTCAGGCCCCGGCGCGGGCCACCGCCGCGCCGGCGACCTTCTCCGCCGCCGACAGGAACGCGGCGAACATCGCCGCGGAAGGCGACGCGCGCTGGGCGCTGGTGGGCGCGAGCACCGCGGCCGGGATCTCCCTGTACGCCTGGATCCTGCCGAACGCCCTCAACATCAACCTCGTGACGAACCCCACCCAGTTCGCGGGCGTGTACCTGTTGACCGGGGCGGCGAGCTTCTTCGTGCCGTTCACGCTGACGCTCAACGCGCCGATCTCGTGGGGCGCGGCGAACCTGTTCTTCGCCGGCGCCTTCAACGGCGCGTTCCACGCGCAGCTCTTCCTGACGATGATCAAGTACGTGGAGGACATCAACAACTTCACCTTTCAGCCGCGGGCGGCGGTCACGTTCGCGTTCGGCGCCGCGGAGGCCGCCGGCGGCCTGCTGTGGGCGAGCATGACGGGCATGACCGCCGGCGAGGCCCACTCCGTCATCGTGGGCTCCAACATCGGCCTGGGGATCGGCCTCTCCATCGGGTCCATCTTCATCGCCTCGTCCAGCACGTTCGACTGGTTGCAACTCCAGGTCCCCTGCGGCCTGGCGATGGCGGGCGTGGCGGGCGGCGCGGTGGCCGGCGCGTTCGTCGGGCCGTGGCTGCACCTCACCTGGGGCGACGCGGAGCTGCTGCAGCTCTCCTCGGCGCTGGGCGCCTACGTGACCGTGCCCTTCATCTCCTGGGCCGGCGCCACGGACTCGCGGGCCTACGCCACCCTGGCCATCCTGGGCTCGGCCGGGGGCGCGGTC
>DASRBA010000324.1:0-37638 GCA_035637895.1 Myxococcaceae bacterium
CTGCACCAACTCTTCGAAGCTGGCGCCCTCCGGCAGGTAGCTCATGTAGGGAGCTCACGCTGTAGCAGATCACGGTGACGTAAGTTGACCCGGCTTCCCTCTTCCGGTCATGATTCCGCACTTGGTCCAGGACAGAAATTCCCAAGAGTCCTGAGTACTTGCTTGCATAGGAAGCGACCAGGCCCATCGGGGGAACACCAGCGCATGAGCTCCACGACCCTGCGACGTCGTCTCGCCACCGCCTGGCTGCTGTCGGCCGCGCTCGCGACCGCACAGACCCAGCCGGCCGCCGCGCCTGAAGCCAAGGCGGAGCGGAAGGAGGCCAAAGAGGCCGAGCTGAAGAAGAAGGACACCGCGGTCGACAAGTCGCTGGCCGGCGATCTGACCCGCAAGACGGAGACCAAGGGCCCGGACGCGCCGACGCTGAACTACGACCAGTTCCGCATCGGCGTGGAGCTGCAGGTGGCGGAGAAGCGCCACGAGCAGATGGTCCAGCTCCAGAAGCTCCTGCGGATCACCCCTGAAGGCGACAAGGACCGCCCCGGCCTGCTGTTCCGCCTGGCCGAGCTGCTCTACGAGGAGTCCAAGGACTACTTCTTCCAGGCCGGCCGCAAGGACGACGAGTACATCAAGGCGCTGAACAAGAAGGACGAGGCGGGCATGAAGCGCGCCAAGTCCGAGAAGGCGGAGCTGGAGAAGAAGGCGGACGACTTCTCCTCCAAGGCGCGCGACACGTACTCGGAGATCGCGCAGAAGTACCGCGACTACGAGCGCACCGACGAGGTGCTCTACTTCCTGGGCCACGCCTTCCTGGAGTCGAAGAACGACCAGGACCAGAAGAAGGCGATGGTGGCGTTCGAACGCCTGATCAAGAAGTACCCGAAGTCCAGGTACGTCCCCGACGCCTGGCTGGCCTTCGGCGAGTACTACTTCACCCGGTCCAAGACCAAGGCGGACCTGGCCCAGGTCCAGAAGGCCCTGGAGGCGTACAAGGCCGCCTCCAACTTCCCGGAGAACCAGGTCTACGCGTTCGCGATCTACAAGCAGGGGTGGTGCCACTTCCTGCTCAACGACTTCCAGAACGCGATGGACAAGTTCAAGACCGTCATCCTGATGGGCGAGCTCAACGGGCCGGGCGGGATGGATGTGCCCGGCGGCAAGGGCAAGACCGGCAAGGCCACGCTGATCCGCGAGGCGCGCAACGACTACGTCCGCGCGTACGAGCGCATCGGGTCGCCGCAGGAGGCGCGGGCGGACTTCGGCAAGGTGGCGTCCAACCCGGACGACCGCTTCGTGATGATGACCCAGCTGGCCAACCTCTACTACGGCGAGGGCAAGGACAAGGAAGCGGCGATCACCTTCAACATGCTGATCAAGGAGAAGCCGCTCTCTCCCGAAGCGCCCGGGTTCCAGGCCAAGATCGTCGACTGCATCCTCCGCGCCGGGAACAAGAAGATGACCGTCCAGCAGGTGCGCAAGCTGGTGGAGGTCATCGACGCGGTGGACAAGGCCGGGGTGGTGAAGGACGACGCCGCCAAGGCCAAGCTGGAGGAAGCGAAGCAACTGTCCGAGCGCACCCTCTCCAACCTCGCGGTCAACTGGCACAACGAGGCGAAGAAGACGCGCGACGAGGAGGTGTTCGGCCTCGCCAACGACGTCTACTCCGACTACCTCACGCTCTTCCCGGACAACCCGAAGGCGTACGACATGCGCTTCTTCTGGGCGGAGCTGCTCTACGACAACCTGCAGAAGTTCGACAAGGCGGCCAACGAGTACACCAAGATCGTCGAGCAGGACGTGAAGAAGATCGAGGCCAAGCAGAAGCCGGGCGCGCGGATGGTGAACGCGGCCTACAACTCGATCCTCGCCTGGGACGAGGTGGTGAAGAAGGCGGAGGAGGCCGGCCAGCTCAAGGCGGACACCACCGACATCACCAAGCAGGCCGCCATCCCGGCGCCCAAGCAGGGCCTCCTGGACGCCTGCGAGCGCTACATCAAGTACGTGCCGGGCGAGGACAAGAAGGTGGAGATCGCCTTCAAGGCCGCCAACATCTACTACCGCTACAACCACTTCGACGAGGCGGTGAAGCGGTTCGCGGACATCGCGCTCAACCACGCGGACTACAAGTTCGAGGACGGGCAGCGGGCGGGGGAGGTGGCCGCCAACCTGGTGCTCGACTCGTACAACCTGCTGGGCGACTGGACCAAGGTCAACGAGTGGGCGCGGAAGTTCTACGCCAACGACAAGCTGGCGGTGGGCAAGTTCCGCGACGACCTGGCCAAGGTGCTGGAGCAGTCCGCCTTCAAGCTGGTGAACCAGCTGGAGCAGAAGAAGGACTACGCGCGCGCGGCCGAGGCGTACAAGACCTTCGTCTCCGAGTTCCCCAAGTCCGAGATCGCGGACAAGGCGCTGTTCAACGCCAGCATCGACTACTTCAACGCCAAGATGCTGGACAGGGCGCTGGAGACGCGCGACCGGATCATCAGCTCGTACCCGAAGTCCGAATACGTGCCGGCCTGCATGTACGCCAACGCCGAGGCGCACGAGGCGATCGGCGACTTCGAGAAGGCCGCCGAGGCGTACGAGAAGTACGTCACCGGCTACGAGCGGAACAAGGACAAGAAGGAGGAGAAGCGTCCGCCGCCGCGGCAGGCCCGCGCCCCCAAGAAGGGCAAGAACGGCAAGGCCGAGGAGGCCCCGCCCCCCAAGGCGCCGGTGGTCCAGAAGTGGGACGAGTCCAAGGCGCAGATCGCCCTCTACAACGCGGGCGTGTTCCGCGAGGGCCTGGGCCAGATGCGCCAGGCGCTCAAGGACCGCGAGAAGTACCTGGACGTGTGGAAGGGCTCCAAGGACGAGGAGGCGGTGTTCCTCTCCATCGCCGACCTGTACGAGAAGATGGGGACCTACGGCCGCGCGCTCAAGCAACTGGAGGACTACGAGAAGAAGTACGGCAAGGACCCCAACAAGCTCCTCCTCACCGAGGCGCGGATCGTCAAGCTGTTCGAGGACAAGATGCACCGCCCGAAGGAGGCGGTGCGCATCTACGCGCGGGCGAACAAGTTCTACGAGACGCTCGGCCCCACCCGGCGCAAGGCGCTGGAGCCGGGCGCGGTGGAGGTGGCCGCCAAGGGCCACTTCCTCTCCGTGGAGGACGACTACCGCTTCTACACCCAGGCCAGGCTCCAGTGGGGCCACGGCCCGGCCCCGG
Organism: Myxococcaceae bacterium; assembly: GCA_035637895.1. Taxonomy (GTDB): domain Bacteria; phylum Myxococcota; class Myxococcia; order Myxococcales; family Myxococcaceae; genus DASRBA01. The sequence goes on from DASRBA010000324.1 coordinate 3,209, forward strand.
AGAAGCAGTTCAAGGAGACGCTCCAGGAGAAGGCCAAGCGGATGAAGACCGTCATCGAGAACTACACCAAGACGGTGAAGTACAACGCCGGCGACACCGGCATCTGCGCGCTCCACAAGATCGGCCTGGCGTACGCCAACTTCGCCGAGACGCTGGAGAAGGCGCCCATGCCGCGCGGGGCCAACCAGGAGCTGCAGGACGCCATCCGCGACGAGATGACCAAGCAGGCCGCCACGCCGAAGGAGAAGGCGGCGGAGGCGTTCGCCGCCGCGGTGGCCAAGTCGCAGGAGCTGGACATCAGCAACGACTGCGCGAAGAAGTCGCTGGAGCTGCTGCGCGACTCGTACCGGCCGGACAAGTTCCCGCCGCTCTACGAGAAGACGTACGAGATCAAGAACGTCAAGACGGCCCAGGCCCTGGGCGGCGACCTGCTGGCGACCATCCAGGCGGTCCCGGTGCTCACCGAGGCGCAGCAGCAGCTGGCCAAGGAGCAAGGCGACGAGCTGAAGCAGGACCTGGACAAGGACGTGAACGATTTCAAGGCGCCCAAGGAGAAGGACGAGCAGCCGCGGGCGGTGAAGACCGTCAACGGCGCCGGGCCCGGCCAGGTGGTGGCGTCCGACGGCAAGGGCAAGGCGCCGCCCAAGAAGGACAAGGAACCCGACTCCGAGCCGGAGGACGCGCTGTGAGGCACCTTCGACTGACGGCGATCGCGCTGGCGCTGGCCTCGCTCGCGCTCCAGGGCTGCGTCACGGCGGGCGGCGCGGGCAAGGGCAAGGACGGGACCGGCGCGCCGGACAAGGGCCACCCCGCCGAAGGCACCCCGGACAAGGGCGGCGGCAAGGCGGGGGGCAAGGCGGAGAAGAGCGCGCCGCCGGACGACGGCCAGCCGCAGATCTCCCCCAAGGCCAAGGTGCTGTTCGACGAGGCGGTGAAGGCGCAAGAGGGCGCCAAGAAGGGTGGGAAGGGCGTCGACTACGCCTCGCTGGAGAACAAGTACCGCGCCGCCATCGACGCGGACGACAAGCTGGCGGAGGCCGACTACAACCTGGGCGTGCTGTCCGAGCGCCAGGGCGACCCGGACAAGGCGATCGGCCATTACAGAGACGCGCTCCGCAAGAAGCCCAGCCTGTACCAGGCGGCGGAGAACATCGCCGTCATCCAGCAGAACCGGGGCGACGTGCAGGGCGCCGCCAAGGCGTACGAGGAGATCGTCACCCGGTCGCCGGACGCCGCCTCGGCGCGCGCGCGGCTGGCGGAGCTGTACCGGCAGCAGGGCCAGGGCGAGAAGGCGATGGAGCTGGCCCGCCAGTCCCTGATGCGCGACCCGAAGTGCCTGGCCGCCTACAAGGTGATGATGCGGGTCTACAAGGACCAGAAGCAGCTCTCCATAGCCCGGCTGGTGGCGCTGCGGGCGATGAAGCTCGACGAGGCGGACCCGGAGCTGTACTTCACGCTGGCGAAGATCCTCCTCGACGAGAAGGAGGTCACCAAGGCGAGGCTGCAGTTCCAGAAGGCGCTCGACGTGCGGCCGGACTTCCTCCCCGCCCACGTGGAGCTGGCGCGGCTGTCGATGGAGCTGGAGGACTACCCCTCCGCGGAGGAGCACCTGCGCCGCATCCTCCAGGCCAACGGCAAGAACGCCGAGGCGCACCTCGACCTGGGCGTGGCCTACAAGTCGATGGGCGAGTTCGACAAGGCGATGCAGGAGTACGACGAGGCGGAGAAGATCGACTCGTCGCTGGCGGGGCTGTACCTCAACCGCGCCGTCATCCTGCACCGGTACAAGGACGCGCCCGAGCGCGCCATCGAGCTGTACAAGAAGTACCTGGCGCTCGCGCCGGAGGTGGCGGCGGACCCGGACAACCAGGTCAACGCGCTCCTCAAGGAGGCCGAGCAGATCGTCCAGGCCAAGGCGGAGGCGGCCAAGGCCGAGGCGGAAGCCAAGAAGATGGAGGAGCAGCAGAAGGCGAACGAGAAGAACAATCCCGCCCAGGGGCCGCCGGGAACGCCCGGTGCGCCTGGCGCGCCTGGCGCTTCCGGGGACCAGCCCGCCGGTGGGCCCGCCGCCAAGGACGCCACCGAGCCGGCCGCCGCCAAGGGCGCCGCCGCCGGGAAGGGCGCCAAGGCCACCCCCGCCGCCGCCAAGGCGCCGCCGCCCGCCCCTCCCCCGAAGGCCGACAAGCCGCCGGCCGACAAGCCTGCCGAGAAACCGGCCAAGGACCCCAACGAGCCTGACGACGGGCTGTGAGGCGGAGTGCGGGCGAGTATTCGCGAGTGTCAGGTGAGCGGCAGCCAGGCAATCGGCAAAACCTGGGCCTTTGCTAGGGTGTGCTTCAGCTTCAGGAGGTGTGGGCGATGAAGAGGATGATCGCGGTGTTGGCGCTGGCCTTCGCGTTCTCCGCGCTGGCGGAGGACCCGCCGGCGGACAAGAACGTGAAGTACAGCAAGACCACCACCATCAACTTCGAGGACGACACCATCGAGGGCGACCTCACCAAGCCTGACGGGGAGTACGTCGAGGCCCGCAAGCGGGTGAAGCACTCCAACCTGATCCGCATCCGCGAGGAGTTCAAGGACAAGGTGATGGAGTCCGTGGGGGAGTTGTAGGGGTTGGGAACCGCCGGAAAGGCGGGTTGTCTGAAGGAAGCGTAGGTAGGCAGTCGGGAGACTTGGAGGAAGCAATGGCCGTCCCGCTGACGCTCAAGGTTTACAAAGGCGAGGAGCTGATCGCCTCGAAGGATTACGACCGGGATCTGATCAAGATCGGCCGGCTCTCCTCGGCGCACCTGTGCCTCGAGGACGAGAAGGTGTCCCGCATCCACGCGGTGATCGACGTCGGCCAGGACGGCGCGATGTTCGTCACCGACATGGGCTCCGTGGAGGGGACGTACGTCAACGGCAAGCGGGTGACGAAGAGCCCGCTGACCTTCGGCGACGAGATCAAGGTCGGCAACACCACCATCCAGGTCCACGAGACCGCGGCCAACCTGGCCCAGGCCGCCCAGGAGGGTGAGCTGCCGCCGCCGGAGGAGCCGCCGATGGAGAACCCGGCGGAGGCCCTGCAGGCCGCCGCCGCCGTGGCCCCCCCTGTCGAGGAGGAGGCCCCACCGCCGCCCGCGCCGGTCCCCGCCCGCGCGCGCACCCGGACCCCGCCGCCGGCCCCGGTGGAGGAGGCCCCCGCGCCCGCGGACGAGTCCTTCGCCCGCACCGAGCGCAACGACCTGGCCGCCGCGCCCGCGGAAGCCGCCGCGCCCGCCCGGGTCCGCCCGGCCCGCCGGCAGGGCTCCGGCCCCCGCGGGATGGAGCTGCGCCTGTCCTGGGGCGACTTCCGGGTGGCGGAGCACTTCCTCCCGCCCGGAGAGCCGCGCGCCTTCACGGTGGGGTCGGCGCCCCACTGCAACTTCGTGATGGGCGACGGCAAGCTGGGCTCCCCCAGCTTCGAGGTCGCCACCGTCGAGAAGGACGGGCACTTCTCCGTCCACTTCAACAAGCGGATGAAGGGGGAGCTGTCCCGCGGCCAGGAGACGTTCGAGCTGCTCCACCTGATCGAAGGCGGCAAGGCGCAGTCGGACGGCGACGGCTACGCCGTCCACCTGGGCGACGAGGACTACGTCTGGGTCGACCTGGGCGGCATCACCGTGGAGGCGTGGCTGGCCCCGGTGCCCAAGCGGGTGCTGGTGCCGATCTCGGAGTCGCTCGACTTCACGGTGCTGAACATCTTCCTGGTGCTGTTCTTCCTCGGGTCGCTGTTCGTCATCACCGCGCTGAACCGGGAGACGGAGGGCGACGACTACGCGGACGAGCTCTCATCGAGCGAGGCGCGCATCGCCAAGCTGATCATCAAGCCGCCGGAGGTGCAGAAGAACCCCTTCCTGGAGAAGTTGGCCCAGCAGAAGGAGAAGCAGTCCGGCGAGATGTCCGCCAAGCACCGGGGCGACGAGGGCGAGGCGGGCCGCAAGGACGCGCCCAACAAGCGCAACGCGCACATGGCGCCCCAGGGCAAGCCGAACGAGAAGGACCAGGCGCGCATGATGACCAACCGCATCTTCGGCGGGAAGGGCGGCGGCCTCTCCACGGTGTTCGGCTCCAACGGCCTGGGTGGTGAGCTGACCGCGGCCATGGGCGGCCTGTTCGGCGCCAGCGCGGGCGACTCCAAGGGCTTCGGCGGCCTCGGCCTGCGCGGCACCGGCGGCGGCGGCGGCGGCGTGGGCGACACCATCGGCATCGGCGCCATCGGCACCAAGGGCCGCGGCGGCGGCACCGGCACCTACGGCAACGGCGTCGGCGTGCTGGGCGGCAAGAAGGTCTCGGACATCGGCATCACCTCGTCGGACCCGGAGGTCATGGGGTCACTGGACAAGGAGCTGATCCGCCAGGTCATCCGTTCGCACCGCGACCAGATCCGGTACTGCTACGAGACGCAGCTGGCCCGCTTCCCCAACTTGAAGGGCAAGGTGGCGGTGAAGTTCGTCATCTCCGCGGTGGGATCGGTGGCGTCCTCGTCGGTGGCGCAGTCCACCGTGGGCAACTCGGAGCTGGACATGTGCGTGGCCGGCCGCGTCCGCACCTGGATCTTCCCCAAGCCCAAGGGCGGCGGCGTGGTGGTCGTCACGTATCCGTTCCTCTTCCAGCAGGCGGGGCAGTAGGAGCGAGACAAACCGCGCGGCCGGGGTAAGCTGGCGAGCATGCGCCGCTCGAGCTTGACCCTGGTCGCCGTCGCGCTGCTGTCGTTCGCCGCCACCGCCGTCGCCCAGGAAGCGCCCGCCGCGGCCCCCACCAAGGACAGGGCCGCGGTGACGTTCAACGAGGTGGAGCGCGGCATCTACCTGGGCGCCTCCGCCGGCCCGCTGTTCATCCTCAACCCGCCCGCCACCGCCGGCCCGCGGCCGTTCTCGCCGGGGCAGATGGCGCAGGTGGAGGTGGGGTTCGACATCGGGGACCGGCTCTCCGTGGGCGCCTTCCTCACCGGGAGCGCGAACAAGGAGGGCGCGGACTACCAGGGCTCGTCCGGCGGCACCGCGTCCGGCGACTTCGGGATGCTGATCCCGGGCGGGAACATCCGGCTGAACGTCCTCGGCTTCGCGGACTCGCAGGGCACCACCCGCACGTACCTCTACGTCCGCGGCGGCGCGGGCTACGTGTTCTACGGGCCGGTGGAGCTGCTCCGGGACACGCACGACGTGCTCGCCTTCGGCGGCGTGGGTGTCGAGTACTACACGCGGCTGCGCCACTTCTCGCTCGGCCTGGAGGCGAGCGGCGCCTTCCTGGTCCCCTCGGGCACCATCGGGTTCGCCGTCACGCCAAGCTTGCGCTACGCCTTCTAGCGCCGTAGTCACGGGCCCCTGAGCCTTTCGGGCACTGACTTCGACCACAGGGGGTAGCCGTGGCACCAGGTGAACAGGATCGTGGCGGTCGCGGTCCGCCGCGCGGCGGCGGCGGAGAGCGGGGCGGCGGCCGGGGCGAGCGCGGGCGCGGTGGAGATCGGGACCGGGGCCGCGGGCGCGGCGACCGGGACCGGCGCGGTGAAGGCGGCGGCGGCGCGGCCTACCGCGTCGTCGGCGAGCTGTCCTCGCTGGAGAAGGCCATCGGCAAGAGCGACTTCGCGGCCCAGAAGGGCCCGCTGGAGGCCATCCTCCGCGCCGTCCGGCCGCTGCACCTCAAGTCCATCGAACAGCTCGACCTGGGCACCCGCGGCAAGCTCATCACCAGCCTGCTCCGCGTGACCCGGCAGACCAAGCCGCCCGCGCCGGCGCCGGCGGCCGCGGAAGAGGCGAAGCCCGCCGAGGCCGCGCCCGCCGCGGAGGAAGCGAAGCCCGCGGAGGCGGAACCGGCGCCCGGGGAGGCGAAGCCCGCCGAGGAGGCGAAGGCTCCGGAGGAGAGCAAGCCCGCGGAGGAAGGCGGGTCGGCGGAGGAGGCGAAGGCCCCGGAGGAGAGCAAGCCCGCCGAGGAGGGCCAGGCGGCGGAGGAAGCGAAGGGCCCCGAGGAGGCGAAACCGGCCGAGGAGGCCAAGCCCGCCGCCCCGGCGAAGTCGCCGGAGCAGGAGAAGCACGACGCCTACGTGGAGGCGACGTACCTGGTGGGGCGGATCTGGCGCGCGGTGGGTGAGACGGACCGCGCCCAGGCGGCGTTCCAGCTCTCCGGCCGGTCCGCGCCGGAGCGCGACGAGGAGCCGGAGCCGAAGCGCGAGGCGAAGGAGGCCCGGCCTCCGCGCGAGGGGCGGGAAGGGCGCGAGGGTCGCGAAGGACGGGACGGCAAGCCGCGGCGGGAGCGGGACCGCGACCGCCCCCCGCGCGACCGCGACCGCGAGCGCGGCCCGGGTGCGCCGGGCGGAGCGGGGCCGCGGCCGCCGCCGGCGCCCAGCTCCGGCGACTGGCAGCGGGACGCGCGCGACCTGGAGGAGGCCGGGCGCACGCGCGACGCGGGGAAGATCCACGAGCGGAACAAGAACCACGCGGAGGCGGCGCGCCTGTACGAGATCGGCCGCGACCTCAAGTCCGCGCTGCGGAACTTCCTGCTCGCCAGGGACGAGGAGAACGCCAAGCGGGTGCTGGCGCTGGTGCCGGCCCAGGACGCGCTCCAGGAAGTGGAGAAGGCCGGCGCGTACGAGCTGCTGATGAAGCTCTACATCGACAAGGGCGACTTCGAGAACGTCGCCCGCCTCTACGAGCGCGCCCGCCAGTTCGACCAGGCCGGCCTGGCGTACGAGCGCGCGGGGAAGTTCTCGTCCGCGCGCAAGGCGTACGAGCGCGCGCGCGACTTCTCCGCCGCCGGCCGGGCCCGCGGCCTGGAGGTGAAGCAACTGCTGGAGAAGGGCGACCGGCTGGCGGCGGCCACGCTGCTGGCGGCGGCCGGCGAGCGCGACCAGGCGCTGGAGGCGCTCAAGGATCTGCCCGCGCCCAAGGCCTACGGCTTCATGGTGCGCGCCAAGCTGCCCGAGGACGCCAAGAAGCTGGCCGACGCGGAGCTGGCCAAGGCGGACGCCGAGGGCAAGCTCGATCAGCGCGCCAAGTGGCTGGACATCATTGGCCAGACGCGCGCGTCGGCGGAGACCTGGGAGAAGGCCGAGCGCCCGGGCCGCGCCTCTCACCTCTGGGAGAAGCTGGGCGAGCTGGGCAAGGCGGCCGCGCTCGCCGAGGCCGCCCTCGAGCACAAGCGCGCCGCCGCGCTGTTCGAGAAGCTGGGCGACGCCGCCGCGGCCGAACGCAACAAGGCGCTGGCGGCGACCCAGCCGGAGCCCCGGCCCGAGCCCTCCGCGGAGCGTCCGCCGGACGACGCGAACCAGCCGGCCGAAGCACCCGCCGAGTCGACGGTTGGTGGGCAGGAAAGCCAATGATTCTGAAGATTTGACCCTGGCTCGGAGTGGCCCAACCGCAGCCGCCCGACTAGAGTGCGGCCCCGATCCATGGACAAGCCCTTTGCGGAGGTCGAGGCCGGTCTCGAGAAGTCCGGGCGTGTCGAAGAGCTGATCAAGCTCTACGACTCCCGCTCCCGCGAGGTCCCTCCCCCGGAGGGAGCGCCGCTGTTGAACAAGGCGGCCGAGCTGGCGAGAGATCGGATCAAGGCGCACGACCGCGCCGAGGAGTTCTTCCGCCGCTCGCTCCTGCTCCGCAGCGACCAGCGCGAGGCGCTGCTGGGCCTGAAGGTGCTCTTCGAGCAGAAGCAGGACCAGGCGCAGCTGGCGGAGACGCTGGAGCGGCTGGGCGCGCAGTCGCAGGGCCCGGAGAGCGCGACGTTCTTCCTGCGCGCGGCGGAGATCTACGAGCAGAAGGTGGGCCGGCGCGACCGCGCCATCTTCTGCTGCCAGCAGGCCTGCCGGATGAACCCGCAGGACCGCGCGTCGTTCCGCCGGGTGCGCGCGCTGTTCATGACGGAGCACAAGCACCTCTCCGCCTTCGACGCCCTCCAGCACGAGCGCGCCACCTTCGGCGACGAGGGGATGGCGGAGGAGTTCGTCGCCTTCGCGGAGCGGCTGATCGACGACCCCACCCAGCACGACCTGGTGCAGCGCGCGCTGGGGATGGCGACGCAGATCGAACCCTCCAGCCCGCGGGTGGAGAAGGCGCAGAAGGCGCTGGAGAAGTTCGAGCACACCTGGCGCGACCGGGTGCGGATGCTGCGCGGCCAGTCGCTGGAGGAGCGCGACCGCAAGAGCGCCGCCCGGCTCTCGCTCCTGGTGGCCAAGTTGTTCGCCTGGTACGACCCCACCTCCGCCGCCAAGGTGAAGGAGGCGCTGGACCGCTGCTTCCTGCTCTGGCCGGCGATGCCGGACGCGCTCACCCTGATCGAGAAGATCGCCGAGCGCGCCGGCTTCGGCTTCGACGCCACCGTCACCACCTTCGAGCGGATGGCCATCGACGCCAAGGACCGCACGGCGCAGGTGGACCTGTGGATCCGCACCGGCACGCTCAAGCTCACCAAGCTGGACGACAAGGGCGGCGCGCTGGACGCCTTCGAGAAGGCGGTGGCCATCGACCCCTCGCGCGCGGACGCCTCCGGGCTGGCCGCCGAGCTGCTGCTGGAGATGGGCGAGGCGAAGGAGGCCATCGCCATCCTGGAGAAGCACCTGGGGACGCTGAAGGACCGCGCCGCCCAGGTCGCGCTCCGGCTCCGCCTGGCCGACCTGTGCGCCGCGCTGGTGCGCAACGTCCCGGCGGCGCGCGTGCACCTGGAGGCGGTGCTCAACCTGGACGGCACCAACGCCACCGCCGCCTACGAGCTGGCGCGCCTCTACGTCGAGGAGAGCGACGCCGAGTCGCTCGAGCCGCTGGTGGACCTGGCGGCGTGGGCGCCGCGCCCGGTGAAGGACCGGGTCGCCCTCTGCGAGGCCGCGGGGATGCTGTTCGAGGAGACGCAGCACCCCAAGCTGGCGTTCCAGGTGCTGGCCCGCGGCCTCTACCTGGACCCGTCCCGGGTGGACGTGCTGGGCAGCATGCTGGAGAACGGCCGCAAGGCGAACGCCGTCCCCGAGCTGACCCGCGCGCTCCAGCTGGCCGCCGGGGTGGCGCCGCCGGAGGCCGCCGCGGCCCTGTGGCGGAGCGTGGCCGCGCTCGCCGAGACGCCCGCGGCGCGCAAGCAGGCCTGGGAGGAGGTCGTCAAGCGCGCCCCGGACGACCGCGCCGCCGCCGACGCGCTGGCGGAGGCCGTGGCCGAGCTGCCCGCCCCGCTGCCGCCGGAGCCGAAGACGGACCCCGGGTCCCCGGCCGCTCCCTCCGCGCTGCCGCGCATCACGCCCCCCACCCCCGGCGACGAGGCGAGGGCGCCCAACCTGGGGCCCACCATGGACCTGAAGTCGGTGCCCATGGCGCGCTCGCCCGTCCCGCAGGCCGACAAGGTCAAGACCGAGATCGGCGTCCCCGTCTTCAGGGGCGAGGACGCCAAGGCGAAGCTGGAGGCGGAGGCGCGGCGGCTGGAGGGATCCGCGGCGGACCCGGCTTCGGCGGCCGCCATCTACCGGCAGATCCTGGAGATCGCCCCGGACGACATCTCCGCGCTCAAGCGCCTGGGCGCCGCCTCCGCGGCGCTGGCGCAGTGGGAGGAGGTGGCCAGGGTCGCCGCCCGCCTGGGCGACATCACCGAGACGCTCTCCGAGCGCCAGGAGTGGCGCGGCCGGCTGGCCCAGCTCTACGCCGAGCGGCTGTCGCGCAAGGACGAGGCGGTGGAGGTCTACCTGTCGCTGCTCGCCGAGGGCGCCGCCAACGCCGCGGTGGTGGGCGGGCTGGAGCGCCTGGCCTCCGCCGGCGTGCGGCAGACGGAGATCTCCCGCGCGCTCGCCCCGCACTACGCCAAGTCCGGCGACTACCAGCGGCAGGTGGCGTCGCTCCTGGTCCAGCTCACCTCCGCGCAGGAGATGGAGCAGAAGAAGGAGCTGCTGTCGCTCCTGGCCCAGACCCACGAGCGCCACCTGGCGGACGTGCGCGCGGCCTTCGAGTTCCGCGTCCGCGGCCTGCAGGTGGACCCCGCCGACGCGGACTTCCTCGCCGAGGCGGTCCGCCTGGCGCGCGAGCTCTCCTCCCACACCGAGCTGTCCCGCGTCCTCTCCGACCTGGGCCAGAAGAGCGCGGACGCCCACCTCTCCTCCTCGCTGCTGGTGGAGGCCGCCACCCTGGCCGAGGAGGGCGGGTCGGTGGACGACGCCGCCGCCGCGCTCAAGCTGGCGCTGGACAAGGCCCCGGACGACCCGGAGGTGCTGGCGCAGCTGATCCAGCTCTACTTCAAGTCCGGCCGCTTCGCGGACTGCGACCAGGTGCTGCGCCGCCGCATCCTGCTCGCGGAGGGTGAGGAGAAGGCGAACCTCTACCTCACGCTGGCGGACGTCTCGCAGGAGCTGCACCGCCCGCGCGAGGCCGCCCAGGCGCTGCAGGAGGCGATCAAGGCCGGCGCCGCCGAGGAGCCGCTGCTGGAGCGGCTGACGGACCTGTTGGAGCAGGGCGGGCGGATCAGCGAGCTGGCCGCCGCGCTGCAGAAGCAGATCGAGCTGGCCACCCGGTCCGGCGACCAGGACAAGGTGAGCCGGCTGTCGCTCAAGCGCGCCCAGGTGCTGGAGGCGCAGCTGGGCGACAAGAGCGAGGCGCTGAAGAACTACTCCGCCATCCTCGAGCAGCGCCCGTCCGACCCGGACGCGCTCGCCGCGCTGGAGCACCTGCTCGGCGACCCCAGCTGCGCCGAGGAGGCCGCCAAGGCGCTCATCCCCGCGTACGAGGCGGTGAAGGAGCACCGCAAGCTGATCCACGCCCTGGAGCAGGTGGCCACCGTCAGCCAGGACGACCTGGAGAAGGTGCTGGCGCTGAAGAAGGCCGCCTACGTGCACCTGCACCTCCTGCGGCAGCCGGAGCTGGCCTTCGCCGCGCTGGCCCGCGCCATGCGCCTGGCGCCGGGGGACGCGCAGGTCCGCAACGCCGCCCGCCAGGCCGCCGAGGACGCCGACCAGCTGGACGCGTTCGCCGAGGTCGCGGTGGAGGCGCTGCAGGGGCTCAAGGACACCGCGCGGGTGCCGCTGCACCGCGAGCTGGCCGAGGTGTACGAGAAGAAGCTGGCCAAGCGCGAGCTGGCGGTGGAGCAGCTGCGCGCCGCCCTGGAGCTGGACGGGAAGAACCTGGACGTCCTCAAGGGCCTGCAAAGGCTGCACCGCGCCGCGGACGACTGGGCCTCGCTGGCGGACGTGCTGCTCAAGCTGGCGGCGGTGGTGCCGGAGCCGTCGGAGAAGGTGCACCTCTGGCGCGAGGCGGCGTTCCTGTACGAGGACAAGCTGGCGGACCAGGACGCGGCGGCCGCGGCGTGGCGGCAGATCTCCGAGCGCGACCCGCTGGACCGCGAGTCCGCCGCCGCGCTGGACCAGCTCTACACCGCGCTCGACAGGCCGCAGGAGCTGGCGTTCGCGCTGGAGCTGCGGCGCGCCCAGGAGGGCCAGAGCCCGCAGGGCCGCGAGCTGGCGTACCGCCTGGCGCAGGTGCGGCAGAACAAGCTGGCGGACAGCGCCGGCGCGCTGCAGCTGTACCGGCAGATCGTCACCGAGGACCCGGGCCACAAGGGCGCGCGCGCCGCGCTCGAGGGCTGGGTGGTGAACAAGGGCCCGGTGAGCGCCGCCGCCCTGGAGATCCTGGACCCGGTGCTGGTCCAGCTGTCCGACCACCAGAAGCGCGTCCAGCTCCGCGAGGCGCGGATGGACGGCGCGCTGCCGCAGGAGAAGGCCCGGCTGGCGGCGGAGATCTGCGCCATCTACGAGCGCGACCTGGGGCAGGCGGAGCTGGCCTTCATGGCCGCGCTGCGCGCCTTCTCCTCCGGCATCGACCAGCAGGGCCTGCAGCCGGAGCTGGAGCGGCTGGCCAAGACCACCGGCTCCTTCGAGGAGCTGGCCGAGGTGTACGAGAACGCGGCCGCCAACATGGCGCCCACCGACGAGCAGGCGCTGTGGCTCCAGGCCCGCGCCGCCGAGCTGCGCGAGCAGCTGGGCCAGCCGGACGAGGCGGTGCGGCTGTGGCGGCTGGTGCTGGAGGGTTCGCCCCAGGACCGCCGCGCCCTGGACAGCCTGGGCCGCCTGTTCGAGCAGAGCCAGAACGCGCGCTCGCTCTCCGAGGTCTACGCGCGCAAGGCCACCCTGGCCGCGGACCCAACCGAGCGGCTGGACCTGCTGCTCAAGGCCGGCGCCGCCTTCGAGGCCGCCGGCGACGACGAGAAGGCGATCGAGCACTTCCGCACCGCGCTGGCGCTGCGCAAGACGCCGGATGGCCTGGCGTCCCTGGACCGGCTCTACGGCAAGGCGCATCGGACGGAAGAGCAGGCGGACGTGCTGGATCAGCTGGCGCAGCTGGCCGGGGAGCCGGACGAACAGCGCGGCTACCTGTCGCGGCGCGCGCTGCTGCTGGAGAAGGAGGGCGGGCCGGGCGAGGCGCTGGCCGCCTTCACCCGCGTGCTGGAGCTGGCCCCCAACGACCCCACCGCGGTGGCCGGCCTGGAGCGGATGCTGGCCAACGAGGCGGTGAAGCTGGAGGTGGCGCGGGTGCTGGAGCCCGTCTACCGCAGCGTCCAGGACACCCGGAAGCTGGTGGAGATCCTCGACCTCCGGCTGGGCAACGCGGTGGGCGAGCGGCGGCTGGAGCTCTTGGACGAGATCGCCCGGCTGCGCGAGGCGCTGGGCGAGAAGGCGCAGGCGTTCGCCGCGCGGATGCAGGCGTTCTCCGAGGCGCCCGGCTCGCCGGAGCTGTTCGCCGAGCTGGACCGGCTGGCGGCGGAGACCGGGTCGTTCGAGGACCTGGCCGCGCTCTACGAGGAGCACCTCAAGAGCGGGGCGGCCGAGTCGCTCCAGCTGGAGCTGTGGCGGCGGGTGGCCGCCATCTACGGCGAACGGCTGAACCGGCTGGACCTGGCGGCGCGCGCGTGGACGGAGGTGGCGCGCAAGGACCAGGCGGACATGCGCGCGCTGGAGAACCTGGCCGCCATCTACCGCAAGACGAAGGCCTTCAAGGAGCTGGCGCAGATCATGAAGCGCCAGGTGGGCCTGGAGAAGAACGTCGCCACCCAGATCCAGCTGCTGTTCGAGCTGGCGCGGCTGGCGGAGGAGATGCTCTCCGACAAGACGCTGGCGGCCCAGTGCTACCAGGCGATCATGGCGCGCAAGCCGGACGACCAGAACGCGATCAAGTTCCTCGGCCGCGTGCTGGCGGAGACCGAGCGCTGGCCGGAGCTGGCGGCGCTGCTCCAGAAGGAGATCGCGCTCTGCGAGCAGAAGGGGCAGGCGGAGGAGTCCTGCGAGCTGATGGTCCGCCTGGGCCGGCTCAAGCTGTCCCGGCTGGGCGACCCGCGCGGCGCGCTGGACCTCTACCAGGCCGTGTTGCAGAAGCGGCCCTCGCACCCGGGCGCGGTGGGGGCGCTGGAAGAAATGGCCAAGTCCGATTCACCGCTCCGCGGCGAGGCGGCCTCCATCCTGGAGCCGATCTTCGCCGGCGGCGGCGACTACCTGAAGACGGTGCAGATGCTGGAGTCGCGCTTCTCGGCGGCCTCCACCCCCGCGCAGCGCGCGGACCTGCAGCGGCGCATCGCCGGCCTCTACGCGGAGCAGATGTCCAACCCGTCGATGGCGTTCCTCGCCGCCACCAAGGCGCTGCAGGAGCTGCCGGACGACGAGGCGTCGCTCAAGATGTGCCTGGACCTGGCCTCCGCGGCGGAGGCCACCGACGAGCTGGACGCGCTCCTGGAGGAGGTGGCGGAGCGGGCCACCGAGGAGAAGGCGCGGCTGCACATCCGCCGGGCGCTGGCGCAATTGCGCACGTCCTCCGGCGACGAGGACCGCGCCATCGAGTCGTGGAAGCGGGTGCTGGAGCTGGACCCGTCCCACCCCGAGGCGCTGGAGCGGCTCTCCGAGCTTCTGTCCAAGGTGGGCAACGGGCCGGAGCTGGCCGAGGTGCTGCGGCGCAAGCTGGCGCTCACCGAGGACCCGGAGGAGCGCGCGCAGCTGATGTTCGAGATCGGCGACCTGCAATATGGCGCCCTCAAGGACGCGCACGGGGCGCTGGCCACCTTCCGGCTGGTGCTGGAGCAGAAGGCGGACTCCGTCCCGGTGCTGGAGCGGATGGAGCAGCTGTCCGCGGAGCTGGAGCGCTGGCCGGAGCTGGCGGACGTCATCTCCCGGCGGATCGCCCTCCACGTGGCGAGGCTGGAGCAGCAGGGCCACCCGGACCCGCAGAGCCACCAGGAGGTCCTGGACCTGAAGTTCCGGCTGGCGCAGGTGCGCGAGCTGAAGCTCCTGGACAAGCACGGCGCGCTGCAGATGTACACGGAGATCCTGGGCGCCGCGCCGAAGCACGCCGGCGCGCTGCAGCGGCTGGAGGCGATCTTCCAGCGCGAAGCGGGCAACGCCTCGGTGCTGGACGTGCTGCTGCACGCGTACCGGCAGGGCGGCGACGCCCAGAAGCTGGCCCAGGCCCTGGAGGCGCGGGTGAACCTGGCCGCCGACCCGTACGACCGCAAGCCCCTGCTCCGCGAGCTGGCCGACCTGCGGCTCCAGCAGCAGGAGCCGGAGATGGCCTTCCTGGCCCTCTTCCGCGGCTTCAAGGACGACCCCAACGACGCCGAGCTGCGCGCCGAGCTGGAGAAGGTGGCGGACTCCGCCGGGACGCACGACGAGCTGGCCTCCGCGTACGAAGAGGAGCTGCCCCGCATCGCGGAGGCGAAGGACGCGGCGCTGGTGTGCCTCAAGCTGGGCACCCTCTACGAGCACCGGCTCAAGGAGGCGGAGCGGGCGGTGGGCGTCTACGAGCGCGCCCGCACCTTCGACCCGGAGATCGGCCTCAAGGCGCTGCCGGCGCTGGACCGCCTCTACGCGCAGCTGGAGGCGTGGCAGGAGCTGGGGCAGGTGCTGGAGCTGGAGGTGGCCGCCGCCGAGCAGCCCGCGGACAAGGTGAAGCTGCTGTTCCGGCTGGGCCAGCTGCACCAGGACCGGCTGCAGAACCAGGAGTCCGCCGCCGGCGCCTACGAGCGCATCCTGCAGATCGACAAGGCGCACCTCGCCTCGGCGCGGCTGCTGGAGCAGATCTACGAGTCGCAGGGCCAGGTGGACAAGCTGTACGTGGTGCTCAAGCTGCAGCGCGACGCGGTGCAGGGCCCGGAGCGCGACCGCATCCTGTCCCGGATGGCGCAGGTGTCGGCGGAGGGCCTCTCCGACATCGACCACTCGATCGAGATCTACCAGGAGCTGCTGGCGAAGAACCCGCGCAACGACCAGGCCTTCGGCGCCCTGGAGGGGCTGCTGGAGAAGGCGGGCAAGCACGAGGAGCTGTTCGAGCTGCTGAAGAAGAAGCTTTCGTCGGTGCTCGACCCGCGCGAGCTGGTCCGGCTGAACGAGAAGGTGGGCCGGGTGCTGTTCCGGATGGCCGGGAAGGCGGAGGAGGCCATCCCGTACTTCAAGGCGGCGCTGGACCGCGACGCCCGCAACAAGAACGCGCTGGAGTCGATGCGCGAGATCTACGACCAGCTGGGCCGCAAGGACGAGCTGGTGGTGGTGCTGCGCCGGCTGCTCCCGCTGCAGGAGCAGGCGGAGGGCGTGAAGGCGGTGCGCCTGCGCCTGGCCGAGGTGCTGGCGGAGATGGGCCGGCGCGAGGAGGCGCTGGACGCGGCCCGCCGCGCGCTGGAGGTGGAGCCGCACCAGACGGCGGAGATGGACCGCGTGCACGCCATCTTCTCCGGCCTGCGCGCCTGGGCGGACGCGGCCCGCGCGCTGGAGCTGAAGGCCGACCTGCACGCGCAGGTGGAGGAGAGGGACCAGGCGGTGGCCACGCTGTTCGCGGTGGCCGACCTGTGGCGCAGCGCCGCCAACAAGCCGGAGAACGCCGGCCCGCCGCTGGAGAAGATCCTCGAGCTGGACCCCGCCAACCGCTCCGCCTACGAGCAGGCCATCGACCTGCACGCCAAGCACAACGACTGGCGCGCCTACGCGCAGGCGGTGGACCGCTACCTGCCCCACCTCGTCACCGACGAGGAGAAGGTGGAGGCCCTCAAGGACCTGGCCAGGGTGCAGGAGCAGCGGCTGGGCCAGAACGACCTGGCCTTCATGGCCGCCTGCCGCGCGCTGCAGCTCAACCCGGCGGACGACGGCATCCGCGAGGAGGTGGAGCGGCTGGCGGAGCAGACCGGCAGCCACGACGAGATCGCCGCCGTCTACGAGGAGCTGGCGGACGAGCTCCCCCGCGGCCCGCTGGCGGAGCGCATCTACCTCAAGCTGGCGCAGATCCAGGACGAGAAGCTGGACGACGCCGGCGAGGCGGAGGCGTCGCTGCGGAAGATCCTCGACTTCGACCCCACCAACCAGGTGGCGCTGGACCGGCTGGCGCAGATGTTCGCCCGCCGCGGCGCGGACACCGAGTACGTGGTGGCGCTGGAGCAGAAGCTGGAGACCGCCGGCTCCATCGAGGAGCGCAAGGCGATCCTCCGGGAGATCGCCCGCGTCTACGACGAGCGCCAGCAGAACCCGGAGGAGGCCGCCGCCGCGCTCTTGCGCGCGCTGGAGCTGGAGCCGGACGAGGAGACGCTGCGCGTCCTCACCGAGCTGTACCGCCGCCAGCAGCGCTGGCCGGACGTGGCCAACGCGCTGCTGCGCGCGCGCGACCTGGCCTCCACCCCCGAGCAGCGCGGCCAGCTCCAGGTCCAGGTGGCCGAGCTGTACGAGCGCGAGATGGGCGACGACGAGGCCGCCATCGCCGCCTACGCCCAGGCGCTGGAGCTGGACCCCGCGCAGCGCGGGGCGCTCGACGCGCTGGAGCGGCTGTACACCAAGCTGGACCGCCCGGGCGACCTGCTGCAGACCTACAACGCCCAGCTGGAGCTGACCGCCGAGGTCCGCGAGCGGGTGAAGATCTTCTTCAAGAGCGCGTCGATCTGGGAGGACAAGTACCAGAACCTGGAGCACGCGGACACGTGCATCCAGAACATCCTGGAGATCGACGCCGCCAACCTCCAGGCGATCACCATGCTGGAGCGGCTGCGCCGCGCCCAGGAGCGGTGGGAGGACCTGGTGGCGGTGTTCGACCGGCACCTCCAGATCTCCGAGACCACCGAGGAGCAGGCGCAGATCCTGGTGGAGGCGGGCGAGGTCTTCTACCAGCAGCTGCGCCACGTGGACCGCGCCGCCCAGAGCTACACCCGCGCCCTGGAGGTGGAGCCCACCAACCGCGCGGCGATGCACGCCCTGGGGCTCCTCTACGAGCGGAGCGGCAACTGGCCCTTCGCGCTGGAGATGCTGACCCGCGAGGCGGAGGCGTTCGGCGGCGCGGGGGAGGCGGTGGAGCTGTACTACCGCATGGGGAAGATCAACGAGGAGATGCTCCTCGACATGGACTCCGCCAAGAGCAGCTACGAGCGGGCGCTCCAGATCGACCCCGGCTACCTCCCCGCCATCCGGTCGCTCAAGGGCATCTACGAGTCCACCAAGGACTGGAGCGCCTACGAGCAGGCGCTGGTCCAGGAGGCGGAGAAGACCGAGGACCCGGAGGCCAAGGCCAAGGCCTACCTGGAGGTCGCGCGCCACACCGAGGAGACCAAGGAGGACAAGGAGGGCGCCGCCCCCTACTACGAGGAGGCGCTGCGGCTGGAGCCGGAGCTGCTGGAGGCCGCGCGGCCCTTGGCCGACATCTACATCGCCCGCGAGGAATGGGAGAAGGGCGAGCGGATGCTGGACATCGTGGTCAAGGAGATGCCGGTCCGCGTCTCCGGCAAGCCGGACGAGCACAGCCTCAGCAAGGAGCTGTGCCGCCAGTACTACCGGCTGGGCTACGTGGTGGAGAAGCTGGCGAAGAAGGAGAAGGCGCTCGCCTGCTACGAGAAGGCGTACCAGCTGGACGCCACGTACCTGCCGGCGCTGGAGGGCCTGGGGAACATGCTGGTGCAGGCCCGGCGCCTGGAGGAGGCGCTCAAGGTCTACCAGTCCATCCTCATCCACCACCGCGACGACCTCACCGACCTGGAGGTGGTGGAGGTCTACTGGCAGATCGGAGACATCCACTACGGCCTCAAGCAGTACGACCGCGCCCAGAACCACTTCGAGAAGGCGATGGCCATCGACCCGCACCACGAGCCCACGCTCCGGGCCCTGGTGCAGCTGGCCGACGGCGCGGGCAAGTGGGACAAGGCGGCCGAGTACCGCTCCCAGCTGGTGCAGGTGCTGGACGGCGAGCAGAAGTTCGCCATGTACGTCGAGCTGGGGATGCTGGCCCGCGAGAAGCTGGCGGACCCGTACATGGCCATCGACGCCTACGGGTGGGCGCACAAGCTGTCGCCCGAGGCGCTGGACGTGATGGACGCGCTGTACCAGCTCTACCGGGAGACCAAGCAGGGCGCCAAGGCGGCGGAGATCGTGGAGAAGCTGCTGGCGTCTTCGCAGATGAAGGAGAAGCCGGAGAAGGCGAAGCGCATCTTCTACGCGCTGGGGGAGATCGCCCGCGACGAGCTGAAGGACCTGGACCGCGCGGTGGGCGCCTTCAACGCCGCCCTCGACGCGGACGTCCGCTTCCTGGAGGCGTTCTCCGCCATCGAGGCGCTGCTGGGCTCCAACAAGCAGTGGAAGAAGCTGGAGGAGAACTACGCGCGGATGATCCAGCGCCTCCCCAAGACGGAGGACACCCACGCCGCGCGGATGACGCTGTGGCGGGCGCTGGGCGACCTCTACCTGCGCGTGCTCAAGCAGCCGCAGGACGCGCTGATGGCCTACAAGGTGGTGGCCGCCGGCCTGCCGCTGGACGCGCCGGTGCAGGAGACCTACGCGGAGCTGGCGTCGCAGGTCCCCGGCAACGAGGACGAGGCGATCGGCGCCTACCGCCGCGCGCTGCTCCAGTCGCAGAACCAGGGGAAGGTGTGCAGCGCGCTGGCGGAGCTGGCGGCGCGCAAGCGCGACTACGACACCGCCTACCTCGCCGCGCAGGTGGCGCAGTCGCTGATCGGCCAGGCCGGGGACGCGGAGAAGGAGATCCTCACCAAGCTGCAGCCGTACGCCAAGCGCAAGGAGGTGGCGCAGCGCCCGCTGAGCGAACAGCAGTGGCAGGGGCAGCTGTTCCACCCGTCCGTGCGCGGGCCGCTGGGCCAGCTTCTGGCGCTGATCTTCAACCAGGCCGGGCACCTGTGGGCGGTGCAGCTGGCGCAGTACCAGATCAACCCCAAGCGCCACCGCATCGACGTGGGGAGCGCGCCCGAGTACCAGATCCACCACTTCCGCTACGTGGCGAAGCTGCTGGGGATGGAGCACGTGGAGCTGTACTCGCCCTTCCTGATCGCCACCCGCGAGCGGATGGCGAAGCGCTCCAACGAGCCGGCGCCGGACCCCACGGTGGCGGTGGAGATCTGCCACAGCCACCCGATGACGCTGCGGGTGGGCGGGCGCTTCTTCGGCGAGGCCGGGCAGAAGGAGGTCTATTACCTCCTGGGCCGGACCATGGCGCTGATGCGGCCGGAGCTGGCGCTGGCCACCCGGCTGTCGCCGGAGCGGCTGGAGGCGGTGCTCCAGGCGGCGATCACCCTGGTGGTGCCCAACTTCCGGCTCACCGCGCACCCGCAGGCGGTGGGCGACGAGCGGCGCAACCTGGAGAAGGCGCTCACCGAGCCGCTCCGCGCGCAGCTGGGGCGGATGGTCCAGCAGTACATGAAGGTGGCCGGGGCCGCGGACCTCAAGAACTACCTGGAGGGCGTGGAGCTGACCGGCGTGCGCACGGGCCTCTTCGTGGCCGGCGAGGTGGAGCCGGCGAAGAAGATGGTGCTCAACGAGACGGGCGGCGCCTCGCGCCTCACCAGCAAGTCCAAGCTGCGCGACCTCGCGGTGTTCGCGCTCTCCGACGAGCTCCACGCGCTCCGCGCCGCGGTGGGCACCAACGTCGAGGTGCAGGTCCAGGCGCGGCGGTGAAAGGGCGGACGGCCCTCGTCACCGGGGCCAGCCGCGGCATCGGCTTCTGCGCGGCGCGCGCGCTCGCGGGCATGGGCGCCCGGGTGCTGATGGTCTGCAGGGACCGCGCCCGGGGGGAGAAGGCGAGGGCGGAGATCGGCGGCGACACCGCGCTCCACCTGGCGGACCTCTCGTCCCAGCGGTCCATCCGCGCGCTGGCGGCGGAGGTGATCGCCAGGGAGCCGCGGCTGGACGTGCTGGTGAACAACGCCGGCGGCGTGAACGGCCGTCGCGAGCTCACCGAGGACGGCCTGGAGAAGACCTTCGCCACCAACCACCTCGCGTACTTCCTGCTCGCGGAGCTCCTCCTCCCGCTCCTGAAGCAGAGCGCGCCCTCGCGGATCCTCAACGTCGCCTCCACCGCCGACCGCGGCGGGCACATCGACTTCGACAACCTCCAGGGCGAGCGCCGCTACATCGGCTGGCGGGCCTACTGCACCTCGAAGCTGTGCAACGCGACCTTCACCTTCGAGCTGGCCCGCCGGCTCCAGGGCACCGGCGTCACCGCGTGCGCGATCCACCCGGGCCTGGTGGCGTCCAACTTCGGCCACGACGGCGGCGGTTTCCTCGGCGCGATGGCGAAGCTGGCGATCCCGTTCTCCCTCACGCCCGAGCAGGGCGCGGACACGATCGTCTGGCTGGCCGCTCTCCCGGACGCCTCCCCGCACCACGGCCAGTACCTCTCCAGGCGCCGCCTGATCCGCGCGCAGCGCCAGGCGTACGACACCGACGTGCAGCGGCGCCTGTGGGAGGTGAGTGAACGCCTCTCCGGATCTCCGCGGGAACGTTGACGATTGTCAGGGTCTGCCCCGGGGGGAACCGAGCCCTCCCGCCTACCGTCCAAACGACAACCAGCTTTTTTCGAGGGCTTCTTGACCCCCCCGAAGGCGACCTCTACGATTTTACCCTCGCGGTTTTCCGCGTCTTTCCTGAAGGTTATCGGGCCGATGCGCTTCGTCTGTGACAGCTGCCGCGCGCAGTACATGATCAGCGACGACAAGGTCGGCGCGAAGGGCGTCAAGGTCCGTTGCAAGAAGTGCGGCTACGTGATCCTCGTCCGCAAGGCCGACGGCGAGACGACGCAGGTCGCGCCGATGCCTCAGACGTCTCCCGCGGCGCACGAGTCGGACGCGACCGGACCCAACGCGCTTCCGCCGGAGCCGGGCAGTCGCCCCGGCGGCGATCCTGGAGAGCGCTACGCGGGCAACGGCGCCAACGGGGTGCACGCCAACGGCTCGGCCGAGAACGGCCAGTCCATCACCAGCTTCGGCGGCAACGGCCAGAGCAACAACGTGCTGGGCGGGGTGGAGGAGGACGAGATCGGCGCGGTCTTCGACCAGGTGCTCAAGACGGGTCCGCAGAAGACCGAGCCGAAGGAAGAGTCCGAGGACGTCCCGCTGGGCTTCGACGACAACGACGACCTCTCCTCCACGCGCGTGGTCTCCGCGGAGGCGCTGCGCAAGCTGGCCAAGGACTCGGAGCAGTTCGCGCTGGGGGGGAAGGGGAACGGCAACGGCGAGAGCGGCGCCGCGCACGGCGAGGAGTCTGGAGACAAGCCGGCCGGAGACGACGTCCCGCAGACGGACTGGTTCGTGGCGGTGGACGACCAGCAGCAAGGCCCCCTCACGCTGGAGAAGCTGAAGGACCTGTGGGAGCGCGGCGAGGTGGGCCCCGACTCCCTGTGCTGGCGCTCCGGCTACTCGGACTGGACGGCGCTGTCGGAGGTGGAGGCGCTCAAGTCGGTGCTGGCGCCCAAGCCCTCCAAGCCGATGATCGCGTCCTCGCCGGGCCTGGTGGGGCCGGGGAGCGGCGCGGTGGTGACGGTGCCGGTGGAGACCTCGTTCAACTCGGGCGGGATGTCCCAGAGCGTCCGCACCGAGATGCCGGTGAGCATGGCCGCGGCCGGCGAGGGCGCCGAGCCCGCCGCCGACACCGGGAGCTGGCAGCCCTCCGCCGCCTCCGCGCTGGCGTCGCTGGTGAAGGAGGAGATGTCCGTCCTCTCCAAGCCGGCCTCGGCGCGCTCGCTGCTGGGAGACACCGGCCCCAACGAGGCCATCTCCGCCCGAGGCGGCGGGCTATTGGACCTGCCCTCGGCGACGCCCGCGCCGGCGGGCAACGGCCACGCCGGCAACGGGTTGCTCGACGTCCCGGTCCCGGCGGGGATGCCGGCCGGGCCCGCTCCGTCGGCGTCGCCGGCCTTCGCCCAGTCCCAGTACCCGACCTACGCGCCCCCGCCGGCGCACCACGGCCTCTCCCGGCCGCTGATGATCGCGCTGGGCGTGGTGGCGTTCCTGCTCATCGCCACCATCGGCACCGTGCTCTTCGTCTTCACCCGCACCCCCGCGGCGCCGGCGGCGACGCCTTCGGCCGAGGTGGCCAGGGCCGACCCGCAGATGCCGCCGCCCCCGGCCGGGCTGAAGCAGAACCCGCCGGCGCCCACCGCGGCGCCCTCCGCCCAGCCGGCCACGGGGACGCCTCCGGCCGCCGGCGCCCCGGCGCCCACCCCGGGCACCGCCACCGCGCCGCCGGGCCCCACGCCCGCGCCGGTGGCCTCCGCCACGCCTCCTCCTGGGCCGACGCCGGCCCCGGCGCCCTCGGCCGTCCCCGCGCCCACGCCGGCCGCCGGCCGCCACCGCCTGCCGACCGGCTCCGGATCCGCCAAGGACACGCCGCTGGTGAAGCCGGGCGGCGGTGGCGACGAGGGCGAGGTCATCACGCCCGGTGGCAAGGGCGGCGGCGGCGCCAAGTCCAAGGATGACGACGAGTTCGACTCGCTCTTCGGCGGCGGCAAGAAGGCGGCCCCGGACGGCCCGGCCCCCGGTCCGAAGAAGGGGAAGAGCGTCTACATCCCCGGCGAGACGGGCGGCGGCGGGGCGAGCGACCTCAAGGAGTCGCTCTCCAGCTCCGACGTGACCTCCACCGTCCTCAACTACCGGCCGAAGATCGTGGAGTGCGTGCAGGCGCAGAAGGCGAAGCAGCCGGGCGCCACCGGCACCCTGGTGATGAAGTGGACCATCCTCCCGTCCGGGAAGACCGCCCAGGTCTCCGTGCAGACGGAGGAGTTCAAGTCCACCTACCTCGCCAACTGCCTCACCATCCTGGTCAAGGGCATGTCGTTCCCCAAGCACAAGGTGCAGGGGGAGCCCATCGTCTTCCCGTTCAAGTTCTGAGTTGGCCTTCCGGCCACCCGGAGGCCGGGTTCCCGTCGGCCTCCGGTTTCAGTAGCGTTCGCCATGACTTGAGCACGGGCCCGGTCGTCAAGCCGCCAGCGGTGGAGGACATCCCGCTCCGCCCCATCCAGGAGATGGGGCTGAAGGAGCTGGAGCGGATCCGCGTCATCCTGCGCGGAGGCTCCGTCATCGACTGGCGGCGGCTGCACTTCAAGACCCGCCCCGAGGTGGACCGCTTCCTCCGGCTCTGCGAGCTGGACGTGAGCGACCCGGTGGACGAGGCGTGGATCCGCACCTGCCTGGCGGACGCGGTGGAGTACCTGCGGCAGACCTTCCGCTACCGGGTGACGGACGCGGTGGCCAACCCGGAGTACGTCGAGGACCTCTTCCTTCTGGCCTCCGGGGTGAAGGAGCCGCGGCGCTGGCGGCGGATCGCCTGCATCGTCCTCAAGGTGATGCACGTCATCCAGCACATCGAGGGGCACGAGCTCCTCCGCCACCTCGCCGTCTCCGAGGCCGAGCTGGCGGAGCTGGCCACCCGGAAGGTGCTCAGCATCGCGGACGAGATGCAGCGCAAGGGCATCCCGGTGGCGGAGTTCGCGGACTCGATCAAGACCCGCGAATCCGTCATCACCAAGCTGGTGGCGAAGAAGGAGACGGTGGCGGCGCAGATCTACGACAAGACGCGCTTCCGCATCATCACCCGCACCCGCGAGGACATCCTCCCCGTCCTCTACTACCTGACCCAGCGCCTCTTCCCCTTCAACTTCGTGGTGCCGGGGCAGACGGAGAACACGCTGCTGCCGTTCAAGGCGGTGCTGGAGGACCACCCGCACTTCAAGCAGTTCGTGGAGGACCTGCACCTGGGCGCGGACTTCGAGGAGAAGGAGCGCGGCAGCGGGAACGAGTTCTCCGGCCGCAGCTACCAGGTGCTCAACTTCGTGGTGGACCTGCCCTTGCGGATGGACGCCTTCCTCCCGCCGCCGGAGCTGGACCGCCGCGTGCGCAAGTGCCGCACCGGGTTCGCGCTGGTGGAGCTGCAGATCGTCGACGACCAGACCGCGCTGATCAACGAGATGGGGGAGAACTCCCACGAGAAGTACAAGAAGCGGCAGAAGCTGAGGGTGCTCCGCCGCCTCTCCCGCGGGCTGGTGGTGCCGAAGAAGGAGGAGGCGCCCGGCCCCGGCGGCAACGGCGAGCCGAACGGCGGCGCCGACCAGAACGGCGATCCGGGCGGGTGATCAGCGCCGCTTCCGGTTCTTCTTGCGCGCGTCGCGCTCCTGCTTGCGCTTCTTCTTCAGCGCGTCGCGCTCCTTGTCCGTAGGGCCCTTCCCGGCGGGGACGGTGGAGTAGCCCATCAGCCGGGCCTTGGCCATCTGCGCCTGGCCCATGGGCGGGGTGTAGCCGGGGGCGATCTGCGGCATCTGCATCGCCTGCTGCCCGCCGCCCAGCGCCGCCTCCATCATCTTGGCGTCCTTGCCGAACAGCCCCTCCAGGTCCATCCCCTTCATCTTGGAGAGCTGGCCCAGCTGCTTGAAGCCGGGGATGCGGCCGAGGAGCCCCGGGTTCTGGCCGATGCTCCCCATCACCTGCTGCATCATCTTGTACTTCTCCAAAAGCTCCTTCACCTCGTGCTTCTTGCGCCCGGAGCCCTTGGCGATGCGCTCCATCCGGGGGTCGTCGATGAGGTCGGCGCGCTGGCGCTCCTTCTCCGTCATCGAGTTGAACATCGCCTCGATCTTGTGGAGCTCCTTCTCGTCCGGGTTCAGCTGGTCGGTGAGGTCGCCGAAGATGGGGTACTTCTCCAGGAGGTCCTTCAAGGACCCCATCTTGCGGACCAGCTGGATCTGCTCCACGAAGTCCCGCAGGGTGAACTTGCCGGAGAGGAGCTTCTCGGCGTCCTCCTCGGCCTTCTCCTCGTCCACCACCTGCTCGAAGTCCTTCATCAGCCCGACGATGTCGCCGAAGCCGAGGATGCGGCCCGCCAGCCCGTCCGGGCGGAACTCCTCCAGCCGGTCCAGGGCCTCGCCCATGCCGAGGAACTTGATGGGCTTGCCGGTGACCTCCTTGATGGAGAGCGCCGCGCCGCCGCGCGCGTCGCCGTCCAGCTTGGTGAGGATGAAGCCGTCCAGGGAGAGGCGCCGGTCGAACTCGGCCGCGGTGCGCACCGAGTCCTGGCCGATCATCGCGTCGCACACCAACAGGATGTTGTCCGGGTGGACGGTGGACTTGATCGACTCCAGCTCCGCCATCAGCTCCTCGTCGATGGCGAGGCGGCCGGCGGTGTCGACGATGACGACGTCCCGCTTCTGCTCGCGGGCGGCGTCGTAGCCCTTCCTGGCCAGCTCCGGCGGCTGCACGCCCGGCTCGAAGAAGACCGGGACCTCCAGCCGTTCGCCCAGGACCTTGAGCTGCTCCACCGCGGCGGGCCGGTAGATGTCCGCCGCCACCAGCAGCGGCTTGTGGCCCTCCTTGATCAGGAAGCTGGCGAGCTTGCCCGCGGTGGTCGTCTTCCCGGACCCCTGCAGGCCGACCATCATGATGCCGGACACCTGCCCCTTGGGCTTGAGCTTGAGCTTGGTGTCCACCGGGCCCATCAGGGCCTCCAACTCGTCGTGGCAGATCTTCACGAAGTGGTCGGAGGGGTTGACCCTTATCCGCCGCCCCTTCTTGTCCACGATGGTGGTCTTCACCACCTCGCCCGCGGCCTTCTCCCGCACCTTGGCCACGAACTTCTTCACCACGTCGAACGCGACGTCCGCCTCCAGCAGGGAGACGCGGATGTCCCGGAGCGACTCCTCCACCAGCTCCGGGGTGATCTCCGTCTTTCCCTGCAGCCGGTTCTTCGCCGCGCGGAAGCCCTTGCTGACCGTCTCGAACATGGGGTCAGCGTATAGAACAGCTACACGGTGCGCGTCTTCCAGGTCCCTCGCCTGAAGGCCAGAAGACCGATCACCGCCTGGCTGGAGTAGGCAATGGCCACCGACCAGAACACGCCCTGCGGCCCCAGGCCGGTCCAGGAGGACAGCGCCCAGGCGAGGGGGATCTGGATGATCCAGAAGGTGACCACGTTGATGATGGTGGGCGTGAACGTGTCCCCGGCGCCGTTGAACGACTGCACCACCACCATCCCCAGCCCGTAGAAGACGAAGCCGTAGGCCAACGTGCGCAGCGCCGCCACCGCGATGGGGACCACGGCGGCGTCCGCCCCGAACGGGGCCAGCACCAGCCGGGTGCCGAAGACCAGCACCACCGTCACCACCCCCATGAAGGCCATGTTGTAGGCGGCGGCGCGGAACACGGACTGCTCCGCGCGCTGCGGCTTGCCCGCGCCCAGGTTCTGTCCCACCAGCGTGGCGGCGGCGTTGGACATGCCCCAGGCGGGCAAGAGCGCCACGAACACCACCCGCATCGCCACCGTGTAGCCGGCCACCGCCGCGTCGCCGAAGCGGGAGACGATCCGCACCATCACCACCCAGCTGGCGGTGGAGATGAGGTACTGGCCCATCCCGCCCAGCGACATCCGCACCAGCCGGGCGATCACCTCGAGGTTCGGGACCAGCGCGTGGCGCTGGAGGTGGATCCGGCGCTTGCCGGAGAAGAGGACGTAGAGTTGGACCAGCACGCCCACGCCGCGGCCCACGGTGGTGGCCACCGCGGTGCCGGTCACGCCCAGCTTGGGGAACGGGCCCAGGCCGAAGATGAGGCACGGGTCCAGGACCAGGTTGACGGCGTTGGCGATCCACAGCGTGCGCATGGCCATGGCCGCGTCCCCGGTGCCGCGGAAGGCCCCGTTGAGGACGAAGAGGAGGATGACGATCGCCTGCGCGCCCAGGAGGATGCGGGCGAAGCCGGAGCCGGTGGCGACGACCTCGTGGGACGCGCCCATCAGCCGCAGCAGGTCCGGCGCGAAGAGGCCGCCGAACAGGCCCATCAGCGCGCCGGCCCCCACCGCCAGCCACATCACCTGGGCGGCGGCGACGGACGCGGCCTTGGCGTCCTTCTCGCCGATGCGCCGGGCCACCATCGCCGTCCCGGCCATGGCGAAGCCGATGGCCACCGTGTAGACGATGGCCATCAGGGACTCGGTGAGGCCGACGGAGGCGATGGCCGCCGCCCCCAGCCTGGAGACCCAGAGCATGTTCACCAGCGCGAACAGCGACTCCATGGCCATCTCCAGCACCATGGGGATGGCCAGCAGGAGGATGGCGCGGGTGAGGTTCCCCTCGGTGAAGTCCTGATCCGTCCCGACGAGGATCGAGCGGAGGGTCTGGAGGAAGCTTCCGCCCCCGGAAGGCAAGGTTTCTGTCGTGGCTGGCGTCGTACTCACGGCTTGAGAATCCTGGAGTGGTCGGTAGTTCTTGCCTGACGAGTATCAGCGCATGAGCCTGACACGCCTGGGATTTTTCCTTGGATGACTGTCAATTCTCTTTCCGTTGAGGGTCAGCACCGACTCGGGTCGCGCCGGGATAATGCGGTCACCAACCCCGCGGTGGGACACCCTGCCCCAGGTTCCCACACTCTCCCTGTCCAGGAAATCCTCCCATGTCCGGCGACATCAAGTCCCCCAAGTCCCTGTTCCACCGCGTCGAGTACCAGTCGCTCGACGGCACCGGCAACAACCCGTTCCACAACAAGTGGGGCAGCGTCGGCAGCGACCTGCGCCGCAAGGGCCCGGCGCAGTACGGCGACGGCATCTCCACGCCCGCCGGCCAGAACCGCCCCAGCGCGCGCGAGATCTCCAACGCCGTGTCCGCGCACCCGGCGGACGAGACCCCGAACGACCGCGGCATGTCCGACATGGTCTACGTGTGGGGCCAGTTCATCGACCACGACCTGGACCTGACCGGCGGAGGCAAGGCGAAGGAGAAGCTGCCGATTCCCGTCCCCAAGGGCGACCCGCAGTTCGACCCGACGGGCACCGGGACGCAGACCATCCCGCTCACCCGGTCCGAGTTCGACCCGAAGACGGGCACCTCGAAGGACAACCCGCGGCAGCAGGTCAACCAGATCACCGCGTTCCTCGACGGCTCCATGGTCTACGGCTCGGACAAGGCGCGGTCTGACGCGCTCCGCTCGCACGAGGGCGGCAAGCTGAAGACCTCCGAGGGCAACCTGCTGCCCCTGAACACCATGGGCCTGTCGAACGCCAACGACGCCCACCGGGTGTCGGACGACCAGCTCTTCGCGGCGGGCGACGTGCGCGCCAACGAGAACCCGGAGCTCACCGCGATGCAGACGCTGTTCATGCGCGAGCACAACCGGATCGCGGACGGCCTCAAGGCCAAGCACCCGACCTGGAGCGACGAGAAGCTGTTCCAGACCGCGCGCAAGCAGGTGCAGGGCGAGCTGCAGGCGATCACCTACAACGAGTTCCTCCCGGCGCTGCTGGGGAAGAACCCGCTGCCCAAGTACCAGGGCTACAACCCGTTCGTGAACCCGGGCATCTCCAACGAGTTCTCCACCGCCGGCTTCCGGCTGGGTCACTCCATGCTGGGTGACGACATCGAGCTGACGGACAACGACGGGAACGAGCTGCCTGGGATGAGCCTGGCGGACGGCTTCTTCAACCCGGACGTGGTGAAGAAGAACGGCATCGGCAGCCTGCTCAAGGGCAGCGCGGGCGGCACCGCGGAGGAGGTGGACCCCATCGCGGTGGACAGCGTCCGCAACTTCCTCTTCGGGCCTCCGGGCGCCGGCGGGCTGGACCTGGTGTCGCTCAACATCCAGCGCGGCCGCGAGCACGGCCTGGCGGACTACAACACCCTCCGCGCCTCCTACGGCCTGCCGAAGGTGAAGAGCTTCGAGCAGATCACCTCCAACCCGGACCTGCAGAAGAAGCTGAAGGACCTCTACGGCAGCGTGGACAACATCGACGCCTGGGTCGGCGCGCTGTCCGAGGACCACGTGAAGGGGTCCAGCACCGGGGCGCTCGACCGCGCCATCCTGGTGGACCAGTTCGCCCGGCTGCGCGACGGCGACCGGTTCTTCTACAAGAACCAGTTCTCCGGCGCGGAGCTGAAGAAGATCGACTCCACCAAGCTGTCGGACATCATCAAGCGGAACACCGAGATCTCGAACATCCAGGACAACGTGTTCTTCGCCCCGGAGGAGACCAAGTAACCCCAGCGCAGCACAAAGCAGACACCGCACGCCGGCCCGCGCGTCCACTCCAGGGACGCCGCGGGCCGGGTAATTTTGGCCCGCCCGCGCGTCTACTGGTCATGCAGGACGATCCGCTGCTGACCTGGCTGAAGGACCGGCTGTACGGCGAAGTGGTCGGGAATGACACGGCCCCTCCGGAGCTGGCGGCGCCGGAGGTGGTGCGCGCCGTGGAGGAGGCGAGGAGCGCGGCGCGCGAGGAGCTGGAGCTCTGGCGCGAGCTGCGGCAGCGCGGCGTGGCCCCACCCCGGTCGGACGCGCGGCGCGTGCTGGGGCTGAGCGTGGAGATCGGCTTCCCCGAGGGGACGGACATCATCGTCGCCTTCGCGGACGGGACCTCGCTGTTCTTCAGCCGCGTGGGCGCGGCGCTGATGGGCGAGGACCCGCGCCAGGAGGTGGAGGTGGCGGCGCGAAGGCTGATCGAGGAGGCGGAGGCCTACGTGGTCATCGCCGAACCGGAGCGGGGGCCGCACCGGTCTCCGCCGGCGACCATGGTGCAGTTCACCTTCCTCACCCCGTCCGGCCCGCTCGTCGCCGCGTGCAGCAAGCACGCGCTGCGGAGCGGGATCGGCAAGCTGGCCCCCCTCTTCGAACCGGCCAGCGAGCTGATCGCGCTCAAGACCGACTTCCCCGAAGCCGCCTGACTGGGGGAGGATCCCCCGCGGCGGCCCCCGCGCGCGAGTGGCGGAACCGGTAGACGCAGGGGACTTAAAATCCTCGGGCCCGAAAGGCCGTCCGGGTTCGAGTCCCGGCTCGCGCAACGCTTCGCCTCAGCGGACCTCCAGCTTGCCGATGGCGAACTCCGCCGGCGCCACCACCTCGGTGCCGGTGCGGTCGCGCACGCCGGCGCGGAACCGCGGGCCCAGGGTGGCGCCGTCGAACACCACGCCGAACACCGGCGTGGCCGGCATGTTCAGCCTGATGGTGTAGAAGACCTGCCCCGGCGTCACCGCCGTGTCGCCCGCCACCGCGCCGGTGCCCGTGGGCCGCTGGCTGACGCCGGTGACCAGCACGTTGGCCAAGGGCCCGGAGGTGGGCAGCTTGGACGCCACCGCCGGCACGCTGGGCGCCTGGCCGGGCGGGAACACCGTCCCCGGCGTCATCACGAACGAGGCGGGGACGATCTTCGACGGGTCGATGGGCAGGTCCATGCCGATGGAGTAGCCGCTGAACGACGCCGACGCCTCCAGCCGCAGCACGATGGAGGTGTCCGTGGAATTCACGTCGTCCCGCACCAGCCGCACCTTCGACGAGGCGGTGGGGTTGGTGTACGCCAGCCGCGGCTGGGTGATGCTGAACGGCTGCGATGTCACCGGCACCAGCGACCCGGAGCTGGCGGACAGCTTGTACCCGGCGCCGAACGCGTCCAGCGCCAGGTCGACGAAGGTGGCCAGGCCGTCCACCGCCGCCAGCGAGGTGGCGCCCCGCAGCGTCGCCGCCCCCGGGTTCACCGCCAGCTGCACCTGCACCGTGGCGGTGGAGTGGGTGACGTTCCCGAAGTGGTCCAGGATGCCCACCTGCACCGCCGGCGTGAACGCCCGGTTGATCGACGTGTCCTGCGGCTCCACCACGAAGGAGAGCGACTCGTCCGCGGCGGGAGAGACGGTGAACTGGGCGCTGGTCGCCGCCGTCAGGCCGCTGGCGGACGCGCTCAGCGTGTAGAGGCCGGCCTTGTTGAACACCAGCCCTTCGAAGGAGGCGGCGCCGTTCTTCGCGGTGGCGGTGGTGGGCCCGCCGATGGCGGCGCCCGGCGGCCCGGAGCCGATGGAGAGGGTGACGTCCCCGGTGAAGGTGGTGGCCGGCTTGCCGTCCTTGTCCAGCGCGGTCACCACCGCGGCGGGGGCGAGCGTCGCGCCGGCCACGCCGGAGGGCGGCTGCGCGCTGAAGGAGAGCGAGGTCGCGGGGTTGTTGCAGCTACAGCCGTGGCCGACGAGCGCCGCCGTGAACGCGGCCGCGGCCAGGGTGCGGCTCCGGAGCGTGGTCATGGCCGGAGCCTACGCCCGCCCGGCGCCGGGCCGCCACGCGCGGCGGCCGGGCGAGGCGGCGCTCGGATCACTGCGGGAGCGACGGCCCGGTGTCCAGCACCTCGAAGTCGGAGCCGTGGACCGCGCGCAGCTCGGGCACCAGCGCGTCCATCAGCGGGTCCCAGCGGTCGTCGCTGTCGCCGGTGAGGTACCAGTCGCTCCCGTTGTCCGCGAGGATCAGCCCGTACGTCTTCAGCGCCGTCACCACGGTGGCGGTGGGCGGCGAGAGCCCGGCCATCGGGAAGTCGGCCCGCAGGCGGAGGCGCAGGCCCATCGGCGGGAGGTTGGCCCCGGAGGTGCCGGCGGCGTGGGTGGCGGGATGGATGTACGCCGTCGCGGTGCGGTTGACGGTGAAGCGGATGGCGTGGCGGATCTCCCCCTGCAGCACCTCGTCCACGCGCACCAGGCCGGGGAGGATGGGCAGCCCGGCGGCGTCCGCGCTGGTGATCTGCTCGCCGCGGAGCGCGTTGCTGCCCAGGTGGAAGACGGCGCCGTTGGAGGCGCGCCAGGGCGCGGAGGTGAAGCTCTGCGCGTTGTACAGCTCGTAGAGCGTGCAATTGTCCGGCGCGCCCGCGGTGTCCACGTAGAGCACGTGCCGGTCGGAGCCCGAGGACGCCGCCGGCCCGCCCTCGATGGGCGCGGTGGTGGGGATGGGGTAGCAGAAGTTGCCCCCGCCCCCCGAGCACGCCAGCGGGTCGCTCTCCGACGCGCCCCAGCTGGAGGTCCACTGCAGCGCCACCGGCTGGGCGCCGCTGCCCGACGTCCAGGGGATGCCGTAGTGGTCGGCCGACCAGTTGCCCCAGTCCGGGTGCAGGCCGGCGGTGGGGTTCATGGTGGCGAGGATGGCGGCGCCGTCACCGCGCGGCGACATCCCGGTCGCCGGCTGGTTCCACGGGTTGTCGGACGGGAAGAGCCGGCAGCCGTCCAGGGTGGCCCCGCCGTCGAAGCCGCCGTTCGGGTCGCCGGCGCAGCCCGCGCAGCCCGCCGCGCCCGCTAGCAGCGCGGCGGCGAGGAAGGAGAGCGCTCGCTTCACCAAGGGGGCGATCCGCGTCAGCTCCGCGAGGGGAAGATCCCCTCCAGGGCGATGATGAAGGAGACGCAGAGGAACGGGTTCATCACCGGCAGCGGCTGGCTCCCGCCGGAGGTGTTGATGGAGTTGGCGGCCATCTGGGTGTCCGGGGGCAACCCGCTGGAGTAGGTGGAGACCGAGTTGGAGCTGCTGTCGACGGCCTTGGCGCAGACCGCGCCCGTCGGGAGGTCCGTGTTGCCCTGGTCCGACCGCGCGTTGACGGTGTGCGAGTGGGCCGGCATCTGGTTGACGAGCATGGTCACCGACTCGGTGCCGCTCACCTCACCCAGGGAGCGCTGCGACAGCCCCTGGCCGTTGCCCCAGTGCATGGGGAAGCGGCCCTGGTAGTTGGGGAGGGCGAAGGTCTGTACCCCGTCACCGCCGTAGGTCGTCCCCAGCAGGGAGAACAGCGCGGTGTTCTGGGCGATGGACATGATCTGCCCGTTGCAGAAAGCCCAGCCCCGCGGGGCGAAGTTGCCCCCGAACATCCGGATCTCTCCAAGGAACGGCTCCGACATTGATTCCCCCTCCCAGGGTGGAGCGCCCACGAAACCACGTCAGCCGCCCGGTCGCCACTCCATCAGGACGTAGGGGCCGCCGGCGGCGCGGGCGGTGAAGCCCAGGCGTTCGTAGAGCGCGGCGGCGCGGCTCCCCTGCAAGGCGTGGAGCCGGACCGGCAGGCCCGCCGCCCGCGCCTCCTTCAGCAGCGCCCGGACGAGCCGCGTCCCCAGGCCCCGAGCCCGGTGCTCCGGGAGGAGGGCGATGTCCGCCAGCCGCAGCTCGTCCTGGCGCCGGTCGACGAGGAGCCGCCCGGCCGGCGCGCCGCCCAGGAGGATGATCCGGTGGTCGGCGCGCGGGAGCTGGGCCCGGTAGTGCTGCTGCTGGGCGAGGTACTGCATGCGGAGGAACCCCTCGCGCTGCGGGCCGACCAGGCCCCAGGCGTCCAGCTCCTCGGCCCGGGTGCTGGCGTAGAGCGCGAAGAGGAACGCGTCGTCCTCCGGGCCGGCCGGGCGGAGCTCGGGGTCCATTCCGCGAGCGTAGTGCGCACCGCCATGGTGCCGCGCGGGCTAGGCCTCGGCGAATGCGCGCAGGGCGTCGCGGCCGTCGTGCAGCCACGGATCGCCGTGGGCCATGAGGAGGTGGTCCCACCGCTGCTTCGCCAGCCTGGCGTAGGCCTTCCTCAGCCCGCGCTTCACCCGGGGTGCATCCTTCAGGTCATCCACCAGGTAGTGGTCGGGGAGGAAGATCAAGGGGCCGCCGCCGCCGCTGGAGGAGCCCCGCTTGAAGCGGACGACGCCGTCCGCCACCGCCGCCGCCTTGAGCCTGGGGAGGACCACGGCGAACTCGTCCGGGCAGAGGACGCCGATGCCGACGGCTCGGAGGCCGCCCGGGAGCCGGTCGCCCGCGCCGTACCCCCTGGCGTGCGCGCGGAGCTCCGGCTTCAGGCGGCGCAGCCCCTTGCGGGGGACCCACACCGGGCACCCGAACGCCTCGGCGATCTGCAGCGAGTGGCGCGAGTGGAGCCCGGTGGTGAGGACCACGTGCTCCGGGGGCCCGTGCTGGCGGAGCCAGGCGATCCCGCCGGAGGGGAGGAGCGGGTCCAGCACCACCTTCTCCCGCTCCGCCAGGTACGAGTGCACGCGGACCTTGATGTCCGGGTGCAGCGTGGTCCAGTGCCACAGGCCGGGGACGATCTCCTTGGGGGCGCCCATGGGGCCGCGAGGCTCCCCCTTCACCGCCGCCCTGGCAACCCCGGAGATCAGGTCCGTCGCGCGGTGAGCACCCTCCGCATCCGCCCCAGCCACCGCAGCCGGCCCTCCAGCTCGCAGACGGAGGCGTGGATGGAGAGCGCCTCGAAGTCGTCCGGGCGGATCCGCCGGGAGGCGTTCCCGCGCAGGCGGTCCAGCGTCTCCCGCGTGCTCCGCGCCGCGTCCGCGAGGAACCGCCGCCGCCGCGCCGGCGGGAGCACCGCGAGGAAGCAGAAGCGGGTCCGGATGGGATCGTAGGTGGGGCCGCACACGTCCGCCGCGGCCACCTGGGGCACCCACGCGCGCAGCCGCGCCGCGCCGGCGGCGGTGGCGGCGAGC
>DASRBA010000325.1:0-17551 GCA_035637895.1 Myxococcaceae bacterium
CGGAGGAGAATCCGGCCAGCACCTGCGCGTAGGCGGCCCGGTCGGCGGACTTCACCACCGTCACCCGCGGGAGCTCCGCCGCGCCTGACTGGGCGGCGGCCATCCCCCAGATCAGAGCGGCGAGGCGCAGCACCGGAAGCCGACCTCGGGGGCCTTGGCGGACGTGGCGCCGCTCCTGCGCGCCGAGCACCGCGCCGCGTAATCCGGCCGGTCGAACGACCCGCCCTTCTGCGTCCGGTCCGCGTGCCCGGCGAACGGGGTGTCCGTCCACTCCGCCACGTTCCCGGACAGGTCCTTCACCCCGTAGCCGGAGTCGCAGAGCGGGAACATCCCCGCCCCGGAGATCTCCCGGTCGTCGCCGCCCTTCTTCTCGGTGTTGCAGGCGTTGGGGTCGAACGCGTCGCCGTACGGGAAGCGCAGGCTCTGGGGGCCCTTGCACGCCTTCTCCCACTCCTGTTCCTGGCACAGCCGCTTCCCCTTCTTCTCGCACTGCTTCTTGGCGTCGCCCCAGCTGACGTTCACCATGGGCTGTTCGCCCTTGCGGTTCGGGTACTCGTACTCGTCGACGCAGAAGGCGTCCACGTCCACCGCGCCCAACGCCCGCTCGTCGAACCCCATCATCGGGTCGTCCTTGGCGGTGCCCATCTTGAACGGGCCCTTGACGATGCCCACCATCCCATCCGGGCACTTGAGCGCCGGCGCCGGCGCCGCGGCCGCCGCCGCAGCAGCCGCCGCCGCCGCGGCCTCCGCCTTCTCGGGAGTCCCCTGCGACTGGGGCGGGGGCTCGGCCGGGCGGCGCCGCATCCCGGACAGCACCAGGTAGCCGCCCAGGCTGCCCAGCACCACGCCGCCGGCGACCAGCAGCACCAGCCAGAGCATGGCGTTGCTGCGCGGGGCTTCGGGCGCGCGCGGGGCCACCGCGCCGAACAGCGGCCGCGGGTTGAGCACCTCGTCCAGTTGGGACTCGTCCATCGCCATGGTGGACGCGTTGTCGCTCCCCACCCGGTACAGGGGCCCGGCCTGCGGGTCGTCCACCGTCTGGAGTCCGTCCGTGGGCGTGAACCCGTCGGTGGGCGTGGCGGACACCGGCGTGGAGGAGTTGGGCGGCGGGCGCCACGGAGGCGCCTCGTCGATGGGGAGGGTGCTGCGGCCTTCCCCCACGATGTTCCCGCGCGCGTCGATGCGCGGCGTGGGCGAGGAGCCCGGGTCGTCCGGGCCCTGCGTCGCGGGCAGCCCGGCGCGCAGGCGCTGCGCCAGCTCGCGCGGGGGCGGGAGCGCCGGCAGCATGGAGGCGTCGAACGGCTGCGTCTGGTCGGAGAGGAGGCCGGAGATCTCCGGCGGCAGCATGGAGACGTCGAACGGCTGCGTCTCGTCCAGGCTGTGGTCGGTGGGCGAGCGGACCAGCCCGCCGTTGGGCCTGGGGTGCGACGGCGCGTCCGGCGGCAGCGTGGGCCCGTCGGTGGACGCGTAGTTCATCGCCGCGGCGCCGCCGATGACCGCGTTGCCGCTGCGCACCGCCTTGGAGTAGCCGCCCGCGGAGGAGGTGCCGTTGGAGTGCAGCGGCGCGGGCGGCGGCGGGGGCGGGATGAAGCGCTCCGGCACCGGCGGCGGCTCCTCCTGCAGTTTGGACAGGCCCTGGCGCGCCGGCACCTCCGGGGGAGGGAGGCCCTTCTGCGCGCGGGCCGGCATCCGCTTGATGATCGCCGACAGCTCGTTGATCAGCTCCGCCGGGGTCTGGAAGCGGTCGCCCGGGGTCTCCGCCAGCGCCTTGCGGTACAGGGCGTCCACCGCCGCCGGGAGGTCCGGGCGCATCCGCTGCAGCTCCGGGATGCCGGAGCCGTCCGGCGTCAGGTACACCAGCATCTCGCCCAGGATGACGCCCAGCGCGTAGGTGTCGGACCGGGCGTCGATGGGCGCGCCGCCCCGGTGCCACTCCGGCGCCAGGTAGCGGTCGCCCTTGCGGCCCTTGAGCGCGGCCACGAACGGCGCCCGCGGGAGCGCCACGCCCATCCCGAAGTCGGTCACCTTGAGCAGGTCCGGCAGGACGATCACGTTCTCCGGCTTGAGGTCCGAGTGCGGGCCCAGCCGGTGCGACGCCTGCAGCGCGATGGCGATCTGGGTGAGGATGGGCTCCACCTCGTGGAGCGTGAACACCTGGTTCTTGGCGACCCGGTGCTCGAGGATCTTCCGGAGGGTGAGCCCCTCCAGGAACTGCGAGGTGTAGAACGGCGCGTCGTCCGACAGCCCGTCCTCGTTCACCCGCGCCAGGTTCTGGTGGGAGAGGCGGCGGCCGGTGCGGATGACGCGGGAGAAGTGCTCGCGCTCCTCGTCGGTCTGGATCAGCCGCTTGCTGATGACCTTGAGCGCCACCTCCAGGTCCAGCTCCCGGTCGTGGGCGCGGAAGACGAAGCCCAGCGGGCCGGCGCCGCGCACGTCCTTGACCTCGTACCGCTCCGCCAGGATGTCGCCGCTCTTGTAGGGCGCGCCCTCGACGGTGGTGGCCACCACCCGGCGCCGCGAGAACGTGGAGGGGCCGTGGCGGGCGGAATCGCCGAGCCGATGCCCGCAGCTCTTACACACCTCCGCGTCGTCGGGGACGAAGCTCCCGCACCGGTAACAAAGCACTCGTGGGTCCCTTACCCTTGGGCGGGCCAGCTTATCCCGAGGGGGCTATGGGAGAAATCGGCGGCCCTCCAGCGGCGGTCACGAGGCCCGCCTGCCCTACCGGCCGGTCGACCCGAAGCCCCCCGCGCCCCGCGAGGTACTGGAAAGCTCTGGAACTTCTGCGAGGACGGCCTGGGTCACCTGGGCGACGACCAGCTGAGCGATGCGGTCCCCGCGCCGGACGGTGAACGGCTGCGGGGAGAAGCTCATCAGGATGACCTGCAGCTCGCCCCGGTAGTCGGCGTCCAGCGTGCCGGGGGAGTTCAGGCACATCACCGCGTGCTTGAGCGCCAGCCCGGAGCGCGACCGCACCTGCCCCTCGTAGCCCGGCGGCAGCTCGAACGACAGGCCGGTGGGGATGGCGCGCGGCTGGAACGGCTGCAGCACCTGGTCCTCCGCCACGTCCGCCAGCAGGTCCAGGCCCGCCGCCTGCTCGCTCTGGTACCGCGGCAGGGGGAGCGGCGGGAGGCTTTCGCGGCCCTCGGAGACGCGCTTGACCTTCACGGTGACCGTCACGGGGTCCGGGGTTCTAGCGCACCGGCGGGGCGGAGGGAGCCTGGACGTGCTCCAGCACCTGCGCCAGCAGCGCGTCCCACTCGAACGGCTTCTGGAGGGCGAAGGCGAAGCCGCGGCGCCGGGCCTCGCCGGGGTCGAGGGTGGCGCCGGTGACGATGCCCACCGGCGCGGGCTGCGCGGCGTCGAGGAGCCGCTGCAGCTCCTGCCAGGGCGCCTGCTGCCCGCCGAGCTGGAAGTCGGTGAGGACCAGGCTGAAGCGCGCCTCGGACAGGGCCTGGAGCGCCGCCGGCACGGAGTCCGTGGTGACGGCCTCGAACCCGTCCGCCTCCAGAAGCTCCACCATCACTTCCAGAAGGTCCGGCTCGTTCTCGACCAGGAGCAGCTTCGCCCCGCGCCCTTCGCTACCCATATGGAGCGCACCTTGGCCCGGGGGGCGACCGGCCGTCGAGTGCCAATGCTCTGGATCGTTCAGCGAAGCGCTTCACTCGCGAGCCGCGCCGGCCGCGAAGGCGGCGGGCTGGGCCGTCCGTCCGCGCCGCCGCGGGCGATTTCAGAGGAGGAACCGGGGTGGAGGGGCCGGAAGCGCAGCGGGTCAATTGGCGTGTCGGCCAATGCCAGCTGGTAGTGCAGATGCGGGCCGGTGCTGCGCCCGGTGCTGCCACTCCTGGCGATCACCATCCCCCGCTCCACGCGCGCGCCCGGCGCCAGCAGCAGCTCCGAGGCGTGGCAGTAGGCGGTGGTCACGCCGCGGCCGTGGTCGATGACGAGCACCTTGCCGTTCACCGCGTCCTCGCTCGCGCGCCGCACCGTCCCCGCCGCCGCCGCGTGCACCGGCGTCCCCATGGGCACCGAGATGTCGATGCCGGTGTGCATCTTCTGGACGCCGAGGATGGGGTGGTCCCGCATCCCGAAGCCGGAGGTGATGGGCGCGCTCTCGGACACCGGCCAGGAGAGCCCGTAGGCGGTGGCGAGCGTGAGGCCGTTGGCGGCGCGCAGCGCGCGGTCCTCGAACTCCGGCGGGAGCTGCCGGACCAGGAGGCCCAGCTCCGCCGCGCCGCCCTCCGCGTGCGCTCGGTCCTTCGCGTAGCGGGCCGGTTCGTAGCCGCACATCACCGCCAGCATCGCCGCGTCCTCCGAGCCCAGGTCGGCCTTGGCCGCCTTGAGCACCTTCGCCAGCTCCAGCGGACCCTTGTCCGGGTCGTCCAGCCGGGACCCGTCCATGCCGTAGTGGATGGCCAGGTCGCGGGCGGGCGCGCGCTCCGCGACGGGCAGCTGCGTCCAGGCGGTGTACGCGCCGTAGCCCAGCGCCGCGCCCTCGGGGACCGCGCCGTGCAGCTGCGCCAGCTGCGGCGGGAGCTGGAGCGGCGTGGTGGGCATGAACAGGTCGTCCCCGCCGCCCTCGTAGTAGCTGAGCAGCGGCCGGGCGGAGGACTTCACGTCCAGCGCCCACGCGCCGAAGCGCCGCGCCAGCGCGCCCGCCGGCGTGTGGTAGGCGGCCACCCAGAGGCACAGGACCGCCACCAGGAAGTCGAGGAGGCCGCGGCCGTGTTTCTTGAACATGGCGGCGCCCTCAGCGGAAGAACGACAGCAGCGGCGTGGCGCCGGCGAGCGCGGCGAACGCCAGAGGGATGACCACCGCGGTGCCCGGCAGCCCGCGCCACAGCGCCTCGGCCCGGCTGGGCGAGCCGTCGTCGGACATGGTGTCCGCGTCCTGCAGCGTGCGCAGCACCGCGCGCCAGCCCAGCGCGTAGAGCACCGCCGCCATCGACACCAGCGCGGAGACCCGGCCCAAGAAGCCCGCCGGCCCGTCGCCCAGGAAGCCGCGGGTGGGCAGGTAGACGGCGCCCTGGACCATCCGCGCCACCGCGCACCCGCCGGCCAGCGAGATCAGCGCCACCGCCAGCGGGCGGAAGACGCGCATCGTGGTCGGGCGGGCCTTGAGGCGGCGGAGGAGCTGGCGGAAGCCGCCGGTGCCGGTGACGCTGGTCTCGAAGACCACCGGCTTGCGCGCGTCGCGCTCGCGGTAGCCCAGCGCCGGCCAGCAGAGGATGACGTCCGCCGCCAGCTCCCAGGCGAGCGCCACCGACCGCGCGATCTTCA
This sequence comes from Myxococcaceae bacterium, assembly GCA_035637895.1. GTDB lineage: Bacteria > Myxococcota > Myxococcia > Myxococcales > Myxococcaceae > DASRBA01. The sequence continues at coordinate 5,281 of DASRBA010000325.1, forward strand.
CCCGCTGCTCGATCCCCACCAGGTCCACCCACGACGCGGTGGCCTGGAAGCGGCCGGCGAGGGAGTCGAACAGCGCGTCCGCGTGGTCCACCAGCCACAGGATCCGGTCGTCCACCACGTCCGCCGCCGCGTGCACCCCGACGGCGATCAGCGCCACCAGCCCGAGGGGCATGAAGACCCATCGGAACCCCGACAGCTTGCGCGAGACCTCGGTGACGAGGCCCTCGAACTGGCGCTGGGCGGGGCTGGGCGGAGCACTGCGGGGCATGGGCGGAGAGGTGAACGTGTGACGACCGGCGGAGATCTTTCTTGCAACGGCCCCGCCAAGGGAAGTCAGGACCCGCGCGGGAAGGCGAAACCGCCGGGATGGATGGTCCTGTAGGTCACCGCGACCGAAGGTGTGCAGATGGGCATGTTGGGCGGGGGGAGGCGGGGGTGGAACGGATGGTCCGGGTGACGCGGATCGCCGGGCTGAACCGAAGTGCAGGGCATGGGGTCGGCGGCGAGGGACTCCACCACCACCGCCCAGGCCAGGACATTCGCGATCATCGGACGCTCCTTGGTGGCCGGGTATTGCCCAGAACGGCTCCTTCCCGCCATGCTAGCGGCGTGACCGGGGCACGGCGTGTCCTCGCCTTCGACCAAGACGAGGAGTTCCTCGGCGCCGCGAGCCGGTGGCTCGCCGGGGCCGGCTTCCAATTCCGAGCGGTGCGCGACCCGGCCCAGGTGTCGGGCCAGGTGGCTGACTTCAAGCCGGACCTGATCCTCCTGGACCGCGCGGCGCCGGGGACGGCGTTCGCCCACGTGGTGGAGGCGCTCCGCGACTCGGCCATCCCCAAGGTGTTCGTGCTGGCGGACCGCGGCGAGCGCGAGCTGATCCGCGCCGTGCAGGCGGGCGCGGTGGAGGTGATGCTGCGCCCGTTCGGCGAGCAGCACGCCGCCCGCCTGGGGCCGCTGCTGGACGAGCTGGCCCGCCGCCCGAAGGACGAGAAGGCCAGCCGCGAGGAGCAGATCGCGCGCAACTTCATGGAGGTCGCCCGCCGGAACCAGCTGCGCGGCTCGCTGGTGGTGAACCGGACGACGCCGTTCGAGGGCCGGGTGGTGCTCAAGGACGGCGCGCTGGTCCGCGCCTCCTATGGGCCGCTGACGGGGATGGACGCGGTGCGGGAGATCCTCCAGTTGGAGGACGGCAACTACGAGCTGGACTCGTCGCTCAACCTCCCCGTCCCCAAGGTCGCCCAGAACGCCACCACGCTGGACGGGCAGTCGCTGTCGCTGGGCGTGGGCGACACGGCCGACATCCGCCCGCGGCTCCTGGCGGTGGACGACGAGCCGCACCTGCTGGCCCTGGTCTCGCGGGTGATGATCGCCGCCGGCTTCAGCGTGGAGACGTCGGTGGACGGGGCGGACGCGGTGGAGAAGGCGCGGAAGATGCCCTTCGACCTGATCGTCGCCGACCTCAGCATGCCCCGCATGGACGGGTGGGAGATGCTGAAGACGATGAAGGCGGACACCCGCACCGCCGAGGTGCCGGTGATCTTCCTCTCCGCCCACGACGACTACCGCGAGGCGCTGCGCGCGGCCCGGTCCGGCGCGCACGACTACCTGGCCAAGACCGGCCGCTCCGACCAGGTGGTGGGCGCCGCGCTGCGGACCATCACCCCCCGGCTGGAGATCATGTTCCACCTGCTGGTGAAAGAGCCGGTGGAGGTGCGGACCGCGGCGGTCGGCCTGCAGTGGTTCCTGCGCGCGGCGCAGCGGCTGGCGTGCAGCGGCGTGCTCTCGCTGGAGGACGACTGGGGGCACTACCAGCTGGCGGTGCGGGACGGGCAGCCGGTGGGCGCGCAGGCGGTGGTGCAGGGGCGGCGGGTGACCGGCATCCCCGCGTTCGTGCGCACCATGGTGGCCAGGGGGGCCCAGGGCGCGTTCACCTTCGGCCCGGCCCCCGAGGGCACCGGCGACCTCTCCCACGCGATGGAGGACCTGATCGCCAAGGGGTGCGAGATCCTCAACGCCAACGAGGCGAAGCTGGCGGAGAAGAAGCTGGCCTCCGCCATCGAGCTGGACCTGGACCCGGAGCTGTTCGACCTGTTCTGCCGGATCGCCCCCGCCCGGAAGGTCGCCTTCGCCCAGGCCATCTGCGAGAAGCGGATGTCGCTGGCGGACGTGGCCGGGTCCTTGATGATCACCCAGGAGCAGGCGGCGGATTGGTTCCGCGAATTGCTCCGGCGCGAGGTGCTGGTGCCCCCGGCGGCGCTGCGCGGGCGGCCGGACCCGTCCCGCCCGTGGACGCCCAACGAGCTCCACCCGCAGATCGTCAAGCGGCGGGAGCGCAAGCGCGCCATCGTGGACAAGGTCCGGGCCCAGCTGGGCGAGGACCCGTGGGTGCCCATCGCCTCGGAGATCGCCACCGTGCTGGGGCTGGCGCCCGGCCGCGAGCTCACCTTCCCGGACCTGGTGAAGTTCGCCGCCACCCGCGGCTTCCGGTGGCCGGACGTGCACGTGGTGGTGGAGCTGTTGACCGCGTTCGGGGTGCTCCAGCGCCGCTTCGTGATGGCCGGGGCCGACCTCGCCGCCGTGCCCGCCACCGAGGTCTCGCAGCGGCTGGGCGCGGCCATGACCGACGCCGCCGCCCGCGACGCCTGGGGCCACTGGGCGGGCGGGATCCGCGTCGTCTGGCGCAGCACCCCCGGCGCCCTGGAGACGTACCCCGCATGAGCACGCCACCTTCCGTGTCGCCGCCCTCCGATCGGCTGTCGGACTACTTCAAGTACCTGGCGGCGGTGTCCCCGACGACGCACCGGGTGTGGGCCGCCACCACGGAGGCGGAGTTCTCCACCGCCGTGGGCGAGGTCGTGGACGACGCCCTCAAGACCATCCACGCGGAAGGAGTGGCGGCCACCGCGCACGAGCCGGGCCTCTCCCGGCGGGTCGTGCAGCTGCTCAGCGCCGCCGCCGTCCCCTGCGGCGCCGAGACGGGGCTCGACGGGCGGGTCATCGTCACCGTCAAGCACCCCGCCGAGCTGGCGTTCACCGTGCGCAGGGCGCTCGGGCCCCGTTGAGCGGAGGTTTCCGAGAAAACCTGTATTGCAGAGAAAGGTTCCACCGACCATGCTAGCGGGCGTGACCGGCGGCCGGCGCATCCTGGCGTTCGAGCAGGACGAGGCGTTCCTGGAGGCGGTGGAGCGCCTGCTGGGGAAGGCCGGGCTGCAGGTGTTGGCGGTGCGGGACCCGGCGCGGCTGTCGGCGGAGCTGGGGGCGTTCCGGCCGGACCTGGTGCTGCTGGACCGGGCGGTGCGGGGGTTCGCGCAGGTGGCGGAGGTGCTGCGGGACTCCAGCGTGCCGCTGGTCTACGTGCTCTCGGACTCCAGCCCCAAGGAGCTGATCCGGGCGGTGCGGGCGCACGGGGTGGAGGTGATGATCAAGCCCTTCAGCGAGCCGCACGTGGCGCGGGTCCAGGCGCTGCTGGAGGAGCTGTCGCGGCGGCCGAAGGGGGAGCGGACCACCTGGGAGGAGGCGGTCGCGCGGAACTTCATGGACCTGGCGAAGCGGCACAAGCTGCGCGGGTCCCTGGTGGTGAACCGGGGGACGCCCTTCGAGGGGCGGGTGGTGCTCAAGGACGGGGCGCTGCTGCGGGCGGCGTACGGGCCGCTGACGGCGATGGACGCGGTGCGGGAGATCCTCCAGCTGGAGGACGGGCTGTACGAGCTGGACGCGACGCTGGACCAGCCGGCGGAGCGGGTGGCGCACAGCGCGGTGGAGTTGGAGGAGGGAAAGGGGCTGGCGCTGGCCGGGGACGCGGCGGGGCTGCGGCCGAAGCTGCTGGTGGTGGATGACGAGCCGGACATCGTCCTTTTGCTGGGCAAGTCGCTGGCGCACGCGGGGTTCGAGGTGACGACGTCCGGGGACGGGAAGGACGCCGTCGAGCGGGCGCTGAAGACGCCGTTCGACCTGATCATGGCGGACCTCTCCATGCCGAAGATGGACGGCTGGGAGATGCTGAAGCTGCTCAAGGCGGACCACCGGACGAGCGAGGTGCCGGTGGTGATCGTCTCCGCGCACGACGACTACCGGGAGACGCTGCGGGCGGCGCGGGCGGGGGCGTACGACTACCTGGCGAAGGCGGGGCGGTCGGACGCGTACGTGGCGTCGGCGCTGCGGGCGATCACCCCGCGGCTGGAGGCGATGTTCCAGCTGCTGGTGAGCCACCCGGTGGACGTGCGGACCCAGGCCATCGGGCTGCAGTGGATCTTGCGCGCGCTGGCGCGGCTGAAGGCGACCGGGTCGCTCTCGCTGGGGGACGACTGGGGGGCGTACCGGGTGGACGTGAAGGAGGGGAAGCCGGTGGCGGCGGTGTGGGAGGTCCAGCAGCGGAAGGTGGCGGGGCTGGCGGCGTTCGTGCGGACGATGGTGGCCACGGCGGCGCACGGGACGTTCCAGTTCGGGCCGGTGGCGGCGGCGGGGCCGGGCGGGCTGAGCCTGACGATGGAGGAGCTGATCCAGCGGGCGTGCGAGACGCTGAACGGGGCGGAGGCGCGGGCCAACGAGCAGCGGGTGGGGTCGGAGGGGGAGCTGGACGTGGACCACGAGCTGTACGAGCTGTTCTGCCGGATCGCGCCGCCGAAGAAGGTGGCGTTCGCGCGGGGGGTGATCGACCGGCAGATGACGGGTTCGGAGCTGACGAGGGCGCTGGGGGTGACGCGGGAGCAGTCCGCGGAGTGGCTCAACGAGCTGCTGCGGCGAGGGGTGATCAAGCGGCCGTCGCGAGGCATCCTGCGCTCGCCGATGCCGGGGACGCCGAGGCACGCGGCGGCAGAACGCAGGGTGGCGCTGGTCTCCCTGGTGCGGTCGGAGCTGGGGGAGGCGCCGTGGGTGGGGATCGCGGAGGCGCTGGAGATCAGCCTGATCTCCAAGCTGGACCGGGAGATGAGCTTCCAGGAGATCGTCCAGTTCGCGCGGTCCCGCGGCTACGACTGGCGGGACGTGTACGTGGTGGTGGCGAAGCTGACCAACAAGGGCTTCCTCCAGCGGACGGCGATGGGCGCGGACATCGCGCCCCCGCTGCTCCATCCCGGCCCGGACCACGAGGACAAGCAGCTCCAGGCGTGGACGGAGTGGGCGCGGAGGGCGCAGAACTCCTGGCGGAGCGCGCTTGGCTGAGCACGAGGAGTCGCGATGCCATTCAATATTCGCGAGCTGATCGCAGGCAAGCCAGTCACCGTAGCGCTGGAGGATTCGGCGGATGTGGCGGTGAACCGGATGCTCGAGTACGACTACAGCCAATTACCCGTCGTGGACGCCGAACACCGGCCCGTAGCACTGGTCACCCACGGCTCCATCCTTCGCGCGCTCGACCATCTGGACACGTCGCTCCAGTCGCTTGCCGTCGGTCATGCAACCGAGCTTGGCCACCTCCCGGTCTACGAACCAGACGATGACCTGTTCGAGCTCCTGGACGCGCTCCGCCAGCGGAATGCCGCGCTCATCGTGACCGCAGAAGGAAAGCTGGACGGAATCGTGACCAGCTCCGACGCGACCGATTACCTTCGGCGGCGCTCGGAAGACCTCATGTTGGTCGAGGACGTGGAGAGCACCGTCAAGCGCTTCATCCTGGCATTCACGGAGTCCGATCAGCATCAAGCGATCACCGAAGCACTTGGAGATCGGAGCGAGATTCGAAAGCAGTCGAGGGCGATCATCGGCCGGTACCTCGCGACGACCGGCGGCCAGAAGCTGGATGAACAAGCATTCGCTCAGGCCTTCGATCAGGCAGTGCCGAAACGACCTCCTCTCGCTTTCGACGAGCTGACACTTGGCCAGTACATCCAGTTGTTGCTGGATGACTCGCGCTGGAGCTCAGTGAACAGACAGCTTCGCATCGAACGCGAGAACCTCAGGAACCTGCTTCATGGAGTGCTCGGGACGCGAAATGCGCTGATGCATTTCCGGGGAACGCCAGACGTCCGCGCCAGGGAGCGCCTCAAGTACGCCTCCGACTTGCTCACGCGCCATTACGATCAGATCACGGAGCGCCCTCAACTGCCGGATGCCACCGATACCGCTGGGGTGGACGATGACGCGGCTCAGGTCGATCCCATCGCCGAGGTCGTCGATCCGACGGACAGTCGGTACGCCCGCCTCGGAGCGTTCCTCGGAAACCAGACGTTGTCTTCTCTTTACATCGGGTTCCAGGCGCTGGAATCAATCCTCGGAGCCAAACTGCCAAACTCTGCCAGGGTTCACCGTTCCTGGTGGGCAAACGACGAGACCAGCCATACCCAGTCCATCAACTGGCTCAAGGCGGGTTGGCGAGTCGAGGACGTAGACATCGAGGGTGGGTGGGTCAGCTTCGGCCGCACTTCTGCTCGAGAGCAGCTCTACAAGATGTTCTATGAAGACCTACTGACGAAGCTGAGGAGGCAACCGGGCTTCCCCCTCAAGGAGAGCCGCAACAACGGGAACGGCTGGATCTGGGTTGCGGACATCCGTCACGGCGTGGGGCTGGCCCACTTCGGGTTCTCCTTTGCGCAAGTCGGCCGCTTCCGGGTGGAGTTGTACATCGACAACGGCTCCAAACCAGACAACAAGGCATTCTTCGATGGGCTTCTTGGTAAGCGCACACAGGTCGAAGCCGACATGGGTAGGCCCGTGAGCTGGGAGCGACTCGAAGAGCGCCCCGCTTCTCGGATCGCCGTCTACGAGACCGCCACCGTCACCGATGAACCGGCGCGTCTGGAAACGCTCTCCAACACCGCACTCAACCTCATGCTTCGATTCAGGAGCGCCATCACCAAAGCAGTCACCACGGGCTAACAAGCCGGATCGACCCCCCGAAGTAAGATGCTGTTGTATGCGCCGCAGGCGGGACAGCGCATGTGCCGCTCGACTCTCTGGCCTTCGAGTCTTTGGTCAAGCACTTCCAGATTGCCCTTTCCGCAATGAGGGCACCGCACCACTGCATGGGGATCTTTGGCCAACTCAATCCCTGCTTCCACCCAGCGTTGCCGCTCGTCCCTCACTGCCGTCCACCTGCCAGCACGGCCTTGAACGCCTTCTCTGCAAAGGCGCTCGCCGCCTGCGTCTCGGCACGAACGGTTGCCATTGACGCCCCGTTCGCATGGACCACGCTGGTCGAGAGCCGATGAAGCTCGTGCAGGAGCGTCTTCACCAACTCGCTCTCCGAAGCGAATGCCTCCCGACCTAGCAGAAATCCGTTCTCTCCAAAGAGCGTCATTCCCGAACAAGGTGCTCCGGGTTCGTACTGGATCAGCCGGCCACTGATTCGAACCAGCAGACTCCTCCCCGCCTGCTGGGCCAGTCGAAGCTGGGCGAGCTCAGGCGAGGCGAGGATCCTCCTCGCCTCCAGGATGATCGACTGCTCCGTGGTTGAGAACCCCTCGAGGCCAGCGCCGACGGGGAACTTGAGCTGGATGGGATTCCGGGCACCGATGTACCAGAAGAGCAACTGAATCGAGGTGTCCCGGGCCGAGAGCGCGTTCATCCTCTCTCGCTCAACAGCGAACCGGAGCGCCCCCAGGACTGCCGGGGCGGTGGTCTGCGAGATCACCGTCGGAAATATGTAGCCGGCCGGCCCTACGTAGTACGTGTAGGAACCATCGCGCGCCATCCTGGACACGGCGGCTTCCGCCAGCTCGGAAGATCGGAAGACCACATCCAGCGAGATGCTTCCACACTCAAGCGGATCCTGGTCGAGATGCACCGCTGCCCGTTCCAAGTAGATGCTTCCTTCGGGAACGGAGCCTGAGACGTCGCTGTCCAGCCGGAACGGACCGCCCCATCCCAGGATACTGACGGCGCGAATGGCGTTGTCGATGTACTTCGGATCCTTCGTCGGCCCCCCTCGAACTGATACCGTGTCGCGAGCCTGGAAGAGTGGTTCGCCAGATTCGGCACCACCAGCCAGGAAACTCGCCAGCGCCAAAGACAGCATCTTGAAGGCACGGAAGGTCATGACCAGTCTCGACAACCTCCTCACGCAGGACTCTAGTCTGCCCGCTTCTCACACATGAGCGGGGAGCGCAGAAGGCGCAGAGCGCGCTTGGCAGCTAGAGGGCCGCTGGCCTTCGCGCTGTTGGCGCTCGCGCTCCTCGGCTGCGAGGCCGGGCCGGCGCCCTCGACGGAGCCTCCTCCGTCGCCCGCGTTCGAGTACGCATCGGCGGAGCGGATCGTGGCGATCGGCGACCTGCACGGAGACGTGTCGGCCGCCCGTGGGGTCCTGCGGCTCGCGGGTGTGATCGACGCGGCCGGCGCGTGGACGGGTGGTCGCACGGTGGTGGTCCAGACCGGCGATCAGCTCGACCGCGGCGACGACGACCGGGAGGTGCTGGAGCTCCTCGATCGACTCGCCGGCGCGGCGGCGAAGAGCGGGGGCGCGCTGGTCGTCCTCAACGGCAACCACGAGGTCATGAACGTACAGAGCGACTTCCGCTACGTCTCACCGCACGGCCTCGCGGAGTACGAGGAGTTCAATCCAGGTTGGCTGCACGCGTGGAGCACCCCGAGCGAGCAACGGGGCCGCACCTTCGCGTTCCGGCCGGGTGGCGCCGTGGCCCGGCAGCTCGCCCGGAGGCCGGTGGTGGCCAGGGTCGGCGACACGCTCTTCGTGCACGGGGGAGTCCTGCCGCAGCACGTGTCGTACGGGCTGGCGCGGATCAACCGGGAGGCGAGCGCCTGGATGTGGGGGGCGCAGAAAGAGATCCCGGAGATCCTGACCAGCAAGGACGCGCCGATCTGGACCCGCCTCTACTCCGACGGCGACCCGGACGCAGCCGCGTGCGGGACGCTCGCGCAGGCGCTCGAAGGCGCCGCGGCGAAGCGGATGGTGGTCGGCCACACGATCCAGGAAGGCGGCATCAACAGCGCCTGCGACGGGCGCGTCTGGCGCATCGACGTGGGGCTCTCGAAGGTCTACGCCGAGGCCAGCGAGACCAGGCCCAAGCCACAGGTGCTGGAAATCCAGGGACAAGAAGCGCGCGTGCTCGTTTACCGGTGAAGGACGACGGGCTGTCCCACCGCCAACCGCCCGGTGCGCGTGACCGTGCCGTAGATCCCCGCGTTGTTCTGGTTGGCTCGAGCCACGGCCTTCAGCACCTCGGGGGTGAGGTTCCCTCCATCCGGATCGATGTTCACCATCGCGCAGCGGACGTCGTGCATCGTGACGGCCACGGCGGGCGCATCGTCCGCTTCGCCGAACCTGAGCACGCCGCCCACCCATTCGCTCTCCTCGAACGGGACCGCCCGGGTGGATCGGACGACGATGTTCGGGCGGAATCGCCGCACGTCCGCGCTCACCCCCGCGAGCCGGCCGATCTCGTGAACCGTATCGGAGGTGATCACGGAGATGCTGGCGTCGTCGAAGATGCCGTCCTTCAGCTGCATCATCTCCACCGGCGCCCCGTGGCGGCGCCCGACCTCCGCCGCGAACGCTTCCCCGAACAGGGGCATCTCCTCCCCCTCCGGCGTCACCACGTGCTCCGGGAGCCGCGGCGTGAAGCGGACGAGGTCGGGGAGCTTGCTCGCGGTCAGCCAGGGGAACCCGCCGCGCTCGCCAAGCCGGCGGAGCGCGAGGCGCCGGTCGCCGTCGAGGCCGTGCCACCCCAGCGCGGCGGCGTCGAGCGACTCTCCGCGCATGGATTTCACCGGGTAGCGGAAGAGCGCTTCGATCCGTCCAATCTCGACCGGCATTCGTTCCTCAGCTCGCACGGACGAAGGGGCGAAGCCGCGCCTCGGCCTGGGGGATGGTGGAGCCCAACTCCTGCTCGTGCAGCACCAGCGCGTACTTCGCGGGCGCGGTGGGCGGCGCGCCGGGCGCGAGCTCGACCTCGGACTCGCGGAGCTCCTCCACCGGGAGCGCCGCCTTCTCGAGGTCCGGCGGCAGCGGGGACGGGAGCACCACCGCCAGGTGCCGCGCGTCCAGCGCGTGCATCCCCTGCACGACACCCCACGAGACCATCACGGAGCCATGGAGCGTCCTCAGCGTGAGGCCGTCCGCCCCGACCTCCAGCACCCGGTACCGCCACCCGGCGCGGATGTCCTTCAACCGCACGAGCTGCAACCCCAGGTTCACCACCGCCGCGTAGAGCGACACCGCGCCGGCGATCCCGACCCCCACCCACCCCACCAGGCTCGGGTGCAGCTCCCGCCCCAGCACGCCCTTCAAGAAACCAGCGACGAACAGCGCGTCCCCCGCCGCGTGCACCGCCACCGCGGCGCGCAGCCAGGCGTACGGCAGCCGCATCTCCAGCAGCACGCCGAACAGCGCCAGGCCGATGCCCAGCTCCGTCACCGGCAGCGCCCACCCCACCCCGGCCGCCCACTGCCGGAGCGCGGCGAACACCAGCACCGCGCCGCCGTAGAGCTCGAACAGGTGCCCCAGCAGCACGCGCCGGGGAGACAGCCCGTCGTCGAGCAGCAACCCGACGAGGGCCCCGAGCAACCCGGGGCCCATCCAGGAGAGCCCCACCTCCGGGGCCCCGACCAGCACGAACACCACCCCCAACCCCAGGGTGAGGACGATCGCGTGGCGGTTGAGCACTCAGCGACCGCCCTACGCCTTGGCGGTGGGCTGCGGCGGCTGCGCCGGTTGCTGCTGGGCCTGCTGCTGCTGCCCGGCGCGCTCCGCCAGCGCCTCCTTGCGCGAGAGCCGGATCTTCCCCGTCTTGTCGATGGAGATGACCTTCACCATCACCTCGTCGCCCTCCTTCAGCACGTCGCTCACCGACTTGACGCGCTTGTCGGACAGCTCGGAGATGTGGATCAGCCCGTCCGTCCCGGGGAACAGCTCCACGAAGGCGCCGAACTCGGCGATCTTCCGCACCGTGCCCAGGTAGATCTTCCCTACCTCGGCCTCGCGGGTGAGCGCCTGGACCATGGAGATGGCCTGCTGCACCGCCTCCTGGCTCGACGAGGCGATGTCCACCCGCCCCGAGTCCTCGATGTTGATGGCGCACCCGGTGCGGGCGATGATGTCCTTGATCACCTTCCCGCCCGGCCCGATGACGTTCTTGATGAACTCCGGCCGGATCATGATGGTGGTGATCCGCGGCGCGTACTGGGAGATCTCCTTCCGCGGCTCCGCGATGGCCTCCGCCATCTTCCCCAGGATGTGAAGCCGGCCCACCCGCGCCTGCTCCAGCGCGCGCGCCATGATCGCCGTCGTCAGCCCGGAGATCTTGATGTCCATCTGGATGGAGGTGATGCCCTTCTTCGTCCCGCAGACCTTGAAGTCCATGTCCCCCAGGTGGTCCTCGTCACCCAGGATGTCCGACAGGATGGCGATGGCGTCGCCCTCCTTCACCAGGCCCATGGCGATCCCCGCCACCGGCGCCTTGATCGGCACGCCGCCGTCCATCAGGGAGAGCGTGGCGCCGCACACCGACGCCATCGACGAGGACCCGTTCGACTCCAGGATGTCGGAGACGATCCGGATGGTGTACGGGAACTCCTCGCTCTTGGGCATCATGTTGCGCAGCGCGCGCTCCGCCAGCGCGCCGTGGCCGATCTCGCGGCGGCCCGGCCCGCGCAGCGGCTTGGTCTCACCCACGGAGAACGGCGGGAAGTTGTAGTGCAGCAGGAACTTGCGGAACGTCATCCCGATGAGGGACTCGATCCGCTGCTCGTCGTCCGCGGTGCCCAGGGTGGCCGCCACCAGCGCCTGCGTCTCGCCGCGGGTGAACAGCGCCGACCCGTGGGTGCGCGGCAGCACGCCCACCTCGCAGGTGATCTGACGGATCTCGTCGTGCTTGCGGCCGCCCACGCGCCCGCCGCCCACGGTGAGGGCGCGCATGTGGTCGTACTTGAGGTCCTCCACGATCGCCTTCACCGACTTCTCGACCGCCGGCGTGAAGGTCGCCCCCATCTCCTCCTTCACCTTCGCCACCGCCGCCTTCTTCGCATCGCCCAGCGCCGAGTACCGCTCGTGCTTGGCGCCGATGGTGTAGCCCTTGACGATGGCGTCCCACGCCAGGCCGCGGACCTTCGCCTTGAGCGCCTCGTCGTGCGCGGCGATCTTCTCGTACTCGCGCGTCTTCACCCCCAGCTCGCGCCGCAGGTCCTCCTGCATCTGCAGGACCGGCTGCACCGCCTGGTGGCCGAACTGGAGCGCGGCGACCATGGACGCCTCGTCCACCTCCTCCGCTCCGCCCTCCACCATCACGATCGCCTCGCGCGAGCACGCCATCACCACGTCGAGGTCGCTCTCCGCGCGCTGCTTGGCGGTGGGGTTGGCCACCAGCTGGCCGCCCACCCGCCC
>DASRBA010000326.1:0-8324 GCA_035637895.1 Myxococcaceae bacterium
CAGCGTCCACGGGCCGGTCGGGCCGGTGGTGGAGAACTCGAGGTTCACGCCGTCGAAGAAGGTGGTGCCCACCACGTCGTTGAAGTCCCAGGCGTGGCGCAGGGTCAGCGTGCCCGTGGCGCCGGCCGGGAAGGCGAACCCGTTGGGGCCGGCGGTGCCGTTGCCGCCGAGGACCACGCGGGTGTTCAGGCTGTTGTCGTAGGCGCCCGGGCAGACGCCGGCGGTGGAGCTGCCGAAGCGCCACGAGGTGGTGGCCGACTGGAAGTGGCAGCCCGACTTCTTGAAGTGCAGGTCGCTGGTCACCCAGTAGGCGTCCGCGTTCGGCGGGCGGTTGCCGTCCAGGTCATCCAGGTAGCGGATCGCCGGGGTGATGGGGCCGCCCACGGCGACCGACTGCCGGACCGTGTTCGCGTCCTCGAAGGTCGCGGAGGAGACCTCGACCGCGTGGGCAATGTAGAAGTACGTCGTGCCGCCGGTGAGGTTGGCCGTGTCGACGTAGCTGGCGCCGGTCACGCCGCTCGCGATCAGGTTCGCCGCGGACGGGGTGAAGGTGGCGTTCTTGCTGCGGAAGATCTTGTAGGTGATCGCGCCGCCGCAGCTGGTGACCGCCGGGGCCCAGGCCACCGTGGTGCCGCAGGTGGAGGCGTTGTTGCTGGTCGCGCCCGTCGCGCCCGCGAAGGTCGGCGGCTGGCTGCAGGTGCCGGTGGCGACGGCGGAGGCCTCGTTGGAGTTGGCGGACTCGTCGCAGTTCACGCCGCGCACCACGTAGTAGTACGCTTGGCCGCCCTGCACGGTGGCGTCCGTGAAGGTCGCCGTGGGCGACACCACGCTGCCCACCTGCGCGTACGGGCCGCCGGGCACGTTGGAGCGGAAGATGCGGTAGTCGGTGTTGCCGCCCGTCGCGGTCCAGTCCACCCGGATCTGGTTGGTGCCGATCGCGGTGGCGGTGGCGCCGGTCGGCGAGACGCCCGCGGTGGTGCAGACGTTGTAGACGACCAGCGCGAAGTCCTGGTCCAGCGCGGACGCGTTGCCCGGCACGCCGTCGGAGTTGATGTTGGTCGCGGTGACGGTGATGGTGGCCGTGCCGCTGGGGCTGGGCGGGATGAACACGCTCTCCACGTTGTTCCGGACGTCCGCGACGCCGCCGGTGGACGAATTGCGGCCGGTGAACACGTTGCCGCGGTACGTGTTGCCGTTCAGGGTGACGGTCAGGTCCAGGTTGTTGTTGAAGTTGTTACCGGTGGTGCTGCCCGGCGCGTCCGTCCAGGCCAGGGTGACCCGGAACGGCTTGGTCGGATCCGCGTTGGTCTTGCTGAAGGTGCGGGTCTGGCCGGTGGCGGTGAACAGGTCCGCCGGGACCTCGTCGCGCACGAAGCGCGCCGTGCCGTCGAACGCGAAGCCCACGTTCAGGTGACCCATGCCCTGGTTGTTCGAGTACAGGCTGTCGTTGGCGCCGCTGCCCGTCATGTAGCGCGCCGAGTTCATCAGCCACGCCTTCACCATCGTCGCGCTGGGGGTGAAGGACAGGTTGTTGATGATCCACTGCCGCGTCAGCAGCGCCGCGCCGGCGATCAGCGGGGTCGAGTGCGACGTGCCGGTGGACGCCGTGGTCCACTGCTGGGTAGTGGGCCAGAAGTCGCTGGTGCCCGGACCGCCGCACACGCCGTTGGCGTTGAAGCAGGCCAGCGCCTGGCCGGTGAGGACGGCCGGGGGATTGGCGCGCTGGCCGGCGGCCTGCGCCACGCCGCCGGAGACGTGCGTGCCCGCCGCCACCAGGTCCGGCTTGATGCGGGCGTCGTCACAGGGGCCGCGGGAGGAGAAGGGGGTGATGTCGTTGGCGTTGTCCGCGTCCACGTCGCCCCAGCCGCACTGGTCCGCCGCGCCGAACGGGTGGACGTTGTTGGCCGCGCCGGCGGTGATGATGTTCTTGGCGGTGCCGGGAGAGCCGACGGTGTTGACGCCGGAGCCGCTGTTGCCCGCGGCGAAGACGATGATCATCTCCTGGTTGCCCGCGGTCGGGAAGGTCGATCCGGCCGGCTGCGCGTCGCGGACGAGGGCGTCATACCGCTGCGAGTCCGTGTTGTACGCGCCGCCCACCGCCGCGCCCCAGGAGTTGCTGGAGACGCGCATCCCGTCGTTGTACGCCATGGACTGCAGGTTCTCGTAGTTCGGGTTGGTGAACGTTTGCGGGTCGAAGACGACGGAGCTGCCGACCCGCGCGAACGGGATGATGCCCAGGTCGTAGCGGTAGCCCGCGGCGTCCTGGTGGGTCGCCCCGGTCAGGTTCGAGAACCCCATGATGATGTGGGAGTTCAGGTTGCCGTGGCCGTCGCAGCCCTGGATGGTGCTGCCGGCGTTCGGCGTGCCGACCAGGCGGTTGTAGACGACGCGGCTGGTGCTGGTGACGTCGCCGTTCTTGTAGAGGGCGAAATGGTTCGGCAGCTGGGTGCCGTTGTCGAGGCCGGAGTCGGACACGTCGACGCCGGCGGCCGGGGGATCGAACTGCGCCTGGGCGAAGCCCTTGGACGCCAGCCACGCCAGGTGGCCCGCGCCGATGACGGGGGTGGAGCCGGTGGCGTCCAGCTGTCCGGCGGCGATCACGTCCGCGCGCTCGTCCAGCTTCTTCGGGAGCACGTACGGGTAGATGGAGACCACGTCCGCCTGCCGCGCCAGCGACATGGCGGACTGCAGATCGGTGTGGACGACCAGGTCCACGTAGCCCAGGGCCCGCTGGTCGATCAGCTTGCCGCGCTCCATGGCGGCCACCCGCGCCAGCGTGTCCGCGTTGGCCTCCGCGTCCTCCACCAGCTGCACCTGGTAGCCGTCCACCTTGTTCATGGTGAACATGCGCGGGTTGAGCTTGAAGTCATTCAGGTACGGCCCGTCCCACTGCACCTCGGACGCCGACTTCGCGAGGCCCACCACCTTGGAGAGCGCGGTGGCGTCGCCCCACACCAGGTACGCGTTGTGCGGGATGTACTCGACGACCCGCACGCCGGTGGCCTGGAGCTTGGCGAACCACTCGTTCTTCACCGGCCCGGCGAACTGGACCAGGTGGAGCTGCTTGCCGCTGGCCGGCAGGGAGGCCTCCCGCATCCGGGCGGAGGAGGGGTCCGCGCTGTCGACGGCGCCCGCGTTGAGGAGCACCTTCCGGTACTCGTCGCGGACCTCGAAGTTGCTCCGCGGGAGCGCGGCCAGCGCGTTGGCGTCCGCGTCGATCAACGCATACGAGCCGTAGTCGGCGACCAGCACGCCGCCCGAGGAGAGCAGTTGATGGACGGAGGCGGCATTGACCTGCACGCGGTGCACGCCGGGCGCGACCGGCGCCGACTGATCGACGACCGCCGAGTGCGATGAGGCGGCATCGACTCCATGCTCATCGTTGTTCGACGAGCACGCAGCGAGGGTAGTGAGAACGGCGAGGGTAGAGACGGAGATCCGGGCTCGTCGCCCGGCGCGGCTGCAGAGGAAGGACATGGAAGGGACCCCGTGAAGGGTGCGCACCAAAGCACTTCCGCGGTGTCGTCTACAAGCGAACAGTGCCCGTGCTCATTTCTCGTGATTTGGCATGGAGCGATCGCCGTGCACACTCTCGCACCATCGCGCACGCGCTGAACGAGGGGGGGGGACATGGCTTGGAGGAGAGCGTGGCCGGTGGCCGCTGGTGTCCTGTATTTTTGGGGGTGTGGTGGCGGCGCACCGCCCGGTCAGCCGCAGTCGCCGCAGCCACCGGGTCCTGATCAGACCGTCCCGCAGTGCGTGCCCACCACCTGCGCGGCGGCGCGGGCGGCGTGCGGAACCATCCCGGACGGGTGCGGCCTCACGCTGTCGTGCGGCGGGTGCGCGAGCGGCCAGGCGTGCGGCGGCGGCGGGGTGCCCAACGCGTGCGGCGCCGGCGGGCCGGTCCGGGGCGATCTGCGGTGGGTGACCGCCACGCCGCAGCCGGTGTTGTCCATCTCCTCCGACCGCTCCGGGGCCGCGGCGATCCTCTATGGAGACGAGAGCGGAAGGACGATCGCCCGCTACGACGCCGCCGGGAAGGTCCTGTGGAGCCGGTCGGTGGGCATCGGGGCGGACCAGATCACCATGGACGCGTCGGGCGCCATCTTCATCCTCGGCTTTGCCGAGCACGCGCGCGGCGGCCCGAAGATCGACCGCCTCAGCCGCGACGGCGCGAGCGTCACCAACCTGGTGCCGGAAGGCTCGGACGAGGGCGGGTTCTCGCGCGTGTCGGTGAACGCGCGGGGCGATTGGGTCTACACCCGGAACATCCGGGGCCTGGACTCCACCATCGCGCTGCACCGCGCGGACGGGGCGGTGGTGTTCCTCACCGAGCGCGAGGACCTCCCGCTCTTCTTCGAGGCGGTGGCACTGGATGACTCCGGCAACGTGGCCGCCGCCGCGTACGTGCGCTCGGAGCTCACGTTCGGGGGGAAGACCTGGCGGCAGGGCATGGCCCTGATGAAGCTGAGCCCCGACCTCGAGATCCTCTGGATCCAGCAACTGCCTCAGAGCGGGCACATCCGCACGGTGGCGACGACGCGCCTGGGGACGGTGGTGGCCCTGGGGTACTTCGATGACAGGATCGCCTGGGGAGGCGGCACCTTCTACGGCGGAGCCGTGGTGTTCGTCGCCGAGGCGGACGGGACCCCGCGGTTCTTCCGCGGCCTGCCGCCGGCGCTGCGCGGGGACAGTTGGCGCCTGGCGGTGGACCCGGCCGGGAAGATGACGCTGGGCGCGACCATGCCGGGGTGCTCGGGGGCGATGCTCGAGGAGATCAACCTCGCCGGGGACGAACTGTGGAACCGGTTGCTCACCTCCGACGCCTGCGACGCGACCGTGGAGGACGTGGGGACGCTGGCGGGGAGCGCGCTGGCGGGCGGGCACTTCGGCGGCTCGGTGGACTTCGGCAAGGGGCCGGTGTTCTCCGGGGCCGGCTACCTGGTCGACTACGCCGACTGATTCCCCGCGCTGAGCACCCTCTCCCAAAAGCAAGGGAGCGCCGAAGCGCTCCCTCAGATCCGCGCCCGCCGCCGGGTATCGATGCTCGCCCGGCGGCGTCGCCTCAGGCCGCTACTTCTCGTGCTTGCGAGCCTTCTCCTCCCGCTCCTTCTCCTCCTTCGTCTTCGCCGGCGTCACCGCGTGCGGGGTCCCCACCGCGGGAGGCGCGGCGTGGATCGCGCCAGGGGCGGCGGGCGGCGGAGCGCCGTGAGCGGCTGGAGGCGCCGCGGCGGGCGGAGGTGCCGCGACCGGGGCCGGAGGACGACCGCCGAACGCGGGCGGAGGCGCCGCGGCCGGGGGCGGCGCGCCCAGGGCGTGACCGGCGGCCGGAGGCGGCGCGCTCATCGCCGCGGGCGGAGGCGGCGAGACGGCGGACGGCGGCGCACCCATCGGACGGCCGTACGCCGGGGGCGGAGCGCCCATCGCCGCGGGCGGCGGATTCATCGCGGCGGGCGGTGCGCTCACCGGACGACCGTAGGCGGGAGGAGGAGCCCCCACCGCGGCCGGCGGCGGCGCGCCCATCGCCGCGGGCGGCGCGCTGACCGGGCGGCCGTACGCGGGAGGAGGAGCCCCCACCGCGGCCGGCGGCGGCGCGCCCATCGCCGCGGGCGGCGCACTGACCGGGCGGCCGTAGGCCGGAGGAGGAGCACCCATGGCGGCGGGAGGCGCGCCCACCGCGCGGGCGGCCGGCGGCGCGACGCGGACCACCGGCGCCTGGGCGGCGGCGAGGTGCGGCGCGACCGGGACGGCGGTGCGGATGGCCTGCCCGTTCTGGGTGACGCCCGGAGGCGCGTAGATGGTGGCGTTGATGCCGTTGCCGCCCTGGACCACCAGGCCCGGGCGAACCACCGGTGGCGCGCTCACCACCACGGCCGGGTGCGTGCCCACCGGCGCGGGGACGATGATGCCGGGTCGCGAGCCGGGCGGCGGCGGGATGAACACGCCGTTCGGGCCGTCGCAGCGGTAGCCGTGGTACCCCGGGTGCGCCTCGACGATGCGGACGTAGACGTGCCGCGGCGGCGCGACGAAATACACGCCCGGCGGGTTCCAGTGGCCGGAGATGTAGACCACCAGCCCGTCGCGGTTCTCGTAGTACGGCTCGATCCAGGTGTACCGGGGCTGCGGCGGCAGCATCCAGTGCCCGCGCGCCCACACCCACCCGTCGTAGTCATTCCAGTCCCAGTACCCGCCTACCCAGACGGCGCCCACCCAGGGCGAGGGCGGCGGCGGCTCCCACCGCATCGGCGGCGGCGCCCAGCGGACGGCGATGGGCGCGGGGGCGCCGATCTGCGGCTCGTAATCCACCGCCCAGTAGTCCGCGTCGTCCGGCTCCGAGTACGACGACACCGGCGCCGGCGGCGGCTGGTACGCCGGCGGCGGGGCCTCGTACACCGGTGCCGGCGGCGGAGGCGAGTACGCCGGAGGCGGGGGTGAGTACGTCGGTGGCGGCTCGCGGTACACGGTCCGCGCCGGCACCACGATGCAGGCCGACAGTGACATCACGGCCGCGACTCCCATCATGCGCTTCATGCTTCCTCCCAGACAGCGTTCGGCCTTCTGACGTCCAGCTTCGACGCGATGCGCGGCGGAATATTCACCGGCCGGCGGAAACCCGGCCACGACGCCAGGTCAGCGCGCCGGCTTGAGCTGCGCGTGCGCGGCGACGCTCTGCCCGGCGTGGAACCGCCGCGTCCACGGGCGGTACCCCTTGAGCAGCACCTCCACCTCCAGCTCGGCCTCCGGCGCGAAGGGGCTCTCGCGGTCCACCGGCGTGACCCCGAGCGAGACGCCGTTGATGTGGACCGCCGCGCCGTTCGGCTTGCTGGTGATGCGGATCCGCGCCGGCTCCGGATCTCCGTTCTCCGGCGGAGGAGGCGCGGCCGTCTCCGGGTTCTCCGCCGCCGGCTCCGGCGGCCGGAGGAGCCACACCGCCGCGCTGCCGAGGGTGACCACGGCGACCGCGACCGCGATGGTCACCAGCCGCCTCCTCGCCTTCCGCCGGGGAGGCTCCGGGGGCGCCGCTTTCCGGACGGTCGGATCGAACGCGCCGGGCTCGCTCTCCGGGTTGGTCTCCGGCCCGAACGTGGTGTCGCGGTTGATGATCCACCGGCCCGGCTCGGGGCGCTGGCCGGAGACCGGCGCGATGGGCGGCGGCCCCGGCGGCGGCTCCGGCTCGGTGACGTCGGCGCTCCGGGGCCTGACCCTCCGGGGCGGGGGCGCCGGCGAGGTGGCGGGCCGGAGCTGAGGCACCGCGGCGTCGGTGGAATCCTCGTCGCTGGGCGGCGAGGGCGCGCGCAGGGGCGGCGGCGCCGGCGTGCCGGGCGCGCGCGCTGGGGCGGGAGGCGGCCGCTCCGCCTGCGCGACCAGCCGCCCGCCGGCGTCGAGTTGCTTCCCGCTCACCGGGGCGAAGTCCGACGACAGCTCGTCCGGGTCCTTGTCCGCCGACGCGGCGTAGTTCTTCGGATCGAGCGTGGTCTCGGTGTTGGTGGGCGGCTCGTGGTCGTCCAGCGTGGGCGCTTCCGGGGTGGTGTTGGGCGAGGTGACGGAGACCTCGGGCGCGGGGGTGCCGCCGCCTGGGATGAACTTCGGCGCGGTGATGGAGGGGAGCGGAGAGGCGGGCCGGTCCGGCCTCGTCTCGCTCTCGCGCTTGCGGTCCTGCGGCTTGTCGCGCTTCGGATCGCTCATCGGCCAACCACCTTCTTACAACCTTGCCGGGTTCCCTTGGGACTGTGCTATCGCTGCGGGCGCCTCACACTCAACCCCGGGGGATCACATGAAGCACGTCTGGTTGATGTTGTGGTTGGTACCGGCGCTGGCCATCGCCGAAGAAGGTAAACCCGAAGACAAGCCCGCCGCCGCGGCGAGCTCCGGGACGGAGGTCCTGGGAGCGAAGCTGGGGACCGGCGTCAAGGACCGCGAGATCGAGGGCGAGGCCACCTCGTTCAAGGCGGACGTCGGCAAGGTCTTCCTCTGGCTGAAGGTGAAGGGCCAGGAGGGCTCCAAGGTCACGGTCGCCTGGTACAAGGGCGACGAGGACATGGGCAAGGTGGACCTGAACCTCAAGCACGCCACCATGCGCACCTGGGCCACCAAGACCATCACGCCGGAGATGAAGGGCGACTGGCGGGCGGACATCCTCGGCCCGGACGGCGCGGTCCTTCAGACGGTGAAGTTCACCATCGAAGGTTAGGCGAAGGTTAAGCGAAGGCTAGGCGTCCGCGAGATCGAACGGCAGCATCCGCTTCGCCTCTTCCCAGGCGGCCTCCAGCGCGTCGGCGCTGGGGGCCCCCATGTTCACGATGCCGTAGCGGTAGCTCCCCACG
>DASRBA010000327.1:0-19267 GCA_035637895.1 Myxococcaceae bacterium
CCATCAGGTTCCGCAGCTCGCGCGCGTTCCCCGGCCAGTCGTATGCCAGCAGCAGCTCCTCCACCTCCCTCGACAGCGGCGGCACCGGCCGCCCCAGCGCCACCGCCGCCGCCCGGAGGAAGTGCCGCGCCAGGGGGAGCACGTCCGAGCGGCGCTCCCGCAGCGGCGGCACCAGGATCGGGAAGCTCGACAGCCGGTAATACAGGTCCGGGCGGAACCGTCCGCCGCGCACCTCCGCCCGCAAGTCGCGGTTGGACGCCGCGATGATCCGCACGTCCACCTGGCGCACCTGCGTGCCCCCCACCGGGCGGACCTCTCCCGTCTCGATCACGCGCAAGAGGCGAGCCTGGAGGTTGGGCGTCGTGTTCTCGATCTCGTCCAGGAAGATCGTCCCGCCGTCCGCCAGCACGAACAGGCCCGGGTGGTCCGCCGTGGCCCCGGTGAACGCCCCGCGCACGTGGCCGAACAGCTCGCTGTCCAGCAGCGTCTCCGTGAGCGCGCCGCAGTCCTGCACCACCAGCGGCTGGTTGGCCCGGCTGGAGAGCTCGTGGATCGTCCGCGCGAGGATCTCCTTCCCCGTCCCCGTCTCCCCCTGCAGCAGCACCGCCACCGGGTGCGGCGCCGCCACCTTCGCCAGCTCCAGCGCCCGCCGCATGGCCTCGCTCTCCAGCACCAGCTCACCCGCGGCGGTGCGGATGGGGCGCCGCCCCTGCAACAGCGAGCGCTCCAGCCGCTGCGCCACCCGGCGCTGCTCGGCGCGCACGCCGCGCTCCCGGCACGCCCGCGCCACGGCCGCCGCCAGCGCCGCCTCGTTCAGCGGAGGGGCCAGGACCCGGAACACGAGCCCACCGTTCAGCGCCTCCATCAGCCGCATCGGGTCCGACCGCGCGCACGCGATCACCCGCGGCGCCAGGTCGCGCTGCGCGTCCAGCACCTCCGATGACCCCGCGGGCCCGCCCCGCTGCGCGGCCAGCCGCTCCAGCAGGTCCATCGCTCCCGGCGCGTCCGCCCCGCACACCACCACCGCCGCCACGTCGCCGCGCGAGACCAGCTCGTCCACCTCCTCTGCGGAAGTGGCGAAGTGCAGCCGAGCGTTGGACTCCAGCGCGGCCCGGATCGCGTCCGACTCCTGCCGCGTCCCGAACGCCACCGCCACGTGCGACATCCCCGACTGAACGTAGCGGGCGATCTTCAGCCGGTCGTCCGCGGACAGCGCCCGGAACGCCACCCCCAGCGACACCGACACCTCCCCGCCCGGCCCCGCCAAACCGTCGTGCCGCCACACCACCCACCCCCACCCCCGCACCTTCGACCCGGAGTCCGGCAGGTCCAGCTCCAGGTCCAGATCCGATCCCTCGACCACCGCCGCCGATCGCGGCCCACCCGTCGCCTGCAGCCCGATCCCCGACTTGCTGATGTTGACCGACCAGCACTCCGGCAGCGGCGGCTGCGTCGACACCCGCACGAAGAGCGGCATCCGCGCATCCCTCGGACGGAGCAGATCAGGTGGCGAACCCGGCGAACCCCGCTTCACTGACGCAGCACCATCATGCGAAATCGCAGCATAGCTTCCCTGTCGACTGTCCGCCCATGCTGCGCGATCGCCACATCGCCCATCAGAGAACCGAGCAGTTCCGCCGCCTTCCGTTGTGGCATGTCTGGTGCTTTGCTCTGGATCTGCTGTCGGCTGTGGTCGGGGGTGAAATGTCTGAGGAAGGAGACGGCCTCCCGGTCGTGCGCGTGAAGTTCGCGTGCGCCAACGTGGAGGAGTTCCGTCGCAAGTTCGAGCCGAACCTGCTCGCCAAGGGAATGTTGGCGCGCACGCCGCAGATGCACGAGACCGGCCGGCGGGTGATGCTGCGGCTCGAGCTGCAGGATGGCTCGCTGGGCGTCGACGAAGAGGCCGTGGTGCAGGCGCTGGAGTGGACGGGCGGCAAGCAGGCGATGCGCCTGCAGCTCGTCCGGGCCAAGCAACCCGGCACTCCCGCGCCGGCGGCGCCCGCACCCAGGGCGGCGAGGCCGGCGGCGGCGGTGGCGCCGCCTCCATCGCGCGTCGCCACCGGGACCGCCATCCCGGCCGTCACCGACTGGGCAGCCAAGCCCGCCGAGAAGCCCCCCGAGCGCGCGCGCACCGACACCGAGGCCACCCGCGCGATGTCGCTGGACGAGCTGCTCAACGCGCTCCCGCCCACCGCCAAGCCGAAGCTGACGCCCTCGGGAGGAGTGCCCCACCTCAACGGCGCCTCCACCCGGCCAAACTCGCCGTTCCAGGGCGGCGGCTTCAACCCGGTGCCCCCATCCCCGCCGCCGTCCTCGGTGACGCCGCTCGCGCCGCCGATCGCCTCGCCGCGGGCTCCTCCGGCCGCGCCGGCCCCCGTGCCGGTCCAGACCTTCGCGGCCCCGCCGCAGACTCATGCACCGCCGGAGCAGGCCTACCCGCCGCCGCCGCAGGTGTATTCGCCACCGTCGGCGGCGCCGGCCGCGGCGGTGGCGCCATCGGCCGCATCGCTTCCGGTGCCAGCGCAGCTCTCCGAGATCGAGCCGCCCCCTTCCATCCGGCCGATGACGCCGATGTACCCGATGCCGACGCCGTTCCCCTCCACCCCGGCGCACGAGGCGGCGGCACCCATCCCGGTACCGGAACCGGCGCCCGAGCAGGACGAGCCCGCGAAGGGCCGCATCCTCATGTCGGCGGCCGACTTCAAGGCCAGCCTGACGGGCGAGGTCACGCTCAACCCGGCGAGCACCCCTTCCGTCGAGCCCTCGGACTCCACCCGCGAGTCGATCCGGCCCGAGGCGGAGCCCGGCGTGGACCCGGCCGGTCCCACCGTCTTCAACACCGCCACCGAGGCCACCACCGCCAGCAACGCCACCGTCGCGGTCCCGGGGCTGGCGAGCGAGGTGGCGGCGGCGAAGAGGCGCGGCCCCGGCCGCGCCATCGCGACCTTCGTCCTCTTCCTCGCCGCGCTGAGCGGGGCCGGTGCCTACCTCTGGCGGACCGGGAAGCTGGAGCAGTACGCGCCGATGCTCGCCGCGCGCCTCCCGCCGAGCCCGGCGTCCATCACCCCGCCCGCGCCGGCCCCTGCGGCCCCCGCGCCGGCCGAGGCACCGAAGACCGTCGCCGCCGCCGAAGCTCCCAAGCCGCCGGCCGAGACGCCGAAGACCGTCGCCGCCGCCGAAGCCCCCAAGCCGCCACCTCCCCCCGCGGAGGCCCCGAAGCCCGCCATCCCCGCCGCCGAAGCGGCACCGCCGGCGCCGGCCACCGAGGCACCGAAGCCCCCGGCCGCCGCCGACGGGTCGGAGGTCACGCTGTCCATCACCACCCAGCCGCCGGGTGCGAAGGTCCTCGCCAACGGCGAGCAGGTGGGGGTCGCCCCCCTGGAGCTGCCGTGGGTGATGGGCAAGCCGATCAAGCTGCGGTTCACCAAGCCCGGCTTCAAGGCGGCGGTCCGCAACTTCACGCCCAACGCCACCGGGACGCTCGACGTGACGCTGGCGCCGTCGGCCGCCCAGCCGGACGAGCTCAAGGACGTGTACTGACGTTGGAGGTGCAGGGTGCAGGCGCTCGCGACGGTCGCGCTGATGGCTTCGTTGATGGGCGCCGGCTCGCCGGGTGGCGACCCCGTGCTGGCGGAGGCCAGGGCCCACGTGGAGGCGGCGAGGAAGGCCTTCGTGGCGCGCAAGTTCAGCGTCGCGCTGCAGGAGTTCCAGGCCGCGCAGCGCCTCAAGCCGGCGCCGGTGCTCTGGTACAACATCGGCAAGTGCTACGAGAAGCTCAACACCGAAGTCCCCAGCGCCCTGCGCGCCTACCGCACCTACCTGATCGAGGCGCCCGGCACCTCTGACCGCAAGGAGGTGGAGAAGGCCATCGTCCGCATGGAGGCCAAGCTCCGCGCCAGGGGCGTGCAGCAATTGATGGTGCTCGCGCAGCCGGCGGGTGCCACCGCCTCCATCCCGGGCAAGGGGTCGCTCCCGGTCCCCGCGACGTGGGAGCTCCGCCCGGGCACGTACACGGTCACCGTCTCCGCCACGGGCTACCAGACGTCGTCGCAACCCGTGACGGTGACGGCGAAGAAGTCGGCGAAGGTCGAGGTGGCGCTCACGCCCACCGGCTCGCCGCAGGCGCCGCCGACGCCCCCGACCTCCGTGGCGACCTCGGAGGCGAACCCACCGCCGCCCGTGGAGTCGAAGCCGCCGCCGAAGGCCGCCGACCAGGGCACGGTGACCGTCGCCGTTCGACCCAGCGCGCCGCCGGCGGCGGGGCGCCCCGGCTCCGACGCCCCGCTGGCGCCGCCGCGCGGCCAGACCGAGCTGGGCTCCGTGCTCGCCCAGCCGCGCCAGCCGCTGCCGCTGACGCCGCCGCCGCCCGCCTCCGGCCGCCTCTGGACGTGGGTCGCGGGTGGGGTGTCGGTGGTGGGCGTGGGCGCGGGCGTGGGCTTCGGACTGAACGCGAGCTCTGCGAGCTCCGAGCTGCTCAACGGCAACCTGCACACCGAGGCGGAGGCCACCGCGCTCTACTCGCGCGCCAGGAGCTCCGCCCTCTACGCCAACATCGGCTACGGCGCGGCGGCGGCGGCGGGCGCGGCGGCCGTCGTCCTCTTCCTCCTGGAGGGGCAGCCGTCGAGCGCTTCGGCCTCGGCGGCCCCGGCCGCCGGCGGGGCCCCGGTGGTGCTCAGCTTCTGAACTTCTGGCTGTCGGCAGTTTGCTTCGGATTGGGCCGGATCCCTGATGACCTCTGAAGTCCCCGAAGGCTCTGGAAACCCCTTATGACCCTGCTTCGCCCTCGCCCGCAGTCGCGCCTGCGCGCCGCGCTCCTGCTGTCGGCGCCGCTCGCCCTCTGGATGGGGTGCGTTCCTCCCCTGGAGGGCGCGACGTGCGAGACGGACCAGAACTGCCCGTCGGCCCAGTTCTGCAGCGCCGGCGTCTGCAAGGAGGGGGCGAGGCCGCCGCGCGCGGCGACGATGAGCGCCGCCGCGTCGCTGGGCTCCACCACCGCGTCCGTGGGCCAGTCGCTCACGCTCACCTTCACGGTGACCAACACCGGCACGATCATCCTCGAGAACATCGCCCCCACCTCGGTGTCGGCGAGCGGGGCGGCGGCGGGCTCGGTGCTGTCCGGGCCCAACCCGGCGTCGGTGGACCGGCTGGTGCCGGGCGCCAGCGCGAGCTTCACCTGGACGGTGACCACCGGCGCGGCGGGGAACCTGACCTTCACCGCCGCGGCCCGCGCGTCGGCCTCCGACACCGGTGAGGCGGTGACCGCCAGCGCCACCTCGCCTGTGGTGACGGTGCAGCGCCCGGCTCAGCTGGAGGTGAGCCTCTCCGGCCCCACCACCGTCAGCCGCGGCCAGGTCTTCGCGGTCACCATGACGGTCACCAACCGCGGCGACGCCCCCGCCAAGAACGTGGCGCCCACCTCGCCCGGGGTGACCGGCAAGACGGGCGGCGCCGACGCCACCCCGGGCGCCACTCCGTCCGCGATCACCATCGACGGCGGGGCCAACGCCACCTTCCAGCTCACCTTCACCGAGAGCGGCACCGCGAGCGGCACCTTCGCCGTCACGGCCGGCGCCGCCGGCGTGGACGGGAACAGCAACGCCGCCGTCACCGGGGCGCCCGCCTCCTCGGGGACGATCACCGTGCAGGCGCCGGCCGCGCTCCGCATCAGCAGCTTCACCATCCCCGCCCTCATCGGCCGGGGCGGGACCTTCACCGCGACGCTGACGGTGACCAACGACGGCGAGGCGGGCGCCACGGTGGTGCTGCCCTCGCCCGATCCGCCGGCGAAGGTGGTCACCGGCGGCGCGAACGCCAGCACCTCCACCGCCCTCACCTCGGGCAGCATCCCTGGCGGCGGGAGCCGGACCTTCAGCTGGGCGTACTCGGAGACGGGCATCGCCAACGGCACGCTGCAGCTCACCACCGGCGCCACCGGAAAGGACGCCAACACCGGCCAGACCATCTCCGCCACCTCCACCGCCAGCAACGTGGCCACCGTGCAGGCGGGCGGGGCGCTGTCGGTGACCGGCTTCACCATCCCCGCCTCGCTCTCGCGCGGGCAGGGCTTCACCGCGGTGATGGTGGTGACCAACACCGGCGGCTCCACGGTCACCGGCGTGGTGCCCGCGCCCGTCCCGCCCACCGCCAACGCCACCGGCGGAGCGGCGGCCACCACCTCCACCACCTTCGCGCCGGTGAGCATCACCGCCGGGGCCAACCACACCTTCACCTTCAACTACACCGAGGGCGGGACGGCCTCCGGGACGCTGTCCTTCACCGCCCACGCCACCGGCACCGACTCCGCCAGCGGCAACGCGGTCACCGCCGCGGACGTCACCACCAACGTGGCGGCGGTGCAGCAGCCGGCGGCGCTGGCCATCACCGCCTTCACGGTGCAGGCCAACCTCAGCCGCGGGCAGGCCTTCCAGGTCTCGCTCACCGTCCAGAACAGCGGCGAGGCGTCGGCGCTGAACGTGGTCCCCTCGCCGAACCCGCCGTCGCTCACCAGGACCGGCGGCGCGGACGCCACCACCTCGAGCGCCCCGGCGGCGCAGACCATCGCCGGCGGCGCCAGCGCCACCTTCACCTGGAGCTACGCCGAGAACGGCACCGGCACCGGCACGCTCCGCTTCTCCACCGCGGCGACGGGGACGGACGCCAACATCGGCGGGAGCATCTCCTCCAGCCTGGGCAACAGCAACACCGCCAACGTGGTGGCGCCGGCGGCGCTCTCGGTGACGTCCTTCACCGTGCCCGCGGCGGTGCTGCGCGGCGGCACCTTCGCCGCCAACATGGTGGTGACGAACACCGGCGGGGCGGCGGCGGCCAACGTCATCCCCTCGCCCAACCCGCCCGCGGTGACGCCCACCGGCGGCGCCGGCGCGTCCTCCACCGACACGCTCAGCCCGGTCACCATCGCCGGCGGCGCCAGCCACACCTTCACGTGGACGTTCACCGAGAACGGCGCGGACGTGGGCACGCTGGTGCTCTCCGCCGCGGTGAACGGGCAGGACGCCAACAGCAACGCGGCGCTGAACGTGCCCACGGCGAGCACCAGCAGCCTCTCGGTGCAGAACCCGGGCGGGCTGACGATCACCGACTACAGCTTCTCCCGCACCCAGCTCTCGCGCGGGCAGGCGTTCACCATGAGCATGACGGTGCAGAACAACGGCGGCAGCGCGGTGAACAACGTGGCGCCCACGCCGCTCCAGCCCGCGCCGGCGGTGGGCGGCGGGGCGAACGCCACCACCGCCACCTCGCCGGGGGTGGCGAACATCGGGGCGGGCGCCAGCCACACCTTCACCTGGTCCTATACCGAGAACGGGACCGGTCCGGGGACGCTGGCGTTCACGGCGCAGGCGCAGGGCACCGAGTCGGTGAGCGGGAACACCATCACCTCTCCCCCCGCGACCACCGCCATCGCGACGGTGCAGACGCCGGCCACGCTGGTGGTCGCCGCGGCGGACATCTCCGGCCCGGCGAAGGTGAGCCGCGGCCAGCAGTTCACCGTGCAGATGACGGTGAGGAACACCGGGCAGGCCACGGCCAACAACGTGGCGCCGCTCACCGCGCAGCCCACCGTCCAGCGGACCGGGACGGCGCAGGCCACCAGCGGCACCGCGGTCTCGCCGCAGAGCATCGCCGGCGGCTCCAGCGCCACCTTCTCCTGGACGTTCACCGAGAACGGGACCGGGACGGGGACGCTCAAGTTCACCGACGGCGCCTCCGGCGCGGACGCCAACACCGGCTCGACGGTGACCGCCCCGGCGGTGCAGTCGGCCGGCGCCACCACGGTGCAGACGCCGGCCCAGCTGGGCATCACCACGTTCACCGTCCCGCCGGTCATCCAGCGCGCCACCGCGTTCACCCTGTCGATGACGGTGACCAACGGCGGCGAGGCGGACGCGAGCCTGGTCATCCCCTTCCCCAACCCGCCGTCGCAGATCCCCACCGGAGGCGTGGACGCGGTCACCTCCAGCGCACCGTCGCCGGTGACGATCCCCGGCGCCGGCAGCCACACCTTCACCTGGAGCTACACCGAGGACGGGAGCGCGCCGGGCACCTTGCACTTCCAGGCCAGCGTCACCGGGGTCGACGCCAACTCCGGGGCCAGCCTCTCCACCCCGTCCACCAACACCAACACCGCCACGGTGCAGGACCGGGCGGACCTGGAGATCACCTCGTTCACGATGCCGGCCGTGCTCTCCACCGGCCAGGCCTTCACCGCCTCGGTCGTCGTGCACAACCGCGGAGGCACCACGGCCAACAACGTGCTGCCCTCGCCCAACCCGCCCACGCAGACCGTCACCGGCGGCGTGAGCGCCAGCACCGGCACCTCGCTGGCGCCGTTCACGCTGGCGGCGGGCGCCAGCCACACCTTCACCTGGTCCTACGCGGAGTCGGGTGGACCGGGAAGCATCCAGCTCACCACCGGAGCGACCGGGACGG
Source organism: Myxococcaceae bacterium (assembly GCA_035637895.1). Lineage (GTDB taxonomy): Bacteria > Myxococcota > Myxococcia > Myxococcales > Myxococcaceae > DASRBA01. The sequence goes on from DASRBA010000327.1 coordinate 8,449, forward strand.
ACGCCATCAGCGGCGCCACGGTGACCGCGCCGCAGCTCTCCACCGGCGCCACCACCGTCCAGACGGCGGCCTCGCTCACGGTGACCAGCTTCACCCCCAGCAGATCCACCATCAACCGCGCGCAGGTGTTCTCCCTGTCGATGACGGTGACCAACGGCGGCCAGGCGACGGCGCAGAACGTGCTCCCCACTCCGCTGTTGCCCAACGTGGTGACCACCGGCGGCGCGGTCGCGGTCAACGCGACGACTCCGCCGGCGCAGGACATCCCCGGCGGCGGCAACGCGACCTACACGTGGACCTACTTCGAGAACGGGTCCGGACCCGGGACGATCAAGTTCAACGGCGGCGCCCAGGGGACGGACGTCAACTCCGGCGCGACGGTGTCGGCGGCGGCCGTCGACTCCAGCGTGCTCACCGTGCAGACGCCTGCGTTGCTGGTGGTGACCAACTTCACCGCGACCACGCCCATCCTCCGGGGGACTGGGCTCGTGCTGACGCTGACGGTGGCCAACGCCGGCCAGGCCACCGCCACCGGCGTGGTCCCCGACCCGCCGGCGGTGACCACCACCGGCGGCGCCAACGCGACCACCAGCAGCACGCAGACGCCGACCAGCATCGCGGGCGGTTCGACGGCGACCTTCACCTGGAGCTACACGGAGACCGGTACCGCCGCCGGGACGCTGCGCTTCTCGACGCAAGCGAACGGGACGGACGTCAACATCGGCTCGCCGGTGTCCACGCCGTCGACGAACAGCAACCTGGTGAACGTGCAGGAGCCGGCGAACCTGGTGGTGACGTCGTTCCTCACGTCGCCGGCGACGCTGAACCGCGGGCAGGCGTTCACCGCGACGATGACGGTGCAGAACCAGGGCGGGACGACGGCCAACAACGTGCTGCCCTTTCCCAGCACGCCGGGGTTCAACGTGGTGAGCGGTTCGCCGGGCGCCAGCACCGGGACGACGCAGACACCGGTGAACATCGCCGGGGGCGCCAGCAGGACCTTCACCTGGAATTACACGGAGAACGGGACGGCGTCCGGGTCGTTCACCTTGACCGCGGGGGCGACGGGGACCAGCGCCATCAGCGGATCCACGGTCACGGCGCCGTCGGTCGCCACGCCAGCGGTGACGGTGCAGGAGCCGGCGGCGCTCACCGTCGCCTCGTTCACGCTCCCGTCGTCCGTCACGGTGGGCGCCTCCTTCACCGCGTCGCTCACGGTGCAGAACACGGGGGAGGCGACGGCCAACAGCGTGCTGCCCACGCCGCAGACGCCCGTCGTCACCGGGGGCATCTCCGCCACCCAGGCGACGCCGCCATCGGCGCAGGTCATCCCCGGGGGGCAGAGCAGGACCTTCAACTGGACGTACAGCGTGGGTGGGACCGGGCCGGGAACGGTCCAGATCACGTCGGGCGCGATCGGGACGGATGCCAACAGCGCCACCCCCGTGACCGCGGCGGACACCCCCAGCAACACGGCGAACGCGGCGACTCGCCCGCCGCCGGACCCGGGGGCCACGCTGGTGGTCAGCCCGCGCGTGGCGGAGGTGGGGGGCACGGTCGCGGTGACGATGGAGGTGAAGAACGGTGGGCCGCGGGAGATGCGGGTGACGCCGCCCGCGGCGTTGACGCTGGAGGGGCCGGCGGAGGTGGAGCTGGTGAGCGCGCCGCCGAGGACGATGGAGAAGGTGCGGGTGGGGCCGGGAGAGACGCGGCGGTTCGAGTGGACCTACCGAGCGACGCGCCACGGGTGGGTGACGTTCAGCGGAGCGGCGAAGGGGACGGTGGAGGTGACGTCGCGGCATCTCACCGTGCCCGCGCCGTGGTGCGGCGGCGCGACGTCGCTGCTGGCGTCGGCCGGGCTGGCGAGGAGCGGGCGGTGCGGGGTGGCGCTGGCGATGGGTGGATCGCCGTCGGCGACGGGCGGTGCGGGGCTGTACCGGTACGAGTGGACGCCCGGGGATGGATTGTCGAGCGCGCTGGAGGCCAACCCCACCGCGACGCCGAAGGTGGCGGTGACAGAGTACGCGCTGACGGTCACGGACGCGGATGGGTGCCAGGCGCGGGACGTCGCGCGCGCGGAGGTGACGGACGCGCCGGTGGTCAGGCTGTCGGCGGAAGGAGAAGCGGCGGCGGGTGAGCCGGTGAGGTTCGCGCGCGCGCTGAGCTGCCCCGGCGGCGGGTGCGCGGATGCGTGGGAGTTTGGGGATGGGAGGACGTCGTCGATGGCGGCGCCGGTGGAGCGCTACTCCGCCGAGGGCGCGTACCCGGTGAGGTACCGGACCATCGATTCGGCGGGGTGTGAGGCGATCGCGGAGCTGCCCGCAATAGAGGTGGTCGGCGCCGCGCCCCACGGGGGAGAGCCATGAGGAAGGGATCGACGAGGACGACGTCCCGGGTCCAGGCGAGGGATGTGGAGTCGGCGGCGGACCCGCGCGATCGGGAGATCAAGCGGCTCCGCACGCTGGTGGCGGAGCTCACCCGGCGCAATGAGCTGCTGCAGGAGGCGCTGCGCCGGGTGCAGGGCGCCGGGGTGAACCGGTAAGGCTCGCACGCGCGGCGAGCGCCTCCAACCTACACGCGAAGCGCACCTTCCCACCCAGGCGCGCTGATCGCGTACTTCTCCTCAAGCGCGCCCAATGTGCTCCCAACGCGCACCTTCGCCTCTCGCGCGCCACGGTGCAGTACGATGTCTCCCGACTCACCCCGCGATGATCCAGGCACTTAGCGGGCGACTCCTCCTGACGCCTGTCCCTTCAACATGCGTGCGCGCGCACCTTGTACTCACGCCACTCCGCGCGCGATACATCCCGACTCACCCGAGTCAACAGACGGGCGCAGCGCGCGTCTTGTACTAACGAGCACCTCCTCGCACGCAGCGTTCAGCGCCCAACTCACGCCCCAGCAAGCGTCTCCTACTCATGCGCCGATCCACGCCGGGTGCTTTTCTACCCATCATGAAAAGCAACACCTACTACTGGACTTTCCGTTTTCTGAGGGAATTCACCTAGACGCTTCCGGAATGTTATACTGCGATTGCAGGCCGACGAGCGTGCCCTCGTCGGGATTGCAACACTCAAGTCCCCCAGCTGTCTCCCCGCGGAGGGTTGTCCCCCATGGCGCATAACTCCAGGTCACTGGCAGGCGCGCTCGTCTTCACGTTCGCCACTTCCATCACATTCTTCGCGTGCAACAGCACTGCAACGCCCGAACCCGACCCGGTGAGGCCGGGCAGTTCGAACCTGTGCGGCGACTCCTGGAGCGCCACTGGGAGCATGCAGGTGGGGCGCTACATCGCCACGGCGACACGCCTCGGGAACGGCACCGTGGTCGTGGCCGGCGGGGCCACGGATAGCATCGATGGCGACTTGCCGGTGGCCAGCGCCGAGCGATACAACTTGAATGGGACTTGGAGTTCCGCCGGAACCATGAGCGGCCCGCGCTACTGGCACTCTGCGGCCTTGATCAACGACGGGACGAACACCGAGAAAGTCTTGGTGATCGGTGGCCGCGACTTTGGGGGGACCCTCAAGACCGCGGAGATCTACAACCCGGCGACCAACTCCTGGAGCCGCGCCGCCGATATGAACTTCGCGCGGTGGGTCTTCCAGACCACGGCCCTCTCTGACGGACGTGTGCTCGTCTCCGGCGGTCTGGACGACGGATTCAACGCGCTGAAGACCGCGGAGATCTACGACCCGCAGCGGAACACGTGGACTCGGACCGGAGACATGCAGGTCGCGCGCTACAACGCGGGGGCGGTGCGCCTCTCCGACGGAAGGGTCCTGTTCGCAGGCGGGACCAGCGACTCCGGCCTCCAGTTGTCAGCTGAGATCTTCAACCCGGCGACCGGAACCTGGTCTGCCACGGGTTCGATGTCCGTGGTACGAAACGCCTTCGGCATGTCCGTGTTGCCGGACGGGAAAGTGCTCGCCGCTGGTGGGGGTGCCGATTATCCGGGTGCAGAGATCTTCAATCCCGCCACCGGCACCTGGAGTCTGTCCCCGGATATGGCCCTGGCCCCTCGGTGGTACTCCCAAACGATCCCGCTCGCCGACGGTCGCATGTTGGTCGCAGGCGGCATCGGAGCCAGGCGACTGGACGAGGCGGAGATGTACGACCAAGCGCTCGGCCATTGGACGCAGATCAACTCCATGAACATTTCGCGAACCCAGGCGGTGTCCGTGGAGTTGCCGGACGGTCGGATCCTCGTCGCCGGCGGCCAGTCGGAACTGCCCGACACCTCCGTCATCATCACCAACAGCGCCGAGACGTACCTGCCGTGCCCGCCCAACCAGCGCCCGGTCGCGATCTGCGCGAACAGGACCCTCAGCGCCGGTCCCACGTGCACCGCGCCGACGACGAGCGTGAACAACGGCAGCTTCGATCCGGACAACCAGCCTCTCCCGCTGGTGATCACGGAGTCGCCCCTGGGGCCCTACCCTCTGGGGAACACGATGGTGAATCTCATCGCCGACGACGGAAACCTCCAGGGCGTCTGCTCGGCGACGGTCAGGGTGGTGGACAACACGCCGCCCACGATCGCGTGCCCGAGCCACCAGTACCTGGAGTGTGTGAATGGAGGCGCCACGGGGACGTTCACCGCGCAGGCCACCGACAACTGCTCGGGCAGCAGCACGGTCACCTGTTCGCCCTCCGGCGTGAAGCTGCCGCTGGGGGACACCACCGTGACCTGCTCCGCGAGGGACGCGACGGGCAACCAGGCAGCGTGCAGCTTCACGGCGACCGTGCGGGACACCCAGCCGCCGGTGGGCGGCACCTCTCGGGGAATGACCCTGGATTCAAGTGGCTCGCTCGTGGAAGTTTCGCTCATGGACTGCGCCAACTTCCTGGTCGACGCGTGCAGCGGCCGGGAGATCCCCCTGAAGGATCACGCGGTCATCACCAAGATCACCTCGGATGAAGTGGAGGATGCCCCCGGCGGCAGCGACGGCAGCACGCTCGGTGACATGGTGATCAAGAAGCCCTGGTTGGCCTTGCTGCGCGCCGAGCGCGACTCCACTCACGACGGTCGCGTCTACACCATCCACTACCAGGCGACCGACCCTCAGGGGAACCACACCAACAGCCTCTGCAAGGTCACCGTCCCGCTCACCTCCGGCGGCACGGCGATCGAAGGCCCGCCCTTGTACTGCGTCGGACCGAACTGCTGAGCCCAGGGCACCAGGTGGGTGAGTCGGACCCCTCCTCCAGATCCTGGTGGAGGGGTCTAACGGCATGATACTATTGGGGTTATGGCTACTTGGGCACCCCACCTGCGGGCCCTGTTTCTAGGGCTAGGTCTTCTGCTGTTCGCGACTCCTCAGCCGTCGCAGGCGGGGCCCAAACCCAAGCTCACCAAGAAGTCCGGCAAGACCAAGTCCGGGGGCGTGGGCACCCGCAAGGGCGGCAAGGGCACGCCCGCGACCGACGCGGATGAGAGCGAGGACGCCGCCGCCGCCTCGACCCCGGCGTCCACCGGCAGCGCTCCCGCCGCCGCGACGCCGCCCGCCGAGGCGCCCCCTCCTTCCCGTCCAGCGATCCCGAGCGACGCTCCGCGGGCCCCGAGCGGCGGCTCGGTGGCGGTGCTCGAGCTGCGGACCGTGGATCCGGACCTGCCCGCCTCGGTGGTGCCGGCGATCGACACCGCGCTCCGGGCGCAGCTCGATGCGCAGATGCCCGTGCTTCCGCCGTCGCAGCTCGGGGACCTCCGGGCCGGCGTCGAAAAGCCGCCTGACCTCTCCGCCGTCAACGCCCTCCTGGCCGACGCCAAGAAGGACCTGCTGAACTTCAAGCACGCGGAGGTCATCCGGAAGCTGATCCAGGCCAAGCGCCAGATCGAGCCGCTGCTGCTCCAGCTCCGCGACTACCAGCCCCTGCTCGAGATCCACCTCTACATGGCGGTCGCGTCGATGAACGCCGGCGACAAGCGGACGTCCGCCGCCGCCTTCGCGGAGCTGGCGCGGCTCCGCCCGGACTTCCGCATCGACCCCGCGCAGTTCCCTCCCACCGTGCTGGAGGCCTTCGAGAAGGTGCGCCAGGCGGAGGCCAAGCAGGCGCGCGGCCGGGTGGTGATCAACGCCGTCCCGGCCGGCGCGAAGGTCTACGTGGACGAGGTCGCGTCCGGCACCGCGCCCGGCAGCGTCGCCATCACCCCCGGCGAGCACGTGGTGCGGGTGGAGAAGGCGGGGTACTACTCGTGGGCGGAGAAGGTCTCCGTCGCCTCCTACGGCAAGATGGAGAAGGAGGCAGTGCTCAAGAAGAACCTCGGCTCGCAGTCGTTGAAGCAGCTCGAAGCCGAGGTGATGAGCGGGCCCAGCCCGAAGGTGCTAGCCGGCCTCGGCGCCTCCGTCTCCGACGCGCTGGGCGCCCAGGGCACCATCGTCGGGGTGGTGGGCGGCAGCAACCTGACGTACGCGGTCTCGGTGGCCATCCTGCCCAGGAGCGGGCCGGTGCGCGTGGTGGTGGGCGAGGTGTCCAAGGACATGAAGGACCTGCCGGCCGTCGCGGAGAAGATGGCCCGCGCGCTGGCGGTCGCGTCCAAGGACCGCACGGTCCCCGCGGACGGGAAGACGGACGTTCGGATGCTGTCGGAGAAGCCGCCGCTGCGGCCGCTTGACTTCACCAAGTACGGGCTGGGGATGACGCCGGGGCCGCTGCCGCCGGAGCTGATCCCCCGCCCGAAGGTGGACCCTATCGCCGGGTTCGATCCCCGCTACCCAGGGGGCCAACCGGTCGTCCAGCAGCCGGGGTTGCCGTGGTGGGCCTGGACCGGGGGCGCTGCGGTGGTCGCCGCCGGGGCCGGTGGAGCCGCCTGGTTCCTCCTCAAGCCTCCTCCCCCCGTGACGTTCGACCTCCACCGCCACTGAGATCCCATGACGTCACTCTCCAGACTGTTCGCGTCCGCCGCCCTGGTGACGGCGGCGGCGCTCGCCGCGGGCTGTGACCCGGGGCCCGCGGTCCACCTGCAAATCCGGTTCGGCGGCGACGAGCGCAAGAGCGTCTTCCGGAACCCGGGCAGCCCCACCACGCGCGGCTCGGACGTGGATACCCTCACCCTCGAGGCCTACAACCCCGGCACCGGCCAGTCGAAGTCGGTGCAGATGCCCAACAACTTCACCGTCGAAGACCAGACCCAGGCGGGCGGCCTGGAGGTGAAGGCGGGCGATGGATGGCGGGTGCTCCTCACCGGGACGGACCGCGACGGCCACCTGTACGGGATGGGCCGCACGGCGACCTTCACCATCCCCGCCAAGGGTGAGGTGAACCCGACGCTGGTCTTCGGCATCGCCGACGACTTCGCCGCCACGGCCAAGGTGCCGGGCGGGCTGGGTCCCTTCGGGAGCGCGAACGTGCTGCCGGACGGGAGCGTCCTGCTGCTCGGGCCCGGCGGCGCGTGGCTGCACGACCCCGTCACCGGCGGCCTCTGCGACGACTGCCTGACCAACCGGCCTCCCCCGCGCCAGCTCCACGTGGCGGTGAGCCTCCCCGGCGGCAAGGTGTTCATCGCCGGGGGCATCAGCCCCTCGGGCACCCCGCTCCAGGACGCCTTCCTGTTCGACGCCGGCGCCAAGTCGTTCTCGGTGGTCCCGTCGACCGGCTTTCCGGGGCGGGCGGGCACCGCCGCCGCGGCGCTCCAGAACGGCCAGGTGCTGATGGCCGGCGGCCGGGGCGCGCAGCCTGGTGATGCTTCGCGGGTGCTGGTGGTGGACCCGACGACCGGGAACGCCACGCCGGCGCCCAACCTGGCGGGACCGGCGACGCTGGCCAGCGCCACCGTGCTCGACGACGGCCAGGTGCTGGTGGCGGGAGGCCTCGATCCTGCGGGAGTGCCGCTGAGCGCCGCGGCGGTGTACTCGCAGGACGGGAGCACGGCCACGGCGGTGGCCCCCCTGCTCACCGCGCGGGGCGCCCACAGCGCGACCAAGCTCTCGGACGGGCACGTGCTCATCTACGGAGGCGGCGGCGTGAGCGGCATCCCCGCCCGCTTCACCGCCATCGCCGCCCCGGAGGCCTACGCGGCCCAGGCCAGCACCTTCATCCGCGTGTCCACCACCGCGACGCTGGAGCCGCGCGCGGGCCACACCGGCGTCCTGCTGGACTCCGGGGATCTGCTGCTGATCGGCGGGAACCCGGATGCCGCGGGCCCGCCCGATCCGGGCCGGCTGGTGCCCGCCGTGCGCTTCACCCCCGAGGGCGAGGTGGGCGGCAATTTCGCCGGCACCTTCGACACCACCGGCCAGGTCGTCGCGCGCACCGGAGCCTGCGCGGTCGCCCTGCCCGACCTGAGCGTGCTGGTAGCGGGCGGAGCGTGGCCGGCGTTCGGCGCCGATCCGCTCGCCCCGGCGACCGCCTCGGACTGGGTGGAGGGCGTGGACCTGTTCGTCCCCTGCCGGATCAAGGACCACGGCTGCCCGCGGTGAGCCCCCGCGCCCGCTGACCGCGGCGGGCGCCCGCGCATCCGGTCAGTCCGCGGGGCGCTTGAAGCAGAGGAACCCGTCGCCGGCGGAGACCAGCTCCCAGCCGGCGTCGCCCATCCTCTGGATCTCCTCGTTCGCCTGCCGCGCCAACGTCTCCACGGACATGGAGGGCACCATCGCGCGGCACTGGCCCTGCCAGCGGTGGATGGCCTTCGGCTCCGGCAGCGGCGCCTCCGCCGCCATGGCCACGGATCGGCCGGCCATCCCGGCCGCGCAGCCCACCAGCGCGCAGATCACGCCCAGCACCAGGTTCGGTCGCTTCAGCATCGATGTCCCCTCCGGCGGACTGCTGGACTACGCCCTGGGCGGAGCGCTCGCCGCTCGGGCGGGCCGCGACCGGCGCCGCGCCCTCAGGCCCGCCCACAGCAGCATCAGCACCGCGAACGATCCGGCGCCGCCGGAGGAGCAGTTGCATCCGGGGTCCGCGCAGTCCACATCGACCATGAAGTCCTGCACCGCCGTCCCGGCCGGGTTCTCCACCACCAGGGCGACCCGCACCGGGCCCGCGGGCCCGGGCTTCTTCGGCGTCCAGCTGATCTGCCCGGTGCTGGGATCGACGGTCATCCCCTCCGGCACTCCGGTCCCCGACGTCCCCAGGCCCAGCGACCAGGTGAACGGCGGCGTCCCCTCCGCCCGCGCGCGCCCGTCGTCGCCGTAGATCCAGGCCGTCCCGCATTCCGCCTTGGGCGTCGGCGTGGTCACGATCGTCGGCGGGAAGACCGTCCCGAGCGAGGCCTCCACGGTCCGGCTGGCGCGGCACGTGAGGCCGGTGGCGCCCGTCACCTCCAGCGTCCCGCTCAGCGTGCTCGGCGAATCCAGCGTCCGCGTGATCAGCGCGTCGTACCGCCGCGCGTCCGCGGTGACGCCGTCCGAGAACTTCCAGCCCGCCGACGCCACGGCGCCGGCCGGGTCCCCGTACACCGCCTCCCAGCTCACGCTCAGCGGCGCCGGGCCGCCGCCTGGCGTCGCGGACACGTCGCAGATCGGCGGCTGCCGTCCGGCCGAGCTGACCTTCACCCAGGCCTCGGCCGAGGTCCGGCACCCTCCGCCGGTCGTCACCTTCACCCGGACCAGGTACGCGCCGGGCGTGAAGGCGTGCGTCACCGCCTTGCCCCGCAAGGTGGCCCCGTCCGAGAAGTCCCAGTCGTAGACCGCCCCCGGGTCGCCCACGTCGCCTTCGCAGGTCAGCGAGGCCGACACCGAGCCGTCGCCGGACAGCGGGCCTCCGGTGATCCGCACCGTGGGCGGCGCGGTGCAGACCGCGTCCACCACCTCCACCGTGTCCGACGCCTGGGCCATCTGCCCGACGCTGTCGTACAGCCGCAGCGTCACCGGGTACGCCCCGGCGCGCGCGTACGTGTGCTTCGCCGGCGCGCCGTACCCGGCCGCGGTCCCGTCGCCCCAGGTCCACTCGTCGATGAACGGCCCGAGGCCCTGGCTGGTCCCCACGCTCGCCGTCAGCTCCTGCCCGACGAGCAGCCGCCGCGACGAGAGCGACATCGTCACCGACGGCGCGGGCTGGGACGCCACCACCTGCACCGTCCAGCGCACCGTGTCCTCGCCGCAGGCGCCCACCGCCTTCAGGCAGATCGGATAGGAGCCGGCCGCCGGCGGCGTCCAGCTCACCAGGCCGGTCACCGAGTCGATCAAAAAGCCTGCCGGGGGCGCGTCGCACGCCGTCCAGGTGATGGGGCCGGTGCCCTTCTCCAGGGTGGCCCGCCCGGACCCGCTGATCCGGTAGGCCACTCCCACCGCGCCGGACGCGCTGGGGGTGGCGATCCTCGGCGTGCGGCAGCACCCCGCGATCACGGTGTACTGGCACCCCACCGCCGGCTCGCAGCCGTTGACGGTGCACGGATCGCCGTCGTCGCAGCTCAGGGGCGTGCCCGGCCTGCAGGCGCCGGTCTGGCAGGTCTCGCGGCCGTTGCACAGGTCGGCGTCGTCGCAGGGCGCGCCGTCCACCAGCGCCGGGCACACGATGGTGTGGCTCTGGCTGGCGCTGGTCAGCCCGGGCGACGACGCGGTGACGGAGGGCAGCTCCACTACGTTGTCCCGGAAGTAGAAGGTGGCCCGGTAATCGCCGGCCGGGACCGTCACGCTGGTGACCGCCGTCGCGCAGCCGGCGGTCGGGTAGAAGCTCACCGTCGGGGAGGTGCTGGAGAGCGCCACCGGCGTGGCCTGCGAGGCGATCGAGGAGCCACCGGACGCTCCGGCGATCCTCACCTTGACCGGCGGCGAGCAGGCGCCGGCTTCCACCGTCTGGGACGGGGTGGTGAACTGGAGCGAGACGGCCGCCGGGCTGGAGACGAAGGTCGCCTGCTGCACCGCGTCCGTGAAGCCGC
>DASRBA010000328.1:0-3857 GCA_035637895.1 Myxococcaceae bacterium
CTTCTTCCCGCCCGCGCCCGCCGGCTGACCGCCACCCGCGCCCTTCCCGCCGCCCGCCGCCGGCTGACCACCGCCCGCGCCCTTGCCGCCACCAGCGCCGTCCGGCTGACCACCACCACCCGCGCCCTTACCGCCGCCCGCGCCCTGCCCACCGCCCGCGCCCTTCCCGCCGCCAGCGCCCTGGCCGCCACCGGCGCCCTTGCCGCCACCGGCGCCCTTGCCCTTGAACATCCCCATCAGCTGCTTGATGAAGTCGAGGATCTGGCCCAGCTTCCCGCCGCCCTGCTTCTGCGCGGGCTTCGCGGCGGCCGCGGGCTGCTTCTGGGCAGCCTGGGCCGGCTGGAACACGTCCTTGGTGTTGAGGCCCGCCGGCCGAGCTGCAGCCGGAGCCCGGGCTTGGAGCCCGGCCACGGCCTGCTGCAGGCCAGCGACGGCGGTGTTGAGTTTCTGAGCGGTGGTTGGGGAGATCGCCATTTGTGTCGCCTCCAGAGCGACAGGTACTTCCAATTGCCCACACTGACTGCAATGTAGGCGCCAAAAGCTAAGATCTTATTTACAAAGAAAATGCGCGACCTGAAGGGGTCGATCTGGTCGCTGCATGCGCACTCCAGTTGTCCGAAACCAGGACAACTGGGGCCTACAAGTCGCGATTTTCACTGGACCATATCTAGGTCCTCATCCTCTTCCAGGGGATCGTCCTCAGGCAGCCCCTGAGCCTTCCAGTAGTCGGCCACGGCTTCGTAGTGATCGCGGCGCCGCTCGATCTCCCCAACCACGAACCCGCCGCACTTCCCGCAGGTGGTCTCCGACGGCCGGAGCCAGCCCATGCAGCCGGAGCACTTCCGGAACGTGCTGGTGCGCCACTGGTCGTAGGCGACGGCCACCATCATCGACAGCCCCACTGGCCAGACGCTCTGCGTGAAGAAGGCGATGAACGTCCCGAGCAAGGTGAAGTTGCCCATCCGATAGGCCCGCCCACTCCACGGATGCTTCCGGACGAAGAAGACCGGCTCCGCGGCGGGCTCGCGCGGGGCCTGGGCGATCTCCCGGATCGAATCCTGCGGGAACGGCTCCGCCGGCGTCGCGGAGAACAGGAACGCCGAAGGATCGGGCTCGAGCGGGACGTTGAGCTGGCGGCGGATCTCCGCCTCCTGCGGCTCCAGCCATCGGAGCGCCTGGTCCAGCGCCGCCGCCTGGTTCCGCTCCAGCGCGTCGCGCACGCGCCGCCGGTCGCGCGGGCCGGCGTGGCGGGCGACGAGTTGGGCGCCGAGCAGCAGCGCCATCGACGGCGGCGAGAGGTAGCCGGCGTTGGAGCGGGACCACCCACGGAAATTGGACCGGAACCGGTCGGACTCGTTGGTGGTGAGGATCCCGAACCCCAGGAACACCGTGGTGAGGTCGGTGAGCTGTTCCTCCAGGTCCCGGTCTTCCACCATCAGCGCGTGGTGGTGCCGGTACGCGTGGGCCACCTCGTGCGCCAGCGCGGCCGACAGCGACTCCGGGTCGCGCAGTTGCGTCACGTTCACGCCGAACCAGCACCGGCCCTGCTGGATCCCGCGGAACCACGCCGCCGCCCGGTGCCCGTGCTCCACCGGCCGCAGGCCGATGGCGCTCTGCGCCTGCTCCTCCTGGCCGAACGGCTCCATCACGAAGCCGAGCGCTCCGAGGCCGGCGTGCGCCAGCAGGCGCTTGGCCATTCCCGCCGCGCCCGCCATGTCCGGCGACCACGGATCCGGGAAGTCGTCGGGCGACGCGCGCCGCAACGGCCACTGGACCAGCGGCTGGGGACCGCGCGCCGCCACCAGCTCCCCCAGCGCGCCGAGGAGCGCCACCCGCTCCTCCTCGGGGGGAAGCTCGTAGGCGCTCACCCGCGGCGCCCGGCGGAGGCGAGCAAGCCATAGGCGACCTCGGCGCCGTAGCCGTCGGTCAGCGACGGATCCGGCATCAGGCGCGCCATCACCTCGCCCATGGTGGAGCGCCCCACCACCTCGAGGTCCGACTCGCGGGCCAGCGCCTGCAGGTCCGTGACGGCGCACTGCCACGGCGCGCCCATCTGGCGCAGCATCGCCGCCGCCTGGTTGAGGGACGGCACCTGGCTGCGCCCTTCGACGACCTCGGGGCCGAAGTAGTCGAAGGCCACGAGGACGTCGGAGATGGAGCGGGCGAGCACCCGCAGCAGCGCCCGCGCCTGGTCGGGCGGGAGGTAGCAGAGATTCCCCTCCCAGATCACCAGCGTGCGGAGCGCGGGGTCGAACCCGTGCGCCGCCAGCCGGTCCATCAACCCCGGCGCGAGGTAGTCCACCCCGACGGCCACCGCGCCGGGCGCATGCCCCGCGGAGGCCAGCCGCTCCGCCTTGAAGGCGAGGACGCCGGGCGCGTCGACCTCGAAGTACCGCACCCCGGCGCGGGCGAATCGGAGCGCGCGGCAGTCCATCCCCGCCCCCAGCAGCATCACCTGGCGCACCCCGCCGTCCAGCTCCCGCTGCAGGAGGTCGTCGAACCACCGCACGCGCGACCGGAGCGCGGCGGCGAACAGCGGCCCCAGCGAGTGCGCGCGCTGGACGGCCATCTTCGACCCGGGCGAGGAGAAGAGGCGGGCGTACGGATCATCGAAGAGATTCGGCGTCCGATCGGCCTCCTCCGCGCGCAGCTCTGAGATGAGGAATGCGGTGCGCCCGATGCCCTCGATGTCGACCATGTCGACAGGTCATATCGGTTAAGTTGCCCAAATGCCCGCACGCCCCACCGCCCTCCTCGCGCTGTCCGTACTTACCGCCTGCGCCGCCCAGGCCCCACTGGCCAAGCCGCCTCCGACCCCGGGCCCGGCGCCCGCTCCGGCGGGGGAGGTCGCGCACGGCCGCGGGTACACGGTGCCGGTGCCGGCCGGGTTCTTCGAGGTGAAAGAGGGCGCGCCCCCGCAGATCATGTCGCTCCGGAACGCCGGGGGCATCGTCCTGGCGGAGAAGGTGCGGCCGGCGTTCGAGGACGGGTTCCTGGGGAGCTTCGTGGTCACGCCCATCATCCCCTTCACCATCGACCCGGCCGACGCGGCGACGTGCGAGCTGCTGTCGAACACGACCATGCAGCAGATCGCCAACGACCTGGACAGCGCCAAGATCATCACGCTGAAGATCGGCAAGACGTGCCAGTGGGTCTCCCACTCGCACGCCGAGCCGCACCGCGGCGCCACCGGGACGGTCATGCCCGGCCCGGACGCGTGGATGCTGGTCTGCAGCTACGACCTCCGCGACCCGCCGGCGCAGGCGGGCTGCCAGCAGGTGGTGGAGGGCTGGACCTTCGACGCGGCCAAACCCTGAGGTGCGCTCATGAATCTCCGACTGTCCGCCGTGCTGTTCCTGCTGTCGGGCGGCGCGTTCGCCCAGGGCTTCGCCGGAACCTGGACCGCCAAGGACGTCACCATCACGTTGACCCAGAGCGAGGATCAGATCTCGGGCGCCATCGTCACCGATCGAAAGCAGATCGAGATCGGCGGGGTGGTGGACGGGAACGAGGCGACGGGTGAGGTCAACGCGCCGAACGGGACGGCGTCGTTCACCATGTCGCTGGCCGGCCAGGCGCTGAAGTTCCAGATGACCGGGCCGGATGGGAAGACGGTGAAGTTCTTCCTCAAGCGGTCGAAGGGAGCGCCCACGCCGACTCCGGCCCCTGAGCCGCGGCAGGAGAAGATGCCGGCCCCCCCGCCGCCTCCGACCGGGACCACGCCTCCGGGGGCTGCCGCCGGCCGGTGGTGGAGCGACGACGAGGGCTGGAGCCTCCATGCCCCGCCGGGGTGGAAGGGCGGGTTCCAGAAGGACGGGTCGGTGATGCTGGGCCACGACACCGAGCTCGGCCTGCTG
>DASRBA010000329.1:0-8685 GCA_035637895.1 Myxococcaceae bacterium
TCCGGCCCGTAGCCCATCGCCTCCATCGCCTTCGCGAACCTCGCCCACCGCTCCTGGAACCGCACCGCCGCCGCCGCGTGCCCCTCCGTGCGCCTCGACGAGTTGTACGCGTTCCCCACCGCGCTCGAGAGCGGCGCCACCACCAGCATCATGTCGAACGGCCGCCTCGCCACCTCCGCGTCCGCGAGGTCGAACACCGCATCGACCAGCTCCAGCAGTCGCCCCTCGCCCCCCCGCTTCTCCAGCGCGTCGCTCAGCACCGCCCGCGCGTTCGGGTCGACCGACGCGTAGAGCCGGAAGAACGCCACCGGATTCCCACCGTCCAGCGATCGCTCCGGTGGCTCCGCGTCCCGTACCTCGTACAGGTTCTGCTTCCACGACCCTGCCGCCACCATCAGCGAGGCCCGCTCCTCCGGCCGCTCCCGGAACCTCCGCCACAGCGCGGCGGTGATGTCGTCCCGGTGGGTGACGCCCTGGTTGTGCCCCAGCGCGGGCCCCAGCAACGGCGCCAGCTCGCCCTTCCGCGCGCTGCGGTCCCACAGACCCATGAGCAGGTCCAGCGCGTGAGGATTGAGCGGCCGGTCGTAATCGTTCTGCCGCGAGTGCGCGGAGAGCAGCGCCTCGTACAGCTCCGGCTCCTCCCACCACCCATCCAGCGCCAGCCCATCGTCCGGCGCCGCGTGCACCACCCACCGGTCGAAGTCCGCGTCGCGCAGGATGGCCTTCCGCTCCTCGGCGGGCGCGCGCGCCAGGGCGGCGGTGGCGGCCACCTGGATGGGCCGGGCCTCGGGGAGCAGCTCCGTCGGCGCGCGGTACTCCTGCACGCGCGGGGTGGTCGCCCACGAGAGAAACTCCAGCAGCTCCGGCGCGCGGAGCCGCTCCGCCTCCCGCGCGATCGCCTGCCCGAGCGCGATCCGGTCCTCCAGCGCGAGGTCCCAGTACCCCGCCCGCCGCAGCATCCCCAGCGCGTCCCTCCGCACCTGCTCTCCGCTGCGCAGCGCCCGCTCCAGCAGCGCCTCCGAGACGGCGAACGGGAACGGCGGATCCAGCCCCCGCATCACGTCCCGCAGCTCCTCCTCCGCTACCTCCCGCAGCAGCCGAGGGACGCGCCGCCCCTGCACCGTCGCCAGCCGCCACCGCGCGAGCTCCCTCCGCTCCGGGTCGCCGCTCTCCAGCGCCGCCTCCAGCCCGGCCTCGTCCCCCAGCGCCAGCGCCGCGTCGAACCGCAGGTCCGCCCCCGGCGCGGCGAGCGCCTCGCGCAGCGGGTCCTGCAGCGCCTCGAGCTTCTCGCGGTGCTCCTGGTCCACCGCGCCGCGGCCCCTCCACAGTGGGAGCGCCACCGCGATCGCCGCCCACGGCCGCAGTCGCGCGTCCGCCAGCGCCTTCGACGCGACCTCCGACCTGCGCCGGAGCTCCCGCCAGTCCGGGTGCACCAGGGACCACACTCGCCACGACGAGAGCGCCAGCGCCGCCTCCACCTCCAGCTTGGAGTCGCTCCCGTCCACCGCGTGCGAGGCCAGCTCGATCACCGGCCGCCGCGCCTTGCCCTCCCGCAGCAGGGCGATCGCCGCCAGGGCGCGGGTGCCGTGGAGGGTGGAGCTCAGGAAGATCTCCTCCAGGTCCAGGCCGGCCGGCGGCGGCATCCGCCCGACCGCGTCCGCCGACGACGTGGGGAGCGCCGCGGCCAGGTCGTCATCCAGCCGCTCCCACCATCCGCGCTGCAGGAGCGACCGCTCGCAGAAGCGCACCTCCTCCACCAGCCAGGCGGCGCGCGCGGCCTGCGCGGCGTACTGCGCGCTCAGCGTGTCCCGCTGCCCGGGGTCGAGCGCCAGCGTGCGCGCGGCGAGGCTGAAGCGGTCCACGCCCGCCGCGAGCAGCGTCCTCGCCACCGGGTACAGCTCCGGCGGGAGCAGCTCCGCGCCGCAGTGCCGGCAGAACTTCGCGCGCGGCGTCCAGCGCGAGCACCCGGCGCACCGCTGCTCCGCCCGCACCGCGCCGCCGCACTCGAGGCACAGCTCGCCGGGTCTCCACTCCCGACGTTGGCGGGCGCCACATTGCTCGCAGATCGCCGTTTCCATTCCGACCCGGTAGGTATACTCGGCCCACGTATGCCGAAGGCCTTTTCGACCCTCGAGAAGAACATCCTGAAGTCCAAGGGTGTCACCGCCGCTCACCTGAAGAAGCTGAAGGCCGCCGGCGTGAACAGCCGCGAGGACTTCGCGACCGTCGGGGACGCCAAGACGCTCCAGGAGCTCACCGGGCTGCCGGCGAAGGCGGCCGGACAGGTGATGGAGTGGGCGCTCTCCGGCGCGCCGGCCCCTGGAGCCGCGGGAACCCCCAAGGCTGCCCAGACGCCGCAGGTCCGGGTCGACTCCGCGGACGTGGTGAACTGCGTGCACTGCGGCGCGAAGCAACCCAAGGACTACAAGTCCGGCCACCTGTGCGTCAACTGCGGCAAGCAGGCGGAGCCCGTCCTCACCTGCTTCTGGTGCGCCGCCAGCGGCCCGGGGAAGTTCTGCCGCAACTGCGGCGCCCAGCTGGTGCCCACCGGCGAGCTGGAGCTGGCCATGCTGCTCAAGCGGGACGGGCTGCCCAAGGACGAGATCCCGAAGAAGCTGGAGTCGCTCTCCAAGGTGGAGAAGGACGCGCTCTGGGGCCGCGTCCGCCGCAGCGGGCACTGGTCCGCCTAGAGCGCGGACTCGATCTTCAACACCAGCTGCTCCGCGGTCGGCCAGTTGGTCATCTCCACCGGCGTGGCCAGCACGAGCGCCGCTCCCTCCACGGCGACCGTGGACCTGCCGATCGCCAGCCGCACTTCGGAGAACGGCTGGAGCGCCGCCTTCCCGTCTTCCTCGGAGGCCACCTTCTCCAGCGCGGTCCTCGCCGCCGCCGCCAGCGTCTCCAAGGCGCGGAGCGCATCCGCGCCCTCATCCTTCACCTGCACCACGAACTGGACCTGGACCCCCGCGGCGCGGACCGCGTCCTCCAGGGGCTTGAGGCGGCGCATCAGCTCCAGCTTGCTCGACGGTCCGGGCGCATCCTGCCGCGCCTGGCCCGCGCGCAGATCGTCGTGGACCGTCAGCGCCTCGATTGCGGCGAGCGGCACGTGGATGGCGTCGGACGGGTCCTGGCGCCGGTCCTCGGGGAGCTGCAGGAGCAGCACGGTGGGCGTGTCCCGCCCGCGCTCCACGTCGCGCACGTCCTCGACGAGGCCGGTGGCGCGGGCGCCGCTCCGCAGCCAGAGCGTCACCACTGGCACGGTGATCGGCAATCCCCCGTCCGCCCGCGCCTTCCACCCGGCGAGCTCTCGGAGCAGCTCCGGGATGTCGCGCGCCTTGCGTTCCATGTCTACAGCCCCTTCTCCAGCGCCTTGGTGATGCTGGTGGCGCGCTCGTCGATGTTGTCGACGTTGGAGTGCGGCTCGTGCTCGAGGACCAGGGTCCCGCCGGCGAGCTCCGGCATCCCGTCGCCGTAGTAGTTGCCCTTGGTGTTCTGGATCTGGATCTTCTTCAGCCCCGCCTTGAGCGCTTCCTTCCCCATGTCGTCGCGGGTGATGGACTTCAGCGCGGTGATGAGCGGTTCGAAGTACACCTTCCCCCAGCACTCGTCGTAGAGGTGCGACTCGCCCTCCTTGGCGAGCTGCTCCCAGGCCACCTCCACCGGGACGGCGAAGCCGGCGGCCTTCTCGATGTCCGCCACGTACTGCGGGAACCGCTTGGTCTCGAACTCCTTGGCTGCCCGTCGCTCCGCAAGTCCCACGTGACCCTCCGGTCTTCGGCGGGCCGCAGCCTAGCCTCAACGCCGATCAGTTGGCGCAGGCCCTGCGACGTCGCGCCGGCGAGGCCAGCGGCGCCGTGGCTTCAAGTAGCATCGCCACCCCCATGGACCTCAACGGGAAGATCGCGGTGATCACCGGCGCGGCCAGCGGCATCGGCCGCGCGACGGCGCTGCGCTTCGCGCGGGAAGGGGCGGCGGGCATCGTCGTCGCCGACCTGAACGCCGACGGCCTGAAGCCGGTGGCCGAGGCGGTAGGCGGCCTGGCCGTCACCTGCGACGTCGGCAGGGAATCCGACGTCCAGCGCCTGGTGGCGCAGGCAGAGGCGCGCTACGGCAGGATCGACGTGTTCTTCTCCAACGCCGGCATCTTCGAGCGCGGCGGCGTGGAGGCGCCGGATGAGGCGTGGGAGCGGCACTGGAAGATCCACGTGATGGCGCACGTCTGGGCGGCGCGCGCCGTGGTGGAGAAGATGCTCGCCCGCGGCGGCGGCTATTTCCTGCTGACCGCTTCAGCCGCCGGCTTGCTCAACATGGTCGAGTCCGCGCCGTATGGCGTCACCAAGCACGGCGCGGTCGCGGTCGCCGAGTGGCTCGCCATCGCCTACGGGCGGCGCGGACTGCGCGTGTCGTGCCTGTGCCCCCAGGCGGTGATCACCGGCATGTACCAGGGGGATGGTGGCTCCGCAGGCGGAGACGGCGCGCTCACCGCCGAACAGGTGGCCGGCGAGATCGTCAAGGTGATGGCCCAGGAGACCTTCCTGGTCCTGCCGCATCCGCAGGTGCTCGAGTACATGCGCGCCAAGACCGGGAACTACGACCGCTGGATCGGCGGCATGCAGAAGCTCTTTCTCAGGCAGCAGCCACCATAGCGGCCCGGCGGACCCGCCGCGCGGCGCCGAGGTGGACTTTTCTGAGATACTCGCCTCCCAGGAGTTTGGATGCGCCGCCCGCGCCAGATGGTCGCCTCGATGGCGATCTCCGCCTTGCTGCACGCGGTCGTTCTGATCGCGCTGGGCGCCTGGCTGCTGGACCGCACCGCACACCGGGACGGCCGTCTCATCCGGGTGAGCCTCTCCGGTCCGGGGGATGACGCCGAGAGCCATCGCCTGCCAGGGGAGATGCCCGGGCTCCCGGTTCCGGCGGCGGTCCCCCAGGCGCCCGCCGGCCCCGCGGTGAAGCTGCCCGAGGCCGCGCCGAAGCAACGGCCCCATTCGCCCGGTGGAGCGCACCCGACGCGCACGCGCCGGTTCTCGGCCAGCTCCGTGCCGGCCTCCCCCACCGCGCCGGCCGAGGCACCTCCGGCTCCAGTCGAGGCCACGCCGCCACCGGGCCCGGAGCCGTCGGAGCGCGCCGGAGCGGAATCGGCCGCGAGCGCGACCGCTCCGGCCGGAGAGGTGGAGCCGGCGGGAGACGCGCTCCCTCGCTCCAGGGGTGAGCCGGGGCCCGAGGAGGAGGACCCCGACCCGACGGCAACGGCCCAACCGCCCACCGCACTGGAGGGCGCGGAGGAGCGACCGGACCCCAGCGGAGACGATCGGCTGGACTCCGCGCGGCGCGCGCTGGCGTCGGCCAACGAGTTGCTGGAGCTGGCCGCGAGCGATGGCGGCGAGGTCGAGGCGCGCCTCGCGGAAGCCGCCACGGCGCTCGCGATCGCCGAGGAGAAGCTGCGTGGCTTGGAGGCGACCGCGACGAGCCCGATCGGCGCGACTCCCCAGGCCGGACCGCCGGTCGATCTTCCTGCGGGCGCAGGGGCGGGCAGCCCGGGCGCCCCGCGGTTGAGTGGAGACGGCCGGCTCGATGCGCTGGCGCAGGACCGGGTGAACTACGTGATCAGCCTGATCGGCCCATCAGCGGTGCGGCGGGCCGGGCACGGCGGCACTGGCCGGGTGGCCTTCCGGGTGGACGAGCGCGGCTACGTGCGCGATCTGGAAATCTGGAGCTCCACCGGGGATGGCCTGCTGGATGAAGAGATCGAACCCGCGCTCCACCTGGCCGAGCCATTTGCGGAGACGCCGGAGTGGATCTCGGTGATGGTTCATTTCGAGCGCTGATGGCACGGGCGGCGGGCCAATCCGAGCGGGTTGGCTTCAGCCGCTCGCCTCGGGCTAGATCTGAACCAATGCGCGTTCACGGCCCGCTCTTGCTCGTCCCACTGATCCTCGCCGCCCAGTCCTGCGCCTATCACCACGTGCCACCCACCAAGGGTCCAGCGGATGCACCGATCACCATCGTCGAGTTCGTCGATTTCCAGGGACCGCGCACGGGTCAAACCCTGCAGGTGATGGAGGAGCTCGAGGCCAGCTACCCCGGCCTCCTCAGGTTCCAGGTCCGCCGCTTTCCGCAGCCGACGAACGAGAACGCCAGGTTGGCGGCCATGGCGTCGATGGCCGCTCAGGAGGGTGGCAAGTACTGGGAGTACGCCAAGGTGCTGTTCCTCAACCGCGATCACCTCGATCGGGCGTCCCTGGAGCGCTACGCCGGCGAGGCCGGCCTCGATGTCGCGCGGTTTCGCTCCGCGCTCGACTCGGGCCGATACGCGGAAGCGGTGAATGTTGACCTGAGGGAGGCCGCGCGGCTCAACGTCGTCGACGAGCCGACCTTCCTGGTCGGTGACGTGACGCTCGCCGGCGCGCATCCGGTCGATTCCTTCAGGGAGGTCATCGACGAGAAGCTTGCCGCCTCCGGTCGTATGAAGCAGCCCTGACGGTGTTGGCCTGTACACGCGGCACGCACCTGGACCTGCGCGCGCCGCACGCCAGTGCCGCGCTCCGGTGAGGTGCAGCCAGCCTACCCGCCCGCGACGGCCTCGCCGCGGGCGGGCGCGAGGCTAGATCGGGCGGACGTTCGCCGCCTGGAGGCCTTTCGGCCCCTTGGTGATGTCGAACTCCACCTTCTGGCCTTCCGCCAGACTGCGGAACCCCTCACCCTGGATTGCGGTGTGGTGGCAGAACACGTCCTCGCCGCCGCCATCCTGGACGATGAAGCCAAAGCCCTTCGCGTCGTTGAACCACTTCACGGTGCCGGTTGCCATGTGTCGCGTCTTCCTTGCGTCTGCGGAGTGTCCACCACTGGGTGGCTCATCCGGTGCTGGTGTGGGGGGCAAGCCTTAACACACCATCCGGTGCGCAGCGATGGGGAAACGCGCTCCGGCCCCGGAAGGGAGGGCGCCCAGGCGCTGACGGCTCGGCAAGCCGGCCGCGTGGGGCCCCCCGGTCGAGCCCGATCCCCGGTGACACTTCACGGCCCATCCGGTGTTGAAGCGGCATGAACCGTTCCTGGCTCCAGCTCCTCCCGCTTCTCCTGGTCTCCTCCGCCTGCTCGGAGGGGGTTACCCTCCACATGGGGTTGGGTTCGGCCCCCGTCGAGGGCTTCCACGTCCACGCCATGCTCGGGGACGGTCAGAAGGTGATCTCCGAGGCCAATGGCCAGGGCGACGCCTTCCTCCCCACCTCGCTGGACGCCCCCGTGGACGTGAGCGTGGTCCGCGCCACCGACCAGTTCACGGAGGTGGAGACGGTCGTCGGGGTCCAGCGCCCGGAGATCTGGCTCGAGGCCGAGCTCCTGGTGAGCTCCTTCTCCGGCCAGGTCACCGGGAAGGTGACTGGCTGGAGTGGCGATCCCGCCAACCTCCGGGTCGACGCGTACGGGGACGCGCTCTGGGGCCCGGCGAACTCGAGCCCGGTGCCGGACGCGGCCGGCGCGTACTCGCTCGACGTGCTCGGGCGTGGACCTGGGGCCGTTGACCTCGTCGCGCTGGGGTTCCAGCCCGGGACCAATGATCTCGTCGCCGCCGGGCTGGTCCGGGACGTGGCCGTGGGTCGCGAGGTCGCGGTCGCGCCGGACCTCGCGCTCGATCACCTGGTGGACCGGCAGGTGACCGCGTCGGACGCGGCCGGCGCGGCGAGCGGCTCGCACGCGACGCTCGAGATCGGGTGTCTCCTCCACGGCCGCGAGGTCCTGCGGACCGGCACCTCCGGATCGCTTCCCATCACCTCGCCCGCCCTGGAGTTCACGGGGCCGTTCGACGGTTGCGGGGCGCTGATCCTGGCCGTGGATGTCTCCGGTGGCCATGCGTTGACGCGCGTGCCGTTCTCCGGCGAGACCTCGGTCTCCGTTCCGCTCCTCGGCCCGACGCACCTGACCAACCTCCCGGCGGGAGGCAAGCTCTCCCGCTCGGGGCTGAGCCTGACCTGGAGCGCGGATCCCGAGGCGGAGACGGTGAATATCGAGCTGACGTGCTTCCAGTTCTCCTGGAAGGTCACCGCCCCCGCCGCGGATGGCCGGTTCCAGTTCTTCGAGCTCCCGCCCAGCGTGGCGTCGAAGCTGTTCTTCCCTCCCGGGACATGCGACCTCCGGATCTCCGGCCACGTCCGGTCCATGCACGCGTACCAGGAGGAGCTCTCGAAGGACGGCCGGGGTTCTCCCTCGCCCCAGGAGACGCTGCGCTCGAGTGACGAAGCGCCCTCCATCGGGCTCGAGTGACGAAAAGGGGAGGGAGGGTCGGGGCGCTGCGATCCGATCCGTCTACTCCAGCACGGCCCCGTCGCGCAGCGGCTCCTCCGCGCGCCCGGTGCCGCCCCAGAGCAGGACGGCCGCTCCCAGGCGAACGGTCGCGGCGCCCGCCCGGGCCCCGGGCGCGCCCGCCGTCGCCAGCGGCCGCCACCGGTCCGCCGCCGGGTCGTACACGGCGCCGTCCGCGCACGCGCCCGTCGAACCGTCGGCGCAGCGCGCGGCCGCCCCTCCCCACACCACCAGCTCGCGGCCGTTCCAGGCCGCCGCCGCGCCGACGCGCGCGCTCGGCGCACCGGTGGAGGTCATGGGCGACCAGGTGCCGGCGGCCGGGTCATAGCGAGCGCCGTCACCGCACAGGCCCGGTCCGCCCGCACGCTCGACGCCGCACCCGATGCC
>DASRBA010000330.1:0-16174 GCA_035637895.1 Myxococcaceae bacterium
ACCCCGCGGAGGTCCCTCCCGTCAGCCCGCTGGAGGTCGCCGACAGCGTGTAGCCCGTCCCCGCCTTGTCGATGGATAGGTTGGAGAACGTCGCCACGCCGCCCGACGCCGACGCGGTGGTGGTCCCCGACAGCGTCCCGCCGCCCGGGTTGGAGCCGATCGCCACCGTGATGCTCGCCGTGGAGCCGGTGACGGTGTTGCCGAACGCGTCCTGCACCGCCACCTGCACCGCGGGCGAGATGCTCACCCCCGCGGTCGCGTTGGTCGGCTGGACGGTGAAGGCCACCTTCGCCGCCGCCGCCGCGGTGATGTTGAAGGTCGAGGAGGTCGCTCCGGTCAGCGGAGACGACGCGGCGGTCAACGTGTAGCCCGTCCCCGCCTTGTCGACCGACAGGTTGGAGAACGTCGCCACGCCGGCCACGGCCGCCACGGTGGTCGTGCCGGAGAGCGCCCCGCCACCGGGATTCGTCCCGATCGCCACCGTGATGCTCGCCGTCGAGCTGGTCACCGTGTTGCCGAAAGCGTCCTGCACCGTCACGTGCACCGCGGGCGAGAGGCTCACCCCCGCGGTCGCGCTGGTCGGCTGGGTGGTAAAGGCCAGCCTGGACGCGGCGCCCGGGTTGATGTTGAACGCGGTGGAGGTCGCGCCCGTCAACCCCGCCGACGCCCCCGTCAACGTGTAGCCCGTCCCCGCCTTGTCGATGGAGAGGTCGGAGAAGCTCGCCACGCCCGCCACCGCCGCCACCGTGGTGGTGCCCGACAGCGTCCCCCCGCCGGGGTTGGTGCCGATGGCCACCGTGATGCTCGCCGTCGAGCTGGTGACCGTGTTGTTGTACTGGTCCTGCACCGCCACCTGGACGGCCGGATTGATGGGGGAGCCGGCCGTCGTGCTCGCCGGTTGGACGATGAAGGAGACGCGGTTCGCCGTGAACGCGGTGACCGTCTGGGCCTGGGGCGCCGGGTTCGTCAGCCCGGAGCCGTTGGTCAGGCTGATGCTGGGCGTGCCGGCCTTCGTGTCCGTGTAATAGATGTCCCGGGTGTTCGTGCCGGCCGCGATGGTGAAGGCGCCCGCTCCGGCCGAGGTCGTGCAGGTAGCGTCGGTGTACCAGTTGACCGTGCCGGTGGAGGTGGAGCTCGCGGTGATGGCCAGGCCGCCGGCCCCCGCGGCGACCGCATTGCCGAACGCGTCCTGGAGCTGAACCGTGATGACCGAGGCCGCGCCGGCGCATTGGCCGGCGGTGAAGCTTCGTGTGGGCGTGGTGAACGCCAGCTTGTTCGCCGCCGCGGCGTTGATGTTGAACGTGATGCTGGTGGCGCTGGAGAGGCCGGGAGAGGTCGCCTGGAGGCGATAGCCGGTCCCCACCTTGTCGATGGACAGGTTGGAGAACGTCGCGATGCCGGCGACCGCGTTCACGGTCAGCGTCCCCGACAGCGTCCCACCGCCCGGGTTGGTGCTGATCGCCAGGGTGACGGGCGCGGTCGAGGTGGTGACCGTCGTGCCCACCGGGTCCTGGATCGCCACTCGCACCGCCGGCGAGATGGAGACCCCCGCGGTGGAGGTGCTCGGCTGGGTGAGGAATCCCACCCTGGTCGCTTGCGCCAGCGCGACCGCCGGCGACAGGCAGACCAACAACGGAAGAAGCTTCAGCAGGCGCGCTGACGCGACGGCAACGCTGCCGCCGCGCGCGCGAGTGTTCTCGCCCATGGCCATCCCCTGGGTCCCGATCCGGTTGCAGTTCGCGATGCACTCAGCAACAACGGGGTCCAGCTCGGCGGCACGTCCTCGCAGGGCGCAAACACCGCATGCGGAGATCACCCTCGCTGGGCGACCACCGCGACTACTCCCCCAACAGCGCGAGCGAGTGTACGCCTGCCCACGTTCAACTGCGAGTGTGCAGTGCGCTTGACCTTCTGGATCCCTCTGTTACAAGGCGCCACAACGTGAGGAGGCGCCCTACATTGCGAAGCCTGTTCTGGCCTTTGCTGGCAGTCGCGGCGGTGACGAGCCTGGGGTGCCCGGAGAAGAAGCAGGGACCCGAGAACGGCGCTCCGGACGCCACCGCGGCGGTGCCCCCCAAGACGGGCCCCGGGTCGATCAAGGGCGAGGTGCTCTTCAACGGCCAGGTGCCGCCCAACGAGCCGTTGCCGAAGGCGGCCAGCGCGGCCTGCCCGCAAGCGCCCGCGGTGGACGAGAAGGTGCTGGTCGCCAACGGCCGGCTGCGGAACGTGGCGGTGCGGATCTCCAGCAACGCGCCCCCGGGCGGAGCCGCCCCGGCGGAGCCCGCGGCCCTGGAGCTGAAGAACTGCGTCTACCGGCCGCGCGTGCAGGGCGCGGTGACCGGACAGGCGCTGAAGATCACCAACGGCGACGCGACTCCCCACAAGGTGAACGCCGCGGCCGGCACGCAGTCCCTCTTCAAGGAGGTGCTGGCGCCCGGCGCGCCGGCGCTGGAGAAGAAGCTGGAGAAGGGCGGCGTCGTCAAGGTCACCTGCGAGGCCCACCCCTGGGAGGTCGGCTACGTCGTCGTGTCCGACAGCAAGTACATCACCACCACCGGCGACACCGGCACGTTCGAGCTCAAGGACGTGCCGCCGGGGAGCTACGTGCTCGAGGCGTGGCACGAGAAGTTCGGCACGCGCACGTCGGCGATCGAGGTCAAGCCGGGCGAGGCGACCAACGTGCTGTTCACCTTCTCGCCCTGAGCCCGGAGGTCGCCGGCGAAGCCGGCGCTCACTCCTCCAGGTTGAACACCACGCGCTGCGCGGTGTCTACCTCCACCACCACGTCCTGGTCCTTCGCCGTCCCGAGCGCCGGGTTGATGCACCGGAGCCGGTGGGCACCGGGGTTGAGCCCGAGCCGGGCGGGTGAGGTGCGCCCCGTCGTGCGCCCGTCCACCTCGATTTCGCACCACGGCTGGCAGAGCACCTCGACGTAGCCCTTGGCGACCGGCTGGGTGGGCTGGGCCGGCTGGCGTCCCATCACCATCTGGAGCGTGCGCTTCTCCCCGGCGGCCAGCTCCACCGGGGCGCTCCAGGCGAACCCGGCGCCGATGACCACCACCTGGTGCGAGCCGGCCTCCAGGTAGAGCTCCGCCGTAGGGTCCTTCACCGGGTGCCCGTCGACGGCCACGGAGACCCCGGGGGGAAGCCCGCTCAGCGTCAGCCCGGCGACCGGAAGCGGCGGCGCCGGGGTCTGCGCCACCACCTTCACCGGCACCGTCACCGGCGCGGGCGGCCGCGGCGCTTCCTCCTTCCGGCTCCAGAGCGCCCCGATGGCAAATCCCGCCGCGCTCAGCCCAACCGCGGTCCCGGCGACGATCCATCGCGCCCAGGGCCGGGGGGCCCGCGCCGCGGCCGGAGGCGCCGGCGCGGCGGCGACCGGGAGGGCGGCCCCGGTGGCGACCGGAGACGGCGTGGGAACGGACTGCTCGGCGGCGATGGGCGGGAGCGAGACGAGGCGGGGCTCCGTCCGGATCGGCGTCAGCCCTTCGTAGCCAGGGGCGATGGTCGGCGTGCGGTCGGCCCCGCCCTCGGGGAGACCGCCCTGGCCGACGCGGATCTTCTTCAGCTTCCGCTCCGGCGGGAACAGCGCCCCCATGAAGTCGGCGATCGCCGCGGGCCCGCGCGCGAACCGCCGCGAGGTGAGGAACGCCACCAGGTCCGCGCCCAGCGCCTCCGCCGACTGGTAGCGCTCGTGGAGGGGCCGGGCGAGGGCCTTCATGCAGATCCGGTCCAGCTCCGCGGGGATCTCGGGGCGGAGCGCGCTGGGGGCGTCGATCCGATCGGCCAGCACCGCCTGGAGGGTCTCGTCCTCCGTCGGCCGCCGGAAGAGCCTCCTCGTCGTGAGCAGCTCGTGCAGGACGATGCCGATCGAGAACACGTCGGAGCGGCGGTCCAGCGGCTGGCCCGAGGCCTGCTCCGGAGACATGTACAGCGTCTTCCCCTTCGGCTTGCCGGCGCCGGTGCGGACCAGGTTGCTCTCGGCGCGCGCGATGCCGAAGTCGATCACCTTCACCTCGCCCAGGTAGGTCACCACCACGTTCGAGGGGCTCACGTCGCGGTGGACCACGTTCAGCGGCCGGCCGGAGCCGTCGACCAGCGTGTGGGCGAAGTGCAGCCCCGCGCACGCCGAGGCGACCACCTCCGCCGCGAACTCGATGGGCGCCAGCTTCTGCGAGCGCTGGCACTGCTGGATCACCGAGGCCAGGTCGTCACCTGGCAGGTACTCCATGGCCAGGTAGTACTGGGACTGCGACTCGCCGAGGTCGTAGATGTGGGCGATGTTGGGGTGGTCCAGGCGCGCGGCGATCCGCGCCTCGTCCAGGAAGACCTGGACGAACTCGTCGACCTCGCTCAGCTCGGGGAGGATCCGCTTGAGCACCACCACCTTCTCCACCCCGCCCGGCCCACCCTTCACCGCCAGGTAGACCTCCGCCATGCCCCCGCGGGCGATCCGGCGCAGGATGCGGTAGCTCCCGAAGGAGGTGAGCGGTTGTGACGCCGGGGCCGCCATGGTCGGGGCGACTGGCCCGCGTCACTCTTCGAGGTTGACGACCTTGGTGACCGTGCCGCCCTCCGGCACCACCACCGTGATCGTCTTGGCCAGCCCGGCGGGAGGATTGGCGAGCAGCAAGGTGTGCGATCCCACGGTGAGGCTCAGCTTGGCCGGCGACGTCTTGCCGGTGTCCTTCTTGTCCACGGTGATCTGGCACCAGGGCTGGCAGTTGATCTCGACCGTCCCCTTGGGCACCGTCGGCTGCGGCTTGAGCGTCGCGTCGACCTGCTTGACCTGCCCCACGACCACCTCGATGTCGGCCTTGAACGGCAGGAAGCCCTTGGCCTCGACCACCAGCACGTGGGGCCCGGCCGGAAAGTAGCGCTCCTTGCTCGGGTCCGAGATCGCGTCGCCGTCGAGCGTCGCCGTCGCCCCCGCCGGAATGTTCATCAGCTTGAGCCCGCCGACCTGCAGACCCGTGGGGGGAGGAGGCGTTTTTACCTCGGTGGGAGGCGTTTTTACCTCGGTGGGAGGCGTCTTCACCTCGGTCGGAGGCGTCTTTACCTCGGTCGGAGGCTGCTTCACCTCGGTCGGAGGCGCCTTTACCTCGGTCGGAGGCGTCGGCTGGGTCTGTTGCGTGCCCGAGCCCCCCTTGCCGACGAAGAAGAGGACGGCCCCGATCACGACCACGCCCAGGCCTGCCGCCGCCACGAGCGGGAGCGGCGATTTCCGCCGCGTCGCGGGAGCCGGCGGCGACACCGTGCTGGCGGGAGCCGGCGCCTGGACCTGCTCGGGTCGGACGGGCTCGCTCCTGGCCGGCGCAGCCGCGAACGGATTGGCCGCAACCGGAGCGCTCGGCGGCGGCTCACTCCGCACCGGCTCACTCCGGATGGGCTCGCTCCTGGCCGGCGCCACTGCGAATGGATTGGCTGCGACCGGAGCGCTCGGCGGCGGCGCGCTCCAGAGTGGATCGCTCGTGGCCGGCGCGGCCGTGAACGGATTGGCCGCGGCCGGAGCGCTCGGCGGCGGCGCGCTCCAGAGCGGATCGCTGGCAGCGGGTGGACTTCGAGGCGCCTCGGCTCGAGGCGGCGCGCCGCGGGCCGGCGGGGGCGTTCGAACCGGCGCCGGTGGAGCCGGGGTATGCGTCGCCGCGGGCGGAGACGGCGTCCGGAGCGGCCCGCTCGTAGCCAAATCCCCCAGGTCTGAAAACAACTCATCGACCGTCAGGGCGACGTGCGGCTTGGAAGGCCGGGCGGGCGACGGCGCGGGCGACGGAGCCGCCTTCGCGCCGGGCGGCGTGATCGGCCGCGTGGCGCCGTTGTCCAGGGGCTTGTGGGCCGCGGGCGCCGCGCTGCCGGCCGGCGCGAGCACGGGCTCGATCGGGGGAACCAGCGGCGCGATCGACGGCGCGACCAGCTGCGGGTTGCTCCGCCGCGCGGCCATTTGCGGGTTGCTCCGCCGCGCGGGCGTCGCGGGCGCCGCGGCCACGCCGCGTTTCGGGCCGCTCCCTCCGGTGCTGGGGCTGCTCGCCCCGGGGCTGGAGCCGGGGCGGTCCGAGGGGCGGCCCGGCCCGGTCGTGGGGCGCGGCGCCGGGAGCGGGACGGCCCCGGTGTCGCGCACCGGGGCCAGGTTCGGCCCGTCGACCAGCTCCTCCGGATTGACGCCGAGGGCCAGGCGCAGCTTCTCCCGCTTCCGCTCGTCGCCGAACGCGGAGGTCAGGAACTCCACCTGGCCGGTGCCGCGGAGGTAGTCCGTCCCGGCCAGGTAGGCGCTCATGTCCGCCGCCATCTCGAGCGCCGACGGGTATCGGCCGTCCGGGGTCCGGCTCATCGCCTTCATCACCACCCGGTCGATCTCCACCGGGAGCTCCGGCCGCCACAGGCTGGGGGGGACGATGTCGTCGCCGATGATCGCGCTGATGGTGGCGTGCTCGTTCTCGCGCTGGAAGAGCCGGTTGCCGGTCAGCAGCTCGTGCATCACCAGGCCCAGGGCGAAGATGTCCGCGCGCCGGTCCACGCTCTCGCCCAGGGCCTGCTCCGGAGCGAGGTACTGGGGCGTCCCCTTCCGCACGCCCGGCGAGGTCTTGCTGATGTTGTTCTTGGCGCGAGCCACGCCGAAGTCGAGGACCTTCACCGCCCCCTGGTAGCCGCAGATGATGTTGGACGGGCTCACGTCCCGGTGGACGATGCCCAGCGAGTTCCCCTGGCCGTCCTCCATCTCGTGCGCGTGGTGCAGGCCCTCGGCGGCGCTGATCATCAGATCCAGCACCAGCTCCACCGGGATCTTGGCCCGCGTGCGCTTGCACTGCTGGATGATCGAGGCCAGGTCCTCGCCGGGGATGTACTCCATGGCCAGGTAGTACTGGCCCTCGAAGTCTCCGAAGTCGTAGATCCGGATGATGTTCGGGTGGTCCAGGCGAGCCGCGACCCGGGCTTCGTCCAGGAACATCTGGACGAAGTCGAAGGAGACGCACAGCTCGGGGAGCATGCGCTTGATCACCACCACCTTCTCGAACGCATGCGGCCCGTGCTGGACGGCGAGGAAGATCTCCGCCATCCCGCCCTGGGCGAGCTTCTTGAGCAGTCGGTACTTGCCGAACTGCTGAACCGGATTGTTTGTCGCTGCCAAGCTCATTGCAGAGTGAACCGCGCCGGCCGGTATGGTCCCGCGTGCTCGCCGGGGCTGTCAAACTCATTGCCGCCTTCTCGGCAAGGCTGGGGAGCGGCCTGCCAGGCAGCGCTACTGCTATGCATTCTTCCGCCAGGCGCGGATCGCCTGCCTCACCGCCACCGAAATGACGAGGGTGGCGCCCACCGGCACCAGCAGGATCCCCAGCCCCGGATCCCCCTCGCTGTGCGCCAGCCCCCCCAGCACGAACCCCACCGGGATGAGCGCGCTGCCCGCGGCCAGCGCCCGCGACTCGGCGGCGCCGCGCGCGTAGGGCCGGTACACCAGGTTCAGCAGGCCCATCGCGTCCGCGTGGAAGTGCGCCAGCGACCAGAGCCGGTTCCTCCACGCGTCCGCCACCACCCACGAGACGCGGAACGCCTCCAGCGCCTCCAGCGTCACCCCGAACGCCAGCCCCAGCGCCAGCAACGTCCACCCCGCGCGCACATGCACCTCGGCCGCCGGCGCCGTCGCCGCGGTTGCCGCCTGCCCTTGCGCGTTCTTCGCCACGCTCACTCTCCGATAGACACCGCCGGCTCGGGCGTAGTTCGGCCCAGCCGGTCGATCACCGATGCCACGGGGAGCATCCGCTCGTCGAGCGGAACCGACGCATCCGGCCGCGGCACGCGGCTCCGGTCCAACCCCTCCCACAGCCCCCGGTACCACCCCGCCACCGCCGCCCGCCGCGCGGGCGCATCCATCGGATCGAAGTCCGGGGTCGACCTCGCCTTCGCCGCCAGCTCCGGCCACCGCGCCGACGCGCGCGCCACCAGCCGCCGCGCCGCCCGCTCCGCCAGGTGCCGCACCGCCGGGTACGAATCCCGCTCCATCGCCGCGGCCAGGAACGGCACCGCCCACAGCCGCGCCACCGGGTCCTCCGTGTACGACCGCTCGTCCCCCAGCGACTCCGCCGCCGCCGCCCGCTGCACCACGTCCCCGCCCAGCAGCGCCCGCACCGACTCCGCCGCCGTCTCCGCCGGCAGGTCCTCCGGCACCGCCTTCCGGTACATCCGCGCCCACGACTCCGCCGCCCAGCGCGCGCTCCGGTCCGCGTGGCAGAGCGTGCACGCCTCCGGCATCTGGGAGCGCCACGCCCGCGCCGGCTCCGGGTCCTGGATCCGGTGCGTGGGGTGCATCCTCAAGAGCCCGTAGGTGATCTTCGGCAGGTGGCACGCGTAGCAATCCGTCCCGCTCCCGCCCGCGCGGTGCCCGCTGTGCTCCGCCGCCTTCGCGACGATCTCCCCGTGGCAGGACCGGCACGCGTCCGGCCCGCGCATCGCCGGAGGGATCATCCCCTTCGGATCCCCCGAGTGCATCCGGTGGCAGTGCTCGCACGTCAGCCCGCCCTCCGCGCCGCCCTTGAAGTCCTTCGACATCAGCAGGCCCTGGTACTCGTACGCGGTCAGCCGCGGCGTCCCGTCCCTCCAGAAGCGCGCCGGCACGTCCACGCCCGGCAGCGACGACCCCATCTGCAGCGGGGTGGTGTACTCGCCCAGGTCGTCGCCCGGCCGGAACGGATCCCCGTCGGACATGAGCTGGCGGATCCGGTCGGAGGGGTTGGGCAGCCGCTGGCCATGACAGTGTCCGCACACCTGCACCGACCGCGCGGGGGAGAGCCGCGTCGGGGTGACGATGGTGGGGTCCGGCTCGCGGGTGACGTGGAGCCAGTAGCGGCGGACCGGGTTGCGGTTGCGCTCCGCGTGGAAGGTGCCCGGCCCGTGGCACGCCTCGCACGCGATGCCCAGCTCCTCCACGCTGCTGTCGAACGTCCGGTTCGACCAGTCGAAGCCGGGGCGCGGCCCGGTGTTGTGGCAGAAGATGCAGTTGCCGTCCCAGAGCGCGCGGTGGTGGTTGAAGTCCGTGCCGTCGGGGTCCAGGAACCCGGCGTCGAGGTGGAACCACCGCCGCTCTTCGATGTCCCAGGCCAGCGGCAGCCGCACGTAGCGGTCGCCTTCGCGGGTGAGGTACTGCTGGTACCGCCGCGAGCCGACGGTGCGGAGCACCTCGTACCGCTTCATCTCCCCTACCCCGTTCAGCGTCTCGATGAAGAAGCGGTCCCCCTGCCGGAGGAACCGCGAGGTGACGCCGAGCGCGCGGTACTCCCGCCCGGAGAAATCGCCGACCACGGACGACGGCGTCGCCTGCTGCGTCATCGTCCGGTGGAAGGTCCGCCGCCAGGAGGCGTCGTGGTCCGGGTGGCAGGCGAGGCACCCGGCGGAGGTGGCGTACGGCGCCTGGGGCTCACGCTGCGACTCGCGCACGTCCGCCGCCGCCGCGCGCACCGCCACGCCCAGCGCCACGGCGCCGGCGAGCGCGGCCACCACCCACGCCACCGGCTCTCGCGCGCGCCCGTTCGCCATGCTCCCTGTGTACACCAGACGGCCGGGGGCGGCGGCGTCTGCTAGACACCGGCCGACCGATGGCACACGAGCACAACCCGCACCAGCGGGAGATGTCCGACGAGTCGATGCCGCGCAACCTGGCGGCGCAGATCGAGGCGTGGCGGGACGGCTACACGGACGTCATCTGCGAGGGCAACGCGATGAGCCGGGAGGACGTCCTCCAGTGGTGGAGGGAGCTGATCGCTTGCGTGCGCGACCCGCGGGGCTACGCCGTGTGGCAGCTCCCCGTCTGGACCGCGACCCGCTGACGGCGCCACCCGGCAAAGGCGAGGAGCCCCAGCAGCGCCAGCGGACCCGCGCCGCCGCCACCCGCGCACCCGCACCCGGGCGGATCCGGATCGCCTCCGGGTGAGCCGTTGCCCGCGTCGGGATTCCCGCCGCCGCCGGCGTCGACACCGCCATCGCGACCGGCATCGACCCCGCCACCACCTCCGGTCCCACCATCACCGCTACTGCCACCGTCCGGCGGCGTGCCCGCGTCCGGCGTCCCGTCACCGGGCACGTCGAAGGCGGCCGGCTGCGCGGCGAAGGTCCACGTCTCGGTGATGGGCGGAAGCGGGTACGGCAGCTCGAACCGCGCCAGGTCCCACTCCAGCGGCCCGACGTGCACCACCACCGCCGGCTCCAGGAGCAGCGAGCCCTGGTACGTCACGTCGGCGTCGTAGCCGGCGCTGGTCTGGTACGCCTGCCCCGCCTGCGCCGCCGCGGGGACGAGGTCGCCGTGGCGCAGCACCTCCCCTTCGGGGAACGAGACGCGCTTGCCGCGCATCGCCAGGTCCATCAGCCCGCCCGCGCTCACCTCGATGGCGCCCTCGATGCCGGGGATGGGGATGAGCTGGTCGGTGAACGAGTAGTTGAACAGCTCCGTCTGCTGGATGTCGTCGGAGACCGTCACCGACGCGGGCTGCTGTCCGTCGAGCAGGAACGGGGTGAACGCGCCGGTGTCCGCGAAGCGGTAGTCGAAGCCCGGGAAGATCGGGATCGGCCCTTCCCAGCTGAAGTGCTGCCCGGCCGCGTCGAGCTCGAGGTGCAGGTACGTCTGCAGCTCGACGCCCAGGTCCATCGCCAGCGCGCCGGCGCCGTCGGGCGCGTCCACCCAGAGCTGCGACTGTGGCCACGCGAGGTGGACCGCGCCGTCGCAGCGCGCGTTCATCCCGCCGCCGACGAAGCCGATGAAGCGGACCTGCACCGGGCCCGTCTCCGGCATCCAGCCGGTGTCGACGCTCCAGGGATGGAACGCTTCCTTCGAGTAGGTCAGTCGCACCGGCGAGGGTGACGGCGTGATCTCGGCGGCGGCCGCGGGGAGCGCGCAGAGCAGGGCAAGGGCTGCGGAGGGGCGCATGGGGCCGGTCACAGGCAATAACTGAACCCGGAGCGAAGCAGCCTACAACCCGGCGTCACGCCAGGACGTGTGCAACCCCCTGCACAGCCCTGGAGGAGCTGGACTGCGTAGCCGCCGACGCACCGGTGGCGAGCGCGCGCGTCAGGCCGCCGCTCTCGCCTTCAGCGCCTGCGCCACCAGCGCTTCGCTGCGGCGGTACAGCTCCTCGCAGAGCGCGTCGTTCTCCGCCAGCGGGTTCGGCACGAGCTCCTTGAAGCGGTGGAAGAAGCGGCCGCTGCTCTTCTCCACCTCCGGCGAGAGGGCGCAGTGCAGCACCTTCTCCGCCCCCTCCTGGTTGGTGCCCATGAAGAGCTTCGTCACCGCCTGGAGCGGGCGCGGCAGCTCCCGCCACACGTCGCTGGCGATCACCCCGGGGTGCAGGGAGCAGGTGGTGACGCGCGTGCCCTCCAGCCGCTTCGCCAGCTCGCGCGCGTGCATCGCGTTGAAGAGCTTGGAGAGACCGTAGCGGCGGTAGCGATCGCCCGCGCCGCGGCCGGGGTGGATGAAGTCCTCCCAGTCGATGTACTTGGGGATGCGCGCCGCCATGCTCGCCACGTTGACGATGCGGGCGGCGGGCGCTTCGCGCAGGCGCGGGAGGAGCCGTTCGGTGAGCAGGAACGGCCCCAGGTGGTTGGTCCCGACGGTGAGCTCGAAGCCGTCGCGCGTCAGCCCCTTGCCGCCCGCCACCCCGGCGTTGTTGATCAGCACGTGCAGCGGCCGCCCGGACTGGAGGAAGACCTCCGCGGCCTGCGCCACCGAGGCCAGGTCCGACAGGTCCAGCGGCAGCCAGAGCACGTCCGCGCCCGGGTGCTGCCGCCGCAGCTCGTCCAGCAGCGGCCGCGTCTTCGCCTCCGAGCGCGTCGCCGCCGTCACGCTCGCGCCGCGCGCGACCAGCGCCTCCAGCACCGCCCGGCCGATGCCGGAGCTGGCGCCGGTGACCAGGAACGACCTCTCCGCCAGCTCCCGGGTGGCCATATGCCGCAGCACGTTAGCGCGCAACGCGGGGACCGGCCGCGCATCTTGATGTCGTCATGGGAGCACAGATGTCGTTGCAAGACAGAGATCCGGCCCGGAAGCCACAGCGTTCGCTCACCTCCATCCGCACCCCGCAGCGCCTCGGCGCCGACGGGCAGGTGGAGGACAAGGCGCTGGTCCTCCCGCCGGGGGGCTGGGCGCTGTTCGACCCCTTCTTGATGCTGGCCGAGGACTGGTTCAGCACGGTGGGGTTCGACTGGCACCCGCACCGCGGGATCGAGACGGTGACCTTCGTCCTGGAGGGGGAGGTGGAGCACCGCGACAACCGCGGCGGGCACGGCGTGATCGGGCCGGGGGACGCGCAGTGGATGACGGCCGGGGGCGGGATCATCCACAGCGAGAAGGCGCTCGGCGGGAGGCCGGTGCACTCGCTCCAGCTGTGGCTCAACCTCCCGGCGGCGGAGAAGATGATCCCCGCGGCCTACCAGGACCTCGCGGGCGCCCAGATGCCCGTGCGCCGGGGCCCGGGGTTCGAGGCGCGCGTGTTCTCCGGGCGGTCGGGCGAGGTGACCGGCCCGGCGCGCAACCACGTCCCGGTGACGATGGTGGAGGTGACGGTGGAGGCGGGCGCGCGGTTCGTCCAGGAGTTCCCCGCCGGAGACAACGGCTTCGTGTACGCGCTGGCGGGCGAGGGGCGCTTCGGCCCGGGCGAGCAGGTCCTCCGCGCGGGGCAGGTGGCGCAGCTCTCGGCGAGCGAGGAGCGCGACGGGGTCACGGAGCTGGCGGCGACCGCGCATCAGCCGCTGCGGTTCCTGCTCTTCAGCGGGCGGCCGCTGCGGGAGCCGGTGGTGTCCTACGGGCCGTTCGTGATGAACACCCGCGAGCAGATCGTCCAGGCGTTCCAGGACTTCCAGGCCGGCCGGTTCGGCCCGGTTCCCGAGCGCGCGCCAAGCGTGTATTGATCGGGGTCCCCCCCATGTCTCGCGTCGTCCCTCAACCAGACCTGCTGTCGAAGCTCGGATCGGTGGTGCTGCCGGAGGCGGAAGGAAAGCAGGTCCGCCTCGGCGACCTGTGGGCGAAGCACACGCTGATCATCGTGCACCTGCGCCACTTCGGGTGACTGTTCTGTCGCGAGCACGCCGCGCAGTTGCGCGACCACCAGGACCAGCTCACCGCCGCCGGGGTGGCGGTCTGCGCGGTGGGCACCGGGGACATGCCGGTGGCCCGGGAGTTCAAGTCCAAGTACGGGCTGAAGTTCCCGGTGCTGGTGGATGACGGGCTGCTCAGCTACCGCGCGGTGCAGGTGAAGAAGAGCTCGCAGCTCAACTGGGTGAACCCCAAGGTGCTCACCGCCAGCGTGCGCGCGCTCTCCAGCGGCGCCATCTCCGGGATCGGCAGCCCCATGGGCAAGCACACGGAATTCCTGGGCGCGACGCACGTGATCCGGCCGGACGGGAACGTGCCCTTCGCGTGGATCAACGACGACTTCGGGGACAATTCGGACGTGGATGAGGTGGTGGAGGTCGCCACGTCGAAGGCGTGAATCCGAAGTGCGGCGTCCCGCGTACCAGCGGGGAGGCGGTCTCGACATGTCCATCGGTGGAGTTGGCGATTCCCCCAATCCCGCGTTGACGCCGCCGGCCCAGGAGCCGGTGGAGGCGCCCCCTGCGCCCCCGGAGCCCGCGGCCCCGCAGAAGACGGAGACCGTCAATCAGGTCCAGCAGACGAGTGTCCAGAGCAGCTACGAGCGCGAGGGGCGCGGCACGCTGGACCAGCCGAAGACGGACGAGGGGAAGGAGATCGCGGCGGCGAAGCAGCAGCTGTTCGGGTCGCTGGGCGCGCTCGGGCCGGGAGGGAAGATCGACGGCGCGCCGGTGGAGCAGCGCGCGCAAGAGATCCAGGGGCTGTTGCAGAAGGCCGGCGTGCCGGCGGAGAAGGCCGCCACCGCGGGCGACGTGCTGAAGAGCTACCAGGCGACGCTCGCCGCGGGCGGGCATGACGCGTCGGGGCTGGAGTCGGCGATCGGGCGAGCGGAGAAGGCGGGCGTGCTCACGCCGTCGGATGCGGGGACGGTGCGGGAGATCGCGTACGCGAATTTGCCGGAGGCCGCGGCGGCCAACGCGGCGAGGTCGTCGGGCGGCGCGCTGCAGAATGCGATCTCCCAGGCGGAGAGCGGGAAGCTGCCCAACGCGGCGGAGCTGCGCGACCTGCTGGAGCGCGGCGGCGTGGAGCACAAGTACGCGCAGGCGGCGGCCAACGCGGTCCGGCACCTGGAGCGGGCGGAGGAGGCGTCCAGCAGCGGGGACGCGGGGACGGTGAAGGCGGAGCTGGGGTTCCTGCAGAGCGAACGCGCCAAGGCGGTGAAGGGCGGCGCGCTCACGGGGCCGTCGCTGGCCGCGCTCGACGCGGCGGTGACGAGGCTCCAGGGTGGGCCTCCGGCCGGCACCGCTCAAGGCGCTGCGACGACGAACGCGCCCGCGCCGGCAGCGACGGCGCCGGACACGGCCGGCGCGAAGCCGGTGACGAGATCCGGAGCGGCGGCAGAGTCGTCAGCCGCACCGGCGACGCCGGCGCCGAATGCGAACGGCACCGCGCCAACGAGCTCCACGGCGGCGGCGACGGCTCCCAAGCCCGGCTCACCCATCGAGCTCCCCAAGGAGCTCCTCACCAAGGCGGGCAGCGCGGCAGCGCCGGAGCTCCAGGCCGCGGCGAAGAAGGCGGCCTCCGGCGACTACGCGGGCGCGCTCGACGCGCTCGGCCGCGCGGGCAAGTCCGCCGGGACCGAGGTCGTGACGCAGGTCGCCTCGAAGATCGCGGACCGCCTCCCGGAAACCGGCGCCGGCGGCGTCGCGCGCGCCGTCCTCAAGGACCAGAAGGCCGTCACCGCCGTCGTCACCGATCCCGCCCTCCGCACCGCCGTGGGCAAGCTGGCCGGCGGCGACTTCTCCGCCATCAAGGACATCGCCTCCTCCCCGGCCGGCGCCGCCGTCACCGACGCGGCGCTCAACAGCGCTCCGGTGAAGGCGGGCCTCGACAAGCTGGGCCTCACCCCCGCCGACGCCAAGACACTCGCCAAGGGCCTGCCTGATCTCCTCAAGGCGGGCGAGGCCGTCGGCCGGAACGACTTCAGCGGCGCGCTCTCCGCCCTCGGCGACGCCGCCAAGCAGGTCGGCCCCGAACCCGTCGCCAAGGTCATCTCCAAGGTCGCCGACCGCCTGCCCGAGACCGGCGCCGGCGGCGTGGCGCGCGCCGTCCTCAAGGACCAGAAGGCCGTCTCCGCCGTCCTCACCGACCCCGCCCTCCGCACCGCCGTGGGCAAGCTGGCCGGCGGCGACCTCTCCGCCCTCAAGGACATCGCCTCCTCCCCGGCCGGCGCCGCCGTCACCGACGCGGCCCTCAACAGCGCCCCGGTGAAGGCGGGCCTCGACAAGCTGGGCCTCACCCCCGCCGACGCCAAGTCCCTCGCCAAGGGCGTGCCGGACCTGATCAAGGCGGGAGAGGCCCTGGGCAGCGGCAAGATCGGCGACGCGCTCGCCGCCCTCGGCGACGCCGCCAAGCAGGTCGGCCCCGAGCCCATCGCCAAGCTCGCCTCGAAGATCGGCGCCACCCTCCCGCAGTCCGGCCCCGGCGGCGTGGCGCGCGCCATCCTCCAGGACCAGAAGGCGGTCACCGCCCTCCTCACGGACCAGAAGCTCCCGGCCGCGGTGGGCAAGCTCGCCGGCGGCGACCTCTCCGCCCTCAAGGACATCGCCTCCTCCCCCGCCGGCGGCGCCGTCATCGACGCGGCCCTCGCCAGCCCGCCGCTGAAGGCCGGCCTCGACAAGCTGGGCCTCACCGCCGACGACGTGAAGGCGGCCGGCCGCGCGCTGCCGGACCTCCTCAAGGCGGGCGAGGCGCTGGGCAAGGGCGACGCCACCGGCGCGCTCCGGGCGCTGGGCGACGCCGCCACCGCCGCCGGGCCCGACGCGGCGACCAAGGCGATCACCAAGGCCGCCGCCGCCCTCCCCGAGACGGGCGCGCTGGGCGTAGCGCGAGCGCTGCTCTCCGACCAGGCGCTGGTGAAGAAGGTCCTCACCAACCCGGAGACGCGCAAGGCGTTCGACGCCATCGCGTCCGGCAAGCCGGACCAGGCCGCCGCCGCGGTGGGCACGCTGCTCAAGGACCCGTCCGTGCGCGACTCGGCGCTCGGGGCGCTGGCCAACGACAAGCAGCTCCTCTCCAAGCTGGCGCCGCTGGGGATCAAGGACGCCAAGG
>DASRBA010000331.1:0-11303 GCA_035637895.1 Myxococcaceae bacterium
GGCGCGGGCTGGAGTACCTCACCAAGGAGCTGCGCGCGCTGGGGTGCCAGGTGCCGGACAGCCACGCCAACTTCGTGTTCGCGGACCTGGGGCGGCCGGCGGCGCCGGTGTTCGAGCAGCTCCTGCGCCGGGGGGTGATCACCCGGCCCATCCCGGGGTACGGGTTCCCCAACGCGCTGCGGATCAGCGTGGGGCTGACCAGCCAGTGCGAACGGTTGATCGCCGCGATGAGGGAGATCCTGTGAGCGGCGGGCGGAGCGAAGGGCGCCCGTTCATCGTCGCCATCGACGGGCCGGCGGGGGCGGGGAAGTCCACGGTGTCGAAGCTCCTGGCGCGGCGGCTGGGGTTCGCGCTGGTGGACACGGGGGCGATCTACCGGTGCGTGGCGCTGCTCGCGTCGCGAGAGGGGATCGCCTACGACGATGACGACCAGCTCCGCTGGCTCCTGGGGCGCATCCACGTCCGGTTCGAGGTGGTGGGGGAGGAGAACCGGGTCTTCCTCGCCGAGGAGGACGTGACCTCGGCGATCCGGACGCCGGACATCTCCATGGGCGCGTCCGCGGTGTCCAGCCGGCCGGTGGTGCGCGAGGGGTTGCTGGCGCTGCAGCGGCGGCTGGCGCTGTCCGCGCCGCGGGGGGCGATCCTGGAGGGCCGGGACATCGGCACGGTGGTGTTTCCGGACGCGGACGCCAAGTTCTTCCTCGAGGCGGATGAGGCGGTGCGGGCGAGGCGGCGGTTCGAGGAGCTGTTCCAGAAGGGCGTGGACCGGTCGCTGGGCGAGGTGCTGGTGGACCAGCGGAAGCGGGACAAGGACGACTCCGAGCGCGAGGTGGCCCCGCTGAAGGCGGCGGACGACGCGGTCCGGGTGGACTCCAGCGCGCTGCCGCTGTCGGAGGTGGTGCAGACGCTGGAGCGGGCGATCCGGGAGAAGCTGCCGGCGTGAGCCCCGGACCGGCGAAGGTGGTGTTCGCCTGCGTGCAGGGCACGGGGCTGGTGAACGCGGCGGACGCCTGACGGTAGGAGGCGGACGGATCGCCCACTTCCCTGTACGGCTCCGGCGCCGGAAGGGAACGCCGCGGGGTTCAAGGCGAGCGAGAGGGTGGAGCGCTCCCGGTCGGCGAAGAGATCGGGCCGGAGGCGCGTGTACCGCTCAGTCACCACCACGGAGTAGTGGCCCAGGATCTCCTTGAGGATTTCGATGGCCATGGCCGCCACCGACGTGCCGCTCGCGATCGCGCGGAGGCGCGCCAAGGCCAGGTGAGCGTCGCGACAGAGGCGTCATACCCCATTCGGGGGATGGAGAGGCGCCCCTCCCGGCAGGTACATGAGCGACTGCACCAGCGGGTCCGAGCGTCAGTGGATGCCCTGGGCGAAACCGGAGGGCGCGTGCGCTACCTGTTCGTGGATCGGGTGCTTCAGCTCCATCGCGGCGAGCGGATCTTGGCTGTACGCGGCGTCTCCGGGAACGAGAGCTATTTCCAGATGCATTTCCCCTCCCAACCGGTGATGCCCGGAGCGCTGCTGATCGAGTGCTTCGCCCAGGCCGGCTCCTTCCTCCTGGAGGTGAGCTCCGGGTTCCGTCACAAGGCGCTTCCGATCTTCATCCGGGACGCCAAGTTCCGCCGGCCGGTGCGCCCTGGGCCGGAGATGCGCATCTCCCTCGCGGTCGAGCAACAGCAGGGCGAGTCGGCCGTCCTCTCGGGGGAGATCACCCAGGCCGGCGTGGTTTGCGCCACCGCCACCATCGGCTTCGCCGGCCTGCCCGTCGAAGGCTTCTACGGCGCCGCGCTCCCGGTGGTGCGGTCGCTGTACGCCTCGTGGATGGAGGGCGCCGAGTTGCACGGCTTCGACCGCCACCCGCTGGAGAGCCTGGGTCATGGATAGCCCGCGGGTCGTCGTCACCGGGCTGGGGATGGTGACGCCCTTCGGAGTGGGCACCGGCCCGTTCTGGAAGGGGATCCTTGCCGGGGCATCCGCCGCGTCTCCCGTCACGCGGTTCGACCCGGCGCCGTTCGCCACCCGCTTCGCCTGCCAGGTGGACGACTCCGGGCTGGACCTGGGTCGCTACGTCAAGAACCGCAAGTCGCTCAAGCTCATGGGCCGCGCCACCGGATTCGTGGTCAGCGCGGCTGCGCTCGCCATGGAGGGCTCGGGGCTGCGGACGGCTCCACCTCCGGCGGAGCGGTTCGGGGTGTCGCTGGGCATGGGCGGCGTGGGCAACCACGACATCGAGAACCTGGACGCGCTCGGCCAGCTGGCCCAGCAGATCCGCGAGGCGAAGGCGAAGCGGGCCGCGCACGACCTCGCCTCACAGGTGTTCAACCCGCTGTTCCCCCTCCAACTCCTGCCCAACATCACCGCCGCCCACGTCGCCATCGAGCACGGACTCCGGGGTGAGAACCTGACCGTCTGCACCGCCTGCACGTCATCGTCCCAGGCGGTCGGCGAGGCGCTGCGGATGCTGAGGAGTGGCCGGGCGGACGCCATGCTCGCGGGCGGGGGCGACGCCATGGTCAACCCCACCGGCCTGACCGGTTTCGGGATGCTGGGAGTGCTGTCGCGCCGGAACGAGTCCCCCTCCCAGGCGGCCCGCCCATT
Source organism: Myxococcaceae bacterium (assembly GCA_035637895.1). GTDB lineage: Bacteria > Myxococcota > Myxococcia > Myxococcales > Myxococcaceae > DASRBA01. The sequence goes on from DASRBA010000331.1 coordinate 2,599, forward strand.
CGACCGCGGCCGGGATGGGTTCGTGATCGGCGAAGGGGGCGTGGTCCTCGCGCTGGAGACGGTGGCCCACGCCACCCGGCGCGGGGCGCCCATCCTGGCCGAGCTGTGCGGGTACGCGTCGGCGGCGGACGCCTACCGGGTGACCGACGAGCCCGAGGACGCGCACGGGTCGGTGCAGGCGATGCAGCAGGCCCTGGCCGACGCGCACGCGGCGCCGGCCGACGTTCAGTACGTCAACGCGCACGGCACCGGCACGCGGATGAACGACCGCACCGAGGCGCGCGCGCTGCACGCCGTCTTCGGGCCGCACACCCGGCGGCTCCTGGTCAGCTCCACCAAGTCCCAGGTCGGCCACCTGGTGGCGGGGGCGGGGGCGATCGAGCTGGCGGCCTGCGTGCTGGCACTCCAGCACCAGGTCGCCCCGCCCAGCATCAACATCGACGAGCAGGATCCGGAGTGCGACCTGACGCTGGTCGCCAACCAGGCCCGCGAGGCGCGGCTCGACGTGGTGCTGAAGAGCTCCTTCGGCTTCGGGGGCCAGAACGCCTGCCTGGTGCTGCGGCGCTGGAGGGGCGAGTGATCGCGCTGGTCACCGGCGGGAGCGGGGCCGTGGGCTCGGCCATCTGCGGGGCGCTCGCCGGGCGCGGGGCGCACGTGGTGGTGGGCTACCTCCGGGGGGCGGAGGCCGCCGAGCGCGTGGCGGCGGAGTTGCGCGCGGCCGGGCGGGACGCCGCCGCGCTCGGGTTCGACGTGGCCGACCCGGCGGCGTGCGACCGGGCGGTGCGAGCGGTGGTGGAGCGGCACGGCGCGCTGCACGCCGTGGTGAACGCCGCCGGGTGCACGGCGGACGGGCTGCTCAACGACCTCCAGCCGGAGGCGGTCCAGAAGGTCTTGTCGGTGAACGTCGCCGGCGCCCTCAACGTGGTGCGGGCCGCGCTTCCCCACCTGATGGCCTGCGGCCGCGGGCGGGTCGTCAACGTCAGCTCGGTCCTGGGGAGCAGGGGGACCCAGGGCACCAGCGCCTACGCCTCCAGCAAGGGCGCTCTGGACGCCCTCACTCGAGCGCTGGCGGTGGAGCTGGGGCCCCGGCGGATCACCGTGAACGCCGTCGCGGCTGGGTTCGTGAACGGCGGGATGGGACGAACACCGGTGGCGCGGATGGGCGCCGCGCTCCGGAGGCTGGTGCCGGCCGGCCGGCCCGGGACGCCGGCGGAGGTGGGGGCGGTGGTCGCTTTCCTGGCGTCCGAGGACGCCGACTACGTCAGCGGCGCGGTGGTTCCCGTGGACGGAGGGATGTTGGCGTGCGCCGTGGCGCGTGCCGGAGGAGCGCGCGATGAGTGAGATCGAGGTGCGGGAGACAGTCCGGAAGCTGGTGGCCGAGACGCTGGGGCTCGCCGTCGAGCGCGCCACGCCCGAGGCCAAGCTGATGATCGAGCTGGGCGCGGAGAGCATCGACCTGCTGGACCTGCGCTTCCGCCTGGAGCGGTCCTTCGGGTTCGGCATCAGCAACGAGGACCTGGCCAGGACCTTCGGCGACGGCGTCACCGAGGAGGCGTTCCGCGCCGCCCTCACGGTGGAGGCGCTGGGCAGCTACGTGGTCATGCGGCTGGAGGCGGCTGTCCATGCCTGAGGCCGGGCCCGCGCAGGTGGCGGTGATCGCCGGCGGGACGCGCGGCATCGGCGCCGCCACCGCCCGCCGGTTGGCCGCCGCGGGGCACGACCTGGTCCTCGGCTACCTCCAGGACCAGCGCGCCGCGGAGGCGCTGGCGGAGGAGCTGCGGCGGGGCGGCCGGCAGGTCTGCCTGGTCCGCGGCAACGTCGCGGACCCGGAGGTGCGCGCCCGGCTGAGAGCAGCGGCCGCCGGCCTCGGGGACCGGTGCCACCGGCTCATCCACTGCGCGGCGGTGACGGCCTTCAAGCCGCTGGTGCGCGTCAAGCCCAACCAGTGGAACCTCACGCTGGAGGTGTCGGCGCGGAGCCTGCTCGATCTGGTGGCGGAGCTGCTGGAGCCACTCGCGCTCTGCCGGGGAGCGGTCGCCGCCGTCTCCAGCCTGGGCAGCTCCCGCTTCGTGCCGGCCTACGGCGCGCTCGGGCCGGCGAAGGCGGCGCTGGAGGCGGTGGTGCGGGGGCTGGCGGTGGAGTTGGGCCCGCAGGGCATCCGGGTGAACGCCATCCGAGCCGGGTTGGTGGAAGGCGACGTGCTGTCGCACTTCCCGGCGGGGGTGCGCGATGCCGCCCTGGCGCGGACGCCCCTGGGCCGGCTGGGGGCACCGGACGAGATCGCCGCAGCGCTGGATTTCGTCACCGGGCCCGGCGCTTCGTGGATCGACGGACAGGTGATCGACGTGGACGGAGGCTATGCGCTGACATGAGAGCAAGAGCGAGCAGGGTCCGGATCGGGCTGTGGGCGGTCGCGCTGGGGCTGGCGCTGGCGTGCGTGCTGCGCGGCGAGCGCAAGCTGTTGTTGAACGCCGAGGAAGCGTCGTCCCCGCGGGCCCAGCTCCGCTCGGCGGATGGGCTGGAGATCGCCGCCTTCCTGACGGCGACGGGCGACCGCAAGGCCTGCGAGCGCGGCAAGGCGCGGCGGAGCGTGGACCCCCAGACCAGCCAGGAATTGGTGCGGATCACCTGCCCGCCGGGGGAGTGCAAGCAGTGGGAGCGGGCACCGGCCGTGGACCCGAAGAGCGGGCGCGAGGTGACGCAGGTCCGTTGCCGCGCCGGCCAGGAGGGCGCGCCCGGGCAGGAGTACACCCTGCGCCCTGAGGAAATCGGGGCCCTGGTGCTCCCGGACGTGAATGTCGTGGGGTCCGTGCTGGTGACGGTGCTCGTGATCGCCGGCTCCATCGTCGGGGCGCTCGCCCTGCTGCTCGTGATCGCGCTGCTCAGCTCCTGCCCATTCATCTACTCCTGGGACGGCAAGCAGTACGTCCTGGACGGAGAGCCGTACGGGGGCGCGACGGTGGCGGCCTTCGAGCGGACGGACTCCTCCGAGTTGGAGCACCTGGCGGCGGTCGGCGGGCGCTACCGCTTGCTGCTGACCAACGAGATGGACGAGACCCAGCACACCAATAACCTCGAACTGCTGGAGATCGATCACCCGGAGGGCTCGAAGGCGGTGATGGACCGGCAGGGCGGCGTGCACGCCTTCAGGGACTTGCGGCCGCCGGTGCGGGCGTCCGACGAGCGGGGCGCCGACCTCACCGGCACCCTGGCCCAGGAGGATCGACGGACCTGGACGGCCGACCTGGACGACCTGGCGACCCGCCTGCCGCTGAACGACACTCGCAACCACCTCACCCTGGAGTTCGAGCGCCCCGCAGGCGGCGGGCCGGTCTACCTCGTCACCGGCGCCTCCACCGGGATGTGGGGAGCGACCATGTTGCGCACCCTGCTGAGCCTACGGGGCAACCAGCTGGAGGCGTTCTACGCCGCGGTCAACGCCAGCCCCTCGTACCAGGAGGAAATCCGCCGCTGGGGCGAGCGCGAGGAGCTCTTCACGCTGGCGGTGCAGGTCCAGGTGGGGGACCGGTGGGAGCGCCGGGGCGTCATCACCGGCGGGGGTCCGGTGGCTCCGGAGCTGCGGGCAGTGCCGCTGGACCTGCACGGGGTGAACGGGCAGCGGATCCGGATCAAGCTGGATCCGCCGATGGCGTTCTGGACGTTCGACAGCCTCAGGCTGGGCTCGGAAGAGCAAGCGGTCCAGATGACGGTCCAGCCGGCCCTGAGCGCGCGCGACCAGGATGGCCGGGACGTGAGGGCGGAGCTGAACGCCACGGACGACCGCTTCCTGGTGCAACCGAAGCCAGGAGACTTCACCGAGGTGCAGTTCGCCGCTTCCCCCGCGAAGGCCGGTCTGCGGCGCACCGTCTTCGCCCGGACGCGCGGCTGGTACCAGGTGCACGTGGACCAGACCGCGCCGCCGGACGAGGAGTCGCTGCAGCGGCTGGCGTCCGAGCCGGGGTGGATGGTGCAGCGGGCGCTGAGCGACTTCGCCGAGCTGAAGCGCACCGGCGTGCTCAGGGGGGTCAACCCGGTGCTGATCGGCCGCCCGCTGCCGCTGACCAGGCCCGATCCATTCGCGCCCGCCCTCCCCTGAGGCGCGGCGGCGGCCCTGAAGGGCGGCGCCGCCCGGCCCGCCAGGGCCGTTAGAGGAGGCCCGGCCACGGCGACCGGCCGGCGTCCACCGCGCGGCCCAGACGAGGTCCGGCGACACCACGCCTTCTCGTCGGGCTTCGTCAGGCGCCCCGCGCTTCCTTGCCATGGGCGCAAGTCCGGCAGCTCAACGCTCAGGCCACACGTTTCGAGCTCCGCGCGGACGGCCAAAACGCAATATTGGCGGGCTCGGATGCTCGTGCGACCGGCCACTCTCGAGGATCGCGATGCGCTCTGGCGCATCATCGAGCCCGTTCTCCGGGCCGGGGAAACGTACGCGTTGCCGCGCGACTGGGGAAAGGCGGAGGCGCTCGAGCATTGGATGGCCCCGGCGCACGAAGTCTTCGTTGCGGAACTGGACGGGGCCGTCGTCGGCACCTACTTCATCCAGGCGAACCAGCGCGGCGGTGGCGCCCACGTCGCGAACTGCGCGTACATGACGGACGCCCGTGCTGCGGGCCGTGGAGTGGCGCGCGCGATGTGCGCGCACTCGCTCGATCATGCCCGCTCCCGCGACTTCGCTGCCATGCAGTTCAACTTCGTCGTGGCCACCAACGAGCGCGCCGTCCGGCTCTGGCAAAGCTTCGGGTTCGCCATCATCGGCCGCATGCCTGCCGTCTTTCGTCATCCGACGCATGGCTTCGTCGATGCGCTGGTGATGCACCGGACGCTGTAGCGGACTGACGACGGCGGACGCGCGCGGACGGGAGCATCACGCAACATCGAGGGGAATGTACTGGCGCCGGGTCGGGCGCGGCCATACTGCGCGCGGAGATGTCTTCGGTTCCTCACGGCACCCGGGGAGCGGGAGAGGGTCGCGCCGGCCGCCCGACGTCGAGGAGCCGGCGTTGGAGGTGCTGGGAGCGAGCGCGCTTACGCACCCGGCGTGCGCCGGTGCGATCACCCCTTCCACGCCTCAGCTGACAGGACCACTCCTCCGGTTGGCCTTGCGCAGCGCACCCAGCGCCAGCATCACCGCCACCAACCCCAGCGTCCCCGGCCCGATCTCCGAGCACCCGCAGCCGACCGCCGTTGGAACGCACACGCTGAGCTGGGTGCCGCCGTCGACCCCCGCGTCCTGGCCTGCGTCCGCGACGAGCCCGGCGTCGAGGCCGGGTCCCACCACCCTGACCGAGCCCTGGTACGGCGCCCGGCCGCCCGCGTCCGGCGTGGCGCCGAAGTAGACCGGCCACGTCGGGTCGGGCTGGATGCCCGAGTTGCCGCCGCTCGCGGACGTGGGGCAGCCCGTCGCGTCCGCCGCCTGGATGAGGATCCTCCCGCCGCCTCCACCGCCGCCCGGACCGCAGGGACCGCCGGTCGCCTGGAATTCCGGCGTGTCGCCGCCGTCGCCGCCCCGCGCGCGCAAGAGCCCGCACTGCGCCAGGCCGGCGACGTGGACGGAGATGGTGCCGCCCGCGCCGCCGCCGCCCGCGCCGTCGCTCGGGTTGTTCGGCCCCGCGTCCACCCCGTTGAGCCCGTCCGCCGAGATCGCCCCCGCGCCCGTCAGCTCCAGCGCGCGGAACCACACCACCCCGCCGCCGGGGCCGCCCGGGCCGCCCTCGCTCGCGTTGCTCTGCCCGGCGCCGCCGCCGCCGCCGAGCGGGAGCCGCTCGTCGAACAGCAGGAACGTCAGCGCCGCGCCTCCCAGGCCTCCCACGTCGTTCATGGACTGCGCGGCCCAGCCGCCCTTGCCACCCTCACCCCCATTCCCACCTCCGCCACCTCCGGCATTGCACGTGTCCCCGCCGCCGCCGCCGTTCCCCACGTTCCCGCGCCCGGCGAACGACGCCCCGTAGCGCCCCTGCACCAACCCCTCGCCCTTGCCCGCGTTCGGCACCCCGTCCAGCCCGCCCGGCCCGGTGCACGTCTGGTTCGTGTTCGAGAGCCCTCCGCGGAACCCGGCGCCGGTGGCGGTGATCTCCCCGTCGTTCACCACCGCCCCCTGGGAGAGGAAGGTGATCACGCCGCCCGAGCTCCCGTTCCACGGCTGGGCGGTGAGCATGCTCCCGGTGGAGATCGTCACCGACGTGAACTCCGGCACCAGCATCACCTGCGCCAGCCCGCCGCCCGGAAACGCCGCGCTCAGCGGCGCGTCCAGCTCCAGCGCCGTCCCGCCGTCCACCCGCGCGACGCGCGCCAGCTCGAAGCGCCCCGCCCCGGTGGCGGTCAGGTCCAGCGGCCCCGCCGTCCCCGAGTCCAGCGCCATCACCTCCTGCGCCTGGTACACCATCACCAGGTCCCCGGCGCTGAACCCCGCGGTGCTGGCCACCGGGAGCACCGTCCCCGCCGAGGCGCCCTGGAGCGGGGTGGAGCGGTTGAGGCTCGCCGTGGCGTAGCGGAGGTTGAGCGGGCCCCAGTGGCCGTCTCCCAGTCCGGGGTCGCCCGCGAGCGCGGGGGCGGCGAGCGCGCAGATCCACAGCAGCGGACGGAACGGGGAGCGCCTCATAGGGCGCGGATGCTACGCGACGCCCAGCGCGCGCCGCACCTCGGCATCCGGAGGCAGCAGGTTCCGGCGCACCGGCTGGAGGAACCCCTGCAGCAGCGTGGCCAGCGCCTGCGAGGAGAGCCCGTAGTCCCGCGCCAGGATCTCCATCGACCCGCCGCCCTCCAGCACCAGCGCCACGTACCGGTCGTGCGCCGACACCGACGTCACCTTCGCCCACTCCAGCGCCTTGTCCTGCTTCTTGAGCACGAAGTGGAGCTGCTCGCGCCCCAGCCCCATCGCCGGCACGCGGAACGGCCGGAGCTGACCGCGGAAGAGGAACAGCCCCACCAGCAGCCCGAAGGCGAGCCCGATGCCCACGCGCCCGTCGTACGCCCGCTGCGCCACCGCGAGCGCGATGCCCGCGCCCCCGGAGAACATCAGGTACCGCATCACGTAGATGCCCTTCAGCGTCCCGGAGAACTGGAAGCGCCAGGGCACCTCGGCGCCGGAGGCGGTCATCGCTGGAACCACCCCATCAGCCGCTCCAGCGCGACGCGGTCCTCTTCCCCGAACGCGCCCACCCGGTCGGAGTCGATGTCCAGCACCGCGATCAGCGCCTTCTCCCGCCCGAACACCGGCACCACGATCTCCGACTTCGACCTCGAGTCGCACGCGATGTGCCCGGGGAACTGCTCCACGTCCCGCACCACCACCGTCTCCCCGCGCGCCGCCGCCGTCCCGCACACCCCGCGCCCGAAGGCGATCTCCAGGCACCCCAGCGTCCCCTGGTACGGCCCCACCCGGAGCCGCTTCCCCGGCTCCACCACCCGGTAGAACCCCGTCCACAGGTGCCCGAACGCGTGGTGGAGCAGGCAGCTCCAGGTGGCCATCGCCGCCACCTCGTCAAGCGCGCCCTCCAGCACGCTCCGCGCCTGCTTCTCCAGCTGCGCGTACGCCTCGGCGCGCGGGAGGTCGCGCAGGTCCAGGGTCGTCTCCGCCATGCCTCGGGGACTACCAGATCACGGCGCCTGCGTCGCGCCGGTCTCGTCAGGCTTGGGCGAGGCTGAACCCTTGGGCTCCTTGGGCTTGAGCAGCTTGCAGCGCGCCGCCGCCGACTCGACGATCCGCCCCACCAGCTGCGCGTAGGAGATCCCCTTCTCCTTGGCGGCGATCGCCACCTCGCAGTCCTGGGCGAGGTACGGATTGGGGTTGACCTCCAGGATGTACGGCTCGTTGGCCTGCCCGGAGATGCGGAAGTCGATGCGCGCGTAGTCGCGCAGCTTGAGGGCGCGGTAGGCGATCAGCGCCGCGCGCTCGATCCTCCCGCGCAGCTCGTCCGAGATCTCCCGCGGGAAGACCAGCTTGGGGGAGTCCTGCGTCTCCGGCCCGAACTTCACCTTCCGGTCGGCGATCTTCGGCTCCTCCGCGTTCCACTTGCCGAAGTCCAGCTCCACGATGGGGAGGATCTCCGGGTGGGCGCTGTCGCCGATCACGCACACGTACATCTCCCGCCCCTCGATGAACTCCTCCGCCAGCGCGTCGTCGTCCAGCTCCTTGCGGATGACGCGCACCTGCCGGGTCAGCCCTTCCCAGTCCCGCACCACGCCGATGCCGATGGACGCGTCGCTCTTGGCCGGCTTGACGATCAGCGGGAACGACAGGTTCCCGTGCGTCTCGAACGTCTGCCCGTCGAAGGTGGCGAACCGGGGAGTGAGCACCTCGTGGTAGTCCAGCAGCTGCTTGGTGAGGATCTTGTCCTGCGCCAGGAGCAGCCCGGCGGTGCCGGACCCGGTGTACTTCAGCCGCGCCATCTCCAGCAGCGCGGCCACGTTCACCTCCAGCCGGTAGTCGTCCGCGAAGGTCTCGCAGATGTTGAAGACCAGGTCGGTGTGCGAGCGCTCGATCTGGTTGAGCACGTCGCGCACGCTCTCGTCCACGCCGATGGCGACCGGGTCGTGGCCGTTCTCGCGCAGGGCCTGGGCGAGGTGATCCACCACCGGGTCCGCGGAGTCGCCGCCGGGCAGGTAGTGGAGGATCGCGATGCGGAGCGGCGGGACCGGCATGCTCCGCTGAACTTACTACTCGTCGAAGAACTTGTCCGTGTAGAGGTAGTTCATCGCCAGCGCGG
>DASRBA010000332.1:0-18192 GCA_035637895.1 Myxococcaceae bacterium
TTGAGGCCAAGTTCCTGGATCGATCGTATCCCATCCTGTAATTCCTCTTCATCTTCATCCAATATGGCGGGGATCAGTTGCAGCGATGTGCATATGGCGAGTCGTTCGGTCTCGATTGTTGGCAAGGGACACGTCCTGCTAAAGAAGTCGGCTTCGTCTGAACCCGACAATCCTGTGCGGTCGAAGCGGAAATGCACAACGCTGAGCCAGTCAAGGCTTGAGAGTCGGATCGCTCTGGGCGGGGGACAATGTGAAAGTGAGGATGGGCCGAAATGGGATTTCTCGGCGGGATATTTTCTGCCAACATCCCATATGAGGCCGCCAGCGGAATATCCGTTTACCCCTATGCCGGAGGTGCCGCCGCGCGAGAGCAGTCGAGCTATGTTGAGAGGTGAGTCTGCTTGGCCTGACAGCAGAGAAGCCGCACGCCCCACCGCCAGCAAGAGCGATGTCTTTGATCCAAGGCCGGCGTGTGCGGGAATTGACGAGACTATGCGTATGCCAAGCTGTCGCGAGATGCCGGAGGGAAGCTTCGCCAACACCTGCTGAATCCCGGCGAGATGATCATCCTCAAGCGGTACGCCATGAATTCCCGCTTGGTCAAGTCCTGCCTCGATTTCCCACGCTGGCTCATCGATCATAAGCCCAATGCCTCCGTCCACGCGATTCAACAAGCCGGAGAGATTGAGCAGAGCCCAATGCAGCCGCGCCGGAGCACGAATTCTAACTCGAGTCACGCGAAGTTCCCCGACTTTGGAGTGGTCGGACCAGATGAGCAAGAGTTCTCGCCGACGCTTATGGCAGACTCCATCCGATGTTCGGCTCTCCTGGAGTTTATGTGGGTCGATATTGAGGCCCCACGGGCACAGCTCTCCGAGGAGAAACCGGTGCTCGGAGAGGTCTGACGGCATGCGATTCGGCGACCACGTCCGACCTCCAAGCCAGCGCCTGCGGCGGGCGTCAAGGGCAAGCGGCCTCCGGCCATCGCTGGCGCGACCCTGGACGCCCGTCCTCGTCGCTGGCAGTGGGCAAGTAAGGCCTGCGGCCCGAGGGACAACCCTGCATGCGACAGCGACATCAGGAACACCCGTTCAGCAGAGCCGACCCACATCAAGTCCAGGAGGTCCCGATGTTCCCGCGGTTAGTTAGTTAGAGCTATGCCGAACTGCATCGCTCGGTGCATCAGTTCCGCCCGATGCACCCGCAAGAAGAAGCCCCGGCTCCGCAACCTCGCGAAACCGGGGCTTCTTTCTGAGCGGCGGACCGGGTTCGAACCGGCGACCCCGAGCTTGGGAAGCTCGTGCTCTACCAGCTGAGCTACCACCGCGGACGGCTTGAGGAACCTAAAGAGGCGCGCCCGACCTGTCAACCGCGGTGGGGTAGCCTGGGGGCGTGGGTGGGGTGATGCCATGGGTGTTGATCGCGCTGGGAGGGCTGCCGGCCCTCTCGCCCGAGATCGGCCCCACGCCCGCGACCGGGTTGCCCGCCGACAACAGCGAGCACTACGCCATGGCCGCGTCGAACGGGTCGGGGTTCATGGTCGTCTGGCAGGACTTCCGCGGGTCTGACCACCCGTCGGGTACTCGACTGGATAGCGCCGCTCGGGTGCTCGATCCGCTCGGGCTGCCCGTCGGGAGCCCCACGTTCGGCCGCAACCCCAATGTCGGCTCCGACGGGCAGGACTACCTCGTCGTCTGGGAAGACTACCGGAGTGATTTCCGCGGCTACGTCTACGGCGAGCGCTTCACGGCCGCCGGCGTGGCGCTCGACCCGGGTGGGTTCCAGATCTCCTCGTACCAGGACGAGGATCAGGTTCCCTCGGTCGCCTTTGGCGCCGGCACGTACCTCGTCGCCTGGGCCGACTACTCCTCCGGCTCCCTTCGCATCTGGGGCGCTCGCATCACGCCCACCGGCGCCGTGCTGGATCCGCTCGGGATTCCCATCTCGCTGGGACCGAACGAGTACGGCCCCTCCGTCGCCTTCGACGGCACCAACTTCCTCGTCACCTGGTACGACAACACCACCATCCGCGCCGCGCGCGTCACACCCACCGGCCTGGTCCTCGACGTCCCACCCATCAACGTCACCGGCGGCCGCTATCCCGCCGCCGGCTTCGACGGCCAGGACTTCCTCCTCCTCTACAACCTCGGCACCGATATCTACGGCGCCCGAGTCGCCACCGACGGCGGCGTGCTCGATCCCGCCGGGTTCCCCGTCTCCGCCGGCTCCTGGTCCGAGTACTACCCCTCCATCGCTTGCACCCCCTCCAGCTGCGCCGGTGTCTGGATCGACAACCGGGACGCCGGCGCCGGCTACCTCGTCTACGGCGCCCGCATCGACCAGGCCGGCTCCGTCATCGACGACGCCGGCGTGCCCTTCATGGGCTCCGACAGCTACCGCCCCGCCATCGCCTTCAACGGCACGAACTACCTGATCGCCTCCGACCAGCGCGTCCCCGCCCAGGCGCCCAACGTCTACGGCACGCTCGCCTCGCCCAGCACCTTCACCCCCGTCACCCCGGGCGGCGACCTCTTCTCCACCGCCGTCGCCGCCCAGTACGACCCGCGCGTCGCCTCCGACGGCACCGACTTCCTCCTCGTCTGGGCGGACGACCGGAACATCGCCACCACCGGCGAGGACATCTTCGCCGCCCGCGTCGCCGCCGACGCCGGGTTGATCGACCGCTCCGGTTTCTCCGTCTCCACCGCCCCCGGCCGGCAGCTGATCCCCACCGTCACCTTTACCGGCTCCGACTACCTCGTCGCCTGGCTCGACTACCGCGACGGCGGCGGCTCCCCCGCGATCTGGGGATCGCGCGTCTCCCAGGCCGGCGGAGTGCTCGACCCCAACGGATTCCCCATCACCGCCCCCGGCCCCATCGGCTCGGTCCAGATGGCCGGCCTCGACGGCGGCGCGCTCGTCGTCTGGGAGGACGGGCGCAACCAGGCCGACTCCGGCACGGACCTCTACTTCGCCCGGGTCGACCAGCGGGGGACCGTCCGGGATCCAGGAGGGCTCCCGCTCGTCACCGCCCCGAGCTTCCAGGTCAGCCCCGCCCTCGACAGCAACGGGACCTCCGCCATCGTCGCCTGGACCGACTACCGCTCCGGGACCAGCGCCGACATCTACGCCGCGCGGATCGACGGAGATGGGACGGTGTCACCACCCAACGGCCAGGCCATCTCCGCCGGGCCGCAGGACGAGCGCACACCGGCCGTCGCGGTCGGGCACGGCCAGGCCCTCGTCGTCTGGGAGGACGGCCGGGATTCGGGGAAGGTGTCCGGGATCGATCTCTACGCCGCGCGGATCGCGCCGGACCTCGGCGTCCTCGACCCTGGCGGGTTCGACGTCACCACCGCCCCCGACTCGCAGCGCGCCCCCTCCGCCACCTTCGACGGTGCCGAGTACCTGATCGCCTGGGAGGAATCCCGGAACAGCCGCGGCTTCTTCGGGCAGATCACCGACCTCTGGGCGACCCGGGTCACCCCGACCGGCGCCGTGCTCGACGACGCCGGCTTCGCCGTCTCGGAAGATCCCTACGACGAGTACTCCGCCGCCGCCGCCAGCGACCGCCAGGGGCACGTTCTCGTCGCCTACAACCGCGCGCCCGCGGACACGGTGGATCGCGCCCTCGCGCGGGTGGTGACGGGGCAGGCGCTCCTCGGCGACCCGTGCGGTTCCTCCGCCGTCCGGTGCGCCAGCGGCTTCTGCGTCGACGGCGTGTGCTGCGACTCCGCCTGCGGGGGAGGGGACCCCACGGACTGCATGGCCTGCGACGCCGCCGGGCAATGCGTCACCCTCGGCACCGAAGCCATCTGCCGCCCGCCCGCGGGACTCTGCGACCTCCCCGAGCGCTGCGACGGCAACTCGACCACGTGTCCGTCCGACGCCTTCCGCTCGAGCGCCGCGGTCTGCCGTCCCGCCGCCGGCGACTGCGACACCCCGGAGTCGTGCACCGGCCGCGACCCCGACTGCCCTCCCGACGCGCTGCTCTCCTCCACCACCACTTGCCGCCCCACCGCCGGCCCCTGCGACATCCCCGAGTCCTGCACCGGGCAGTCCGCCACCTGCCCAGCCGACGACTACGCCGCGCGCGGGACGTCCTGTGGCAACGAGGGTGAGGTCTGCTCCGGCACCAGCCCCCAGTGCGAGCTCAACCTCCAGGCTGGATGCGGCTGCACCACCGCCCCCACGCTCGATATCGCCGCGCTCTTGCTGCTGGTGGGTGCGCGGCGCCGTCAGTGGAGGAGATCGCGATCGGCGCGAGGGCGATGGCGGGGAGCGCGCTAGTTCGACTCCTCCACGGTCAGCTGGTACTGGTCCTGGAAGTTGGACTCCCGGTTCTTCGCGTCCCGCACCTCGATGAGGTACATCCCCGGCTCGGCGCTGAAGGTGATCACCTCGGGCTTGTCCGCCTTCGCCCGATCCGCGGTCTGCACCAGCGCCAGTTTCCCGTCCTCCTCCTCCCGGTGCAGGTACAGCCCCACGTCCACCTTCAGGATCCCCAGCAGCGTCAGCCGCAGCGCGGTCCGCACCGGCCGCCCGGTCAGGTCCAGCCGGTAGTAGTCGACGTCCTTCTTCGGGTGGACCGTCCCGCGGATCGGCCGCCCGAGCGCGATCGGCGTCGCCTCTGCGGCCGTGTTGTTCGGCTCGCGCTCCTCCGCGCCCACGTCCGGGCGCGTCGTCACCGTCAGCCGGTACGGCATCTCCGCGTTCTCGTAGTCCTTCACCCACTTCCCCTCGACCTTCTTCGCCGCCCCCTCGACCTTCAGGTAGCAGGCGTTCGGGCAGAAGAGGTTGTTCAGCTGCTCCGGCTCCTTCAGCGCACCGTCGTTCGCCTTCAGCAGCACCCGCTCCGCCCCGTTCTCCGACTCCGGCGGCGCCACCACCGACAGCACCAGGTCCACGCGCTCCACGCCCGACAGCTGGACGTTCGCCAGCATCGGCTGGTCCGTCTTCAGCACGTAGTAGTCGACGTCCGACTTCGGCGAGAGGAACCCCTCTCGATAGCCGCCCGCGGCCGGCAGCGGCGTCGCCTTGTCCATCACGTCGTTCGGCTCCAACTCCGCGTTCGCCCCCGCCTCCTCCTGCGACACCGTCAGCGTGTAGCTGTGGTCCGAGCTGAACCCCCGGTGCAGGTCCTTCCCCGCCGTCCCCATCCACCCGCTCTTCACCACCACGTACAGCACCTGGTCGGACTCCCTCACCCCGATGTTCCGCAGCGACAGCCCCTCGTCGTCCTTCCCCTTCGTCTCGAACAGCGTCGCCTGCGCCGCGGACAGCACCTGCACCTCCAGCCTCACCCCAGGGACTCCAGTCACGTCGATCTTCAGCGCGACGCTCTTCGACTCCGCCGCCGGCGCGGCGGCTCCCGCGTCACCCGCAGCTCCGGCGTCTGCGGCCGGCGCCGGCGCTCCGGAATCGACCTCTTCAGGGGTCGGGGCTGGGGCCGGAGCCGCAGGAGGAGTTCCCCCGGTCGTCGCCCCCGGCAGCTCGATCCGGAACCAGTCCACGTCCGCCCCGTGCCCCAGGAACCCGGAGATCGCCTGCCCCAGCGGCAGCACGTTCGCGTCCGCCGCCCGGTCGTTCGGTTCCACCTCGAACCCGGGCTGCGACTCCGAGAACAGCGCGGTGAGCGTGTACGCCCCGCCCGCGCCCTTCTTCGTCACCGCCACCTTCACCCACAGCTTGTCCTTCACCCCGACGTTCGGGATCCGCTCCCCCTTGCCCGCTCCCTCGCTGTTCACCTGCACCAGCGCGTTCCCATCCTGGTCGTACAGCTCCAGCACCACGTCCGACCCGGGGATCCCCGTCACCGACACGTCCACCGACTGCGGCTTCGGCGGCGCCAGCTGGTACCAGTCCTCGTCCGCCTTCGCCGGATCCACCGAGATCGACGCCGTCACCGCGCTCGACCCCTTCAGCACCATCGCCTGCTGCAGCGAGTTGTTCGGCTCCTTCTCGGTGAGCTGGGTGGGACCCGCGTCGGCCACGCCCGCGTCCTCGCCCTTGTCCTTATTCGGGCAACCGGCCAGCGCCACCGCCGCCACTCCCAACGCTACGAGCCGTCTCATGCCGGATGGGCCTCCTGGCCAGTGAAGTGTCGAAATAACTGCCGGGCGGCGGGTTCATTGCACTTCCCGGCCGCGGCCGGTAGCTCTTACAGCCGCCGGCCCGGCGTGGAGTGAAAGAACTACGCCTTCGCGGTTGGTCGCCGGACGGAAGCGCTTCACCAACAGAGGGTTTTACGGCCGGCACCGTGCGTGCATCAGGTCGGTTCCCCCTTTTCCCGTGGCTCGCTTCGGCAAGTACGAACTGGTTCGCAAGATCGCCACCGGCGGGATGGCGGAGGTCTTCCTCGCCCGCTTCGAGTGGGCGCTCGGGCTGGAAAAGACCGTCGTGGTGAAGCGCGTCCTCCCGCACCTGGCGCAGGACCCGTCGTTCCTGGACATGTTCTTCAGCGAGGCCAAGCTGGCCTCCCAGCTCAACCACCCCGGCATCGCGCAGATCATCGAGTTCGGCGAGCACGCGGGGACGTACTTCCTGGCCATGGAGTACGTGGACGGGCCCAGCCTGCGGCAGTTGGAGTACGGCGCCGCCACGCGGGGGGAGACCATCCCCTATGCCCACGCGGCCCGCATCGCCGCCTCCTGCTGCGAGGCGCTGGCGTACGCGCACGACCTGGTGGACGCGCGCACCGGCGAGCCGCTGGACCTGGTGCACCGCGATGTGAGCCCGGACAACATCCTGGTCTCCCGGACCGGCGCGGTGAAGCTGGTGGACTTCGGGATCGCCAAGGCCGCCACCCAGAGCCACCGCACCGAGACCGGCGGGGTGAAGGGGAAGCTAGGGTACATGTCGCCCGAGCAGCTCCGGGCCAGGCCGCTCGACCGCCGGACCGACGTGTACGCGCTGGGGGTGGTGCTCTACGAGATGCTCGCCGGCGCGCGGCCGTACGAGGCGCCCACCGAGGCGTCGCTGATCACCGCCATCCTCACCGAGGAGATGGTGCCGCTCCGCGCCCGCACCCCGGACGTCCCCGCGGCGCTGGACCGCATCATCCTCCGCGCGCTGCATCGCAGGGCCGAGGACCGCTACCCCGACTGCCGCGCGATGCACGCCGACCTGGAGGCCGCCATCCGCGCCAGCCCCCAGCCCGCGACGGTGTTCCAGATCGCCCAGCTCGCGGCGACCGACGATGTGACGGGCCGGGAGTCCTTGCCGCGCGCGCTGGCCACTCCGGACCGCCCGTACCGGACCGTGCGGACGCCCTCGCCCTGGCGGGCCGACGGGACCGACGCCAAGGGCCGGGCGGTGCAGCTCGCGGAGCCGCTGGCCCTCACCGGCACCGAGGACACCTACAAGCGCCCGGCGCCGCCTCCTGATCCGGTCTCCGGCCCGCTCGCGCTCCTCGCTCCGGCGGAGGGCCATCCGGCCCAGGCGGGCCGCGCGGATGGCGAGGGGCCCACGCTGCGGCGCACGCCTTCGTCGACCGCGAAGACCATCTCCTTCGCGACGTCGAGCACAGCCAAGACGGAGATCCCGTCCGCGCCCTTCATGCCCGGCCCAGGACGCGGAGATTCTCACCGCCGCGGACAAACGAGGACCGAGGTCCCGTGGCTGGGGTGGAGATCGAGGCGGCTGGCGGTCCCGGTCGCCCTGGCGAGCGCCGCGGTGCTGGCCGCCCTGGCGGGCGCCGCGGTGGCCGTCGTCCGCGCCATCCCGCCATCCCCGCCGGCGCGGGGCACCGCGCCGATCCAGGCCGCCGCGCCGCTTTCGCCTTCGCCGGCGCCGGCGCCGGCGCCGGAGTCGGACCTGGGACCCGAGCCCGCCGAGCTGGTCGCCGCCGCCGGGCCGGTCACGGCCGGCGCGCCGGTGGCCACCTCCTCCGCGGACCTCGGCCCGCGCGCGGCCCGCCCCCGGCCCTCCCAGAAGCCCGCGCCCTCCCTGGTGGAACTGGTGGTGTCTTCGGATCCGTCCTCGCACCTCCGGGTCCTCCAGGGGCGGAAGGTCATCGCGGAGGGTCAGAGCCCGATCGCCGTCCGGGTGCCTCCGGGCCCGGTGACCATGGAAGCTTCGGCGCTCGGGGTGAGGCCGTGGTTCAAGCAGGAGACGATCGCCCTTGGCCCCGCGCCCAGGCAGGTGTCTCACACCATCACCGTCGAGCAGGGCTCCGTCGTCGTCCGCACCTTCCCGGCGTCGCGGGTGACGGTGGACGGAGTGGCCCGCGGCGACGTCCCGCTCAAGCTCACCCTCTACCAGGGCCCGCACCTCCTCCAGCTGGAGTGCGACCCGAACCTCCCGCCCTGCGCCGACCGCCCCGCGTTCACGACGACGATCACGGTCGAGCCCGGCAAGTCGATCGAGGTCATGCACAAGTGGTGACCTCGGCGCTCCTCCTCTGCCTCGCCGCGCAAGCCGGCGCGCCCGTGCTTGCCCAGGCCGCCGACGCGCTCTCGCGCGAGCACCTCCAGGAGGCGTCCGCGGTGGCGGCTCGCCTCGCGAAGGCCGCGCCGGCCAACGAACCTCCCGCCCGGTCCCTGCTCCGGCTCGTCGATGCGCTGTACCAGGACCTGCAGTTCGACGGCGCGCTCACCGCGCTCCAGCTCGCCGATCGCTGCCAGCCGATCTCGAAGAGCGACCAGGCCCAGCTCGAGCTCCGGCGCGGCCTGCTGGCGATGGAGTCCTTCGACGAGGCCGGCGCCCGCCGCACCTTCCAGAGCGCCCTCGTCCTCGACCGCGCGGCGCGCCTGCCGGAGCTCGCGCCCCCGAAGACGGTCCACCTCCTCGAGGAGCTCCGGGGCGCGCTCCCCGCGCCCGCGCCTCAGGTGATCGTCCCGGTCGTCAAGCTCACCCCCGCGCCTCCTCCCGGGCCGAACCTCCGCCAGTGGGCCTGGGCGCCCGCCGCCGGCGGCGCGGCGATGGGCGTGGCCGGCGGCGCCCTCTTCCTGCTGGCCAAGGGCAACTACGACCGGCTGGCGGCGCGCGACCCGTCGCTCGCCACCCCGGACCAGGTCCACGCGGCGGCCGAGGCGGGCCGGCTCCAGCAGACCGGGGCCGTGGTCCTCTTCGGCGCGGGCGCGACGGCGCTGGCCTGCTCCGCGGTCCTCTTCCTCTCCGGCAGCGGCGCGTCCGTCCGCGCCGGCCCGTCCGGCGTCGCGG
This sequence comes from Myxococcaceae bacterium, assembly GCA_035637895.1. Classification (GTDB taxonomy): domain Bacteria; phylum Myxococcota; class Myxococcia; order Myxococcales; family Myxococcaceae; genus DASRBA01. The sequence continues at coordinate 9,163 of DASRBA010000332.1, forward strand.
TCGCGGGGACCTTCCCGTGAACGCGAAGCGGCGCGCCCTGCTCGGCGCGGTCCTGCTGTTCGCCTGCTACGACTTCACCAGGGTCGAGCAGCGGTTCTTCGAGACCGACTGCGCCAACGGCCTCGACGACGACGGCGACCAGCTGATCGACTGCGCCGACCCCGACTGCGTGGGCCACCCGTGCGCGACCGCCGACCGCTGCGCGGACGGGCCGGCGTGCCGGGCGGACGGCACGTGCGCCGGGACGGCGAAGGTCTGCGACGCGCCGCCCGCGTTCTGCCTGGCTCCGGCGGGCGCGTGCAGCCCCGCCACCGGCGCCTGCTCCTACGCGGCCGACACCGCCGCGTCCTGTGACGACTCCGACCCCTGCACGGTGGACGACCGCTGCGGGGTGGACGCGGGCTGCTCGGGCACGCGGTACTCGTGCCTGAACACCGAGTGTGCCTACAGCGCGTGCCTGGGCGACGGCGGCTGCTCGGCGCCGCTGGTGCGGACGGGCCTCCCCTGCGACGCCGGCCTCTGCCTGGGGACGGGCGCCTGCTCCACCTTCTCCTACCGCCCCAGCAACTTCGACCCGGCCGCCGTCGCCGCGCAAGGGATCGGTCCGGCGCTCACCATCGGCTGCGCCAACGCCTTCTTCGACTCCACCGACGGCGGGTCCTTCTGGTGCAACGGGCAGCCCGCGCCGGTCCAGCTGGCGATCACCCAGAGCGGCGGCGTGGATGCGGTGGTCCTGGCGGTGAGCGGGCTCTCCATCGCCTCCGGCGGTTCGCTCTCCCTCACCGGGTCGCGCCCGGTGATCTTCGCCGTCTGGGGAGACGCCACCGTCGCCGGGACCCTCTCCGCCGCCAGCACCTTCACCACCTCCGGCGCGGGCCAGGCGCCCTCCGGGCTGTGCGACGCGCAGGACGGCGTGGCGGACGGGGCGCTCGTCGGCGGAGGAGGGGGCGGCGGCAGCGACGGCAGCCGCGGCGGGGACGGCGGCGACGGAGATGCCGTGGGCCACGGCGGCCGCTCGGGGACGCCCTCCGGAGGCGCGGCGCTCGTCCCGCTGCGCGGCGGGTGCCCGGGCGGGAGCGGCGGCCGGAGCGCGGACCCCGGCGGCGCGGGCGGCCGCGGCGGCGCCGGCGGCGGGGCGGTCCAGATCTCCGCGCTCGGCACGCTCACCGTCTCCGGGACGGTGACCGCGAGCGGGGCCGGCGGGCAGGGCGGCCTGGGCGTGCTCAGCGGGAGCAACGGCGGCGGGGCCGGAGGCAGCGGCGGCGCGGTGCTCCTCGAAGGCATGGACGTCGTCATGCCTCCCAGCGCGCGCCTCACCGCGAACGGCGGCGGGGGCGGTGGGGGGGGAGGGCTGGCGGACGGCTCCACCGCGCTGGACGGGAGGACCACCTCGGCCAGCCCCGCGCCAGGCGGCGGGGCCGGGATCGCCTGCGCGGGCAAGGGCGGGCAGGGCGCCTCCGCGCTGGGGGCGCCCGCCGACGGGGAGAGCGCCACCGCGCTCTGCAGCGGAGGAGGAGGCGGCGGCGGGCTGGGCCGGATCCGGGTCAACGCCTTCACCCTCTGCCGGCCCGACGCGGGCGTGCTCAGCCCCGTCCCCAGCTACGGCGGCGTCTGCCCCTGAGTGTTTTCACCCAACGGTGACGCTCAAACTGGTGGCTTCATCCGGCTCGATGCATCATCCCCGCCGAGATGAGCCCACGGACCCTTCCGATCCTCCTGTTGCTGCTCTCCGCGCCGGCAGCGGCGGCGCCCGGGGTCGGCTACGCCACCTCCACCAACTACTTCAAGAAGGATTCGCGGCCGACGCTCTACCAGCCCCTCAACCTGCTCGACGCGCGCGAGCTCACCGTCTGGTGCAGCCGCGGCTCCGACGCGCAGGAGGACCCGATCCGCGTCGGCTTCCGGGGGCCGGTCACCATCGACGAGATCCGCGTCTACACCGGCAACGGCACCGACGACGACACCTTCTCCGAGTTCTCCCGCGCCAAGAAGCTCTCCATCAAGGGCCCCACCCGCGGCACCACCTTCACCGTCGCCGACCAGCGCGGGCTCCAGGCGGTGACCCTCAACCCGCCGCTCCAGGGCGAACAGTTCACCCTGGAGATCCTCGACGCGTACCCGGCGGACGACCCGGAGAGCCCGGTGTGCCTCACCGACGTCGTCTTCTACTCGGACGGCAAGCCGCTCAACGGCAACTGGCTCACCCAGAAGCTCAAGTACGACAAGGGCCACGCGCTGGTGCTGGGCACCTGGTTCGCCGGCTACAAGGGCGCGCCGGACCGCTACCTCTCCTTCTTCTTCGACGGCACCTTCCGCTTCCTCTTCGAGCCCTTCGAGAAGAAGCACGGGATGAAGGAGCGCAGCTACGGCGGCGAGTACGAGGTGCGCGGCAACACCGTCGTCCTCACCATCGGCGGCAAGCGCGTGGCGGGCAAGCTCTCCGCCACCAAGGGCGGCAACAAGGACGACTTCGACGACACGCCCGCCGGCCGCGCCATCACCTTCGAGGGCAAGGACGTCCCGGACGACTTCAAGCAGCCCTTCCGGGACCACACCTGACCGCTACACCGCCGCGGTCTTCTTCTTCTTGGTGGCGAAGCGGTTGAAGAAGTCCACGATCTCGTCGTACGCGACCTTGATGTCCGTGGCGTCCTGGAACTCCGACTCCAGGAACGTCCCGCCGCACGACTCGCAGGTGTCGTAGCTGAGCGGGTGGTTGCGATCGCCGCCGTTGATGCGGACCAGGTCCACGAGGCACTCGGGGCACTGTCCCGTCAGCGCCTCCGGGTCCATCTTCCCGCCCAGGCTCTCCAGCCCCGGCAGGTTGTGATGGAGGAGGACCCGGTTCAGGTCCGAGACGTCGATCCACAGCCCTCCGCACTCTCCGCACTTCCGAACGGTGGAGCCATCGCCCTCGAGATCGGCCATCTCGACCTGGCAACTGGGGCAATTCATTGCGGTGACATCTCCGGCAGTGGGAGCGCTGCTCCCGTTCGGTCGGTCGATCATAGGTCGCGGGAATTTTTCGTTGCAACCCGCGATCACCAGGATTCCCCCTCAGGTGCCCGCTGTTGAAAGATCGGACAGGGGAAGTTGACGGCTCATTCAAGTTTACTTCCGCATCCCGGTGCGTCACGTCACGCCTTGGCCCGGCGGATCTCCGCTCCCAGCCCGTGGAGCTTCTTCTCCAGGCGCTCGTAGCCGCGGTCCAGGTGGTAGACGCGGTGGACCTCGGTCTTCCCCTCGGCGCGCAGCCCCGCGAGGATCAGCGCGGCGGACGCCCGCAGGTCGGACGCCATCACCGGCGCCCCGGACAGCTTCTTCACTCCGCGCACGACCGCGGTGTGCCCGTCGACGCTGATGTCCGCGCCCATCCGGTCCAGCTCCGCCACGTGCATGTACCGGTTCTCGAAGATGGACTCGCGGATGATGGAGGTGCCGTCCCCCACCGCCATCAGCACCATCAGCTGGGCCTGCATGTCGGTGGGGAAGCCGGGGTGCTCGGCGGTGGTGATGTTGGTGGAGCGCGGGACCTTCGGCCCCTTGCAGCGCAGCCCGCCCCCCTCGGCGGCGATCTGGCAGCCGGCCTCGCGCAGCTTCCGGATGACGGCGTCCAGGTGCTCGGGGACGGCGGGGGTGACCAGCACGTCGCCCCCGGTGATGGCGGCGGCCACCAGCAGCGTGCCCGCCTCGATGCGGTCCGGGAGGATGGCGTGGTCCACCGCCTGCAGCTCGTCCACGCCCTGGATGGTGATCAGGTTGGTGCCGGCGCCGGAGATGCGCGCGCCCATCTTGTTGAGCAGCCGCGCCAGCTCCTCCACCTCCGGCTCGCGCGCCGCGTTCTCCAGCACGGTCCGGCCGCGGGCCAGCGCCGCGGCCATCATCACGTTCTCCGTCCCGGTGACGGTGATCTTGTCGAACACCACCGTGGCCCCGCGCAGCCGCTTGGCGCGCGCCTCCACGTAGCCCTCGGCCAGCGTGATGTCCGCGCCCAGGGCCTTCAGCCCCTTGAGGTGCTGGTCGATGGGCCGGGCGCCGATGGCGCACCCGCCCGGCATGGACACCCGCGCCCGCCCGTAGCGCGCGACCAGCGGCCCCAGCACCAGCACCGAGGCGCGCATGGTGCGCACCAGGTCGTAGGGGGCCTCCGGGAACACCTTCTTCCCCGCCACCGCCACCTGACACACCCGCCCCGCCTTCCCCGTCCCCTCAGCCCGCTCCGCCTCGCAGCCCATGGTGCGGAGCACCTTGAGCATGGTGGCGACGTCCGCGAGGTGGGGGACGTTGCGGTAGGTGTGCGCTCCATCCGCGAGCAGCGACGAGGCGAGGATGGGCAGGGCGGCGTTCTTCGCCCCGGACACCTCCACCTGGCCCGCCAGCCGCTTGCCGCCCGTGACGACGATCTTGTCCATCGTTCCCCTACGCCCTCCGCCCGAAGGCGTGGCGATCCCGCCGCTCCAGGTCCTTCTCCACGCTCACCTGCGTGTATCCGGCCTCGGCCAGCAGCGTCCGGACCGCCTCGCCCTGGGTCTCGCCGATCTCCAGTGCAAGGAGCCCGCCAGGCTTGAGGAACGGCAACCCCTCGCGAGCCACCCGCCGCACCAGGTCCAACCCGTCCGGGCCGCCGTCCAGCGCGATCCGCGGCTCCCTCCGCACCTCGGCGGAGAGCCCGTCGATCTCCCCGCGCTTGACGTACGGGGGATTGGACATCACCACGTCGAAGGTCATCCCCTCCGGCACCGCGGCGTAGAGGTCGCCCTCCCGCACCGTCACCCGGCTGCCCAGCCCGTGCGCCTCCGCGTTCGCCCGCGCCACCTCGCACGCGCCGGCGGAGAGGTCCGTGGCCAGCACCGACCAGCGCTCCCGCTCCGCGGCCACGGTGACCGCCAGGCAGCCGCTGCCGGTGCACAGGTCGAGCACCCGCGCCGCCGCGTCCTCCGGCGCCGCGCGCAGCACCGCCTCCGCCAAGAGCTCCGTCTCCGGCCGCGGCACCAGCACCCGCGCGTCCACCATGAACCTCCGGTTGTAGAACTCGCGCTCGCCGGTGAGGTACTGGGTGGGCTCGCCGGCGGTGCGCCGCTCGATCAGCGCGCGGAACGCCTTGAGCTCCTTCGGCTCCAGCGGCCGGTCCAGGTCCACGTAGAGCCGGACGCGGGTGGTGGAGAGCGCGTGCGCCAGCAGCACCTCCGCCGTCAGCCGGGGCGCGTCCACCCCCTTCTTCTGGAAGTGCTGCGTGGTCCACCCCAGCACCTTCCGGATGGTCCACGGCTCCTCCCGCTGCTCCTGCGCCTCCATCAGTCGTCGTCCGGGGTGGAGGGGCGGGTGGACGGCGCGCCCTGGCCGGTCTCCTTCTTGAGCTGCTCGGCCTGGAAGAAGGTGCGGCAGGCGGTGATGACGTCCTCCAGGTCGCCGCCCATGATCGCCGGCAGGTTGTGCCGGGTGTAGCCGATGCGGTGGTCCGTCATCCGGTCCTGCGGGAAGTTGTAGGTGCGGATCTTCTCGCTGCGGTCGCCGGTGCCCACCTGGCCCTTGCGCAGCGAGTCGCGCTCGGAGCGGATGCGCTCCTGCTCGATCTCGTAGAGCTTGGCCCGCAGCATGCGCATCGCCATCGCGCGGTTCTTGGTCTGGCTCTTCTCCTGCTGGCACTTGACCACGATGCCGGTGGGCCGGTGGATGAGGCGCACCGCGGAGTCGGTGGTGTTGACGCTCTGGCCGCCGGAGCCGGTGGAGCGCATCACCTGCAGCTCCACGTCCGCCGGGTTCACCTGCACGTCCACCTCCTCGGCCTCGGGCATCACGGCCACGGTGATGGTGGAGGTGTGGATCCGGCCCTGGGCCTCGGTGGCGGGGACGCGCTGCACGCGGTGGACGCCGGACTCGTACTTCATGCTGGAGTAGACCGCGTCCCCGGCGAAGGTGAGGGTGGCGTCCTTGATCCCGCCCGCGTTGCCGGCGGAGAGGTCGATCACCTCGGACTTCCAGCCGCGCTTGTCCGCGTAGCGCAGGTACATCTGCATCACCTCGCCGGCGAACAGGCCCGCCTCGTCGCCGCCGGCGCCGGCGCGGATCTCCACGATGACGTTCTTCTCGTCGTTGGGGTCCTTGGGGACCAGGAGCAGCTTGAGCTGCCCCTCCAGCTCGTCCCGCCGCGCCTTGAGGCCCGGCAGCTCCTCGCGCCCCAGCTCCTTCTCCGCCGGGTCGGCCGAGGCCAGCATCTCGTCCACCGCCTTCAGGTCCCCCAGCACGCCCCTGTAGGTGCGGAACGTCTCCACCAGCTTCTCGAGGGACGACCGCTCCTTCATCACCTTGCGGAGCTTGTCCGAGTCCTGGAGCGTCTCCGGGTTGGACAGGTCGGCGGTCAGGCGATCGAACCGGCGCTCGACCTCTTCCAGCTTGTCGATCATGCGAGGGCGGCCTCTTTACAACAAACGCGGGCGAAAAAGAGGGGCCGGAGCCCCACCAGGTGAGGCACCGGCCCCGAGCTTCCAGACGCCGCTTCCGCTTCCGGCCCGCCCGTTACTGCGCACGCCCCGCGGAAGTGGTCGCCGTACTGTGCTCTTGCACGGAACCACCTCCTTTCCGCCCCGAAGGGCAGGCCCAAAGGATGCGCGGGACGCGGGGAACGCGCAACCCGAACTTGCGGCAGGACGCCGTGCGGGCTAGGGAGGCGCGCCATGGCGATCAAAGGCAACCGCAGCAAGAAGAAGCTGAAGAGCCGGGCGAAGAGCAAGAGGGCGGTGCTCAAGCGGCGCCGCATCCGCGCCCGCAAGTCGAAGGGCAAGTAGCCCGCGCCCCCGCTCCGCCCCGGCCCGCTCACGCCGAGAGCCGCTTCTCCTCCGGCAGCTCGGGCTGGGTCTCGGCGAAGTACCTCTCCGCCCACTCGCACAGGGCGCCCAGCGGCCCCACCAGGCCGTCCCCCAGCGCGGTGAGCTTGTACTCCACCCGCGGGGGCACCTCCGCGTAGACGGTGCGGTTCACCAGCTGGGAGCGCTCCAGGGTGCGGAGCGTCTGGGTGAGCATCTTCTGGGAGACCCCGCGGATCCGCCGCCGGAGGTCGCCGAAGCGGTGCGTCCCGTCGGACAGCGCCCAGATCACCAGCACCGACCACTTGTCGGAGATCAGCGCCAGGCACCGCCGGGACGGGCAGTTGGCGTCGAACACGTCGGGCCGGTCCAGGTTCGGTCGGCTGCGTCCCATTGGTCACTCTCCGTGAGCTTGGGTCCCGGCGGAGACCGGTTACCCGCGGGTACCTATACCACGCGCGGGTGCCTTCTTGCGGCGGGAAATGCTGGCGCATAGTTGGAGAGCGGTCCGCCGGCCGAGCTAGCGTGCGGCGAGGAGGCTTCCCCCCCATGAGATACCTGCTGCTCCTGGCCGCCGTGCCCCAGCTCGCCCTGGCCGCGGCGGTGATCCGCATCGACGAGTCGCGCTCCCTCAGCATCGCGGTGGCCTTCCGCTCCAGCATGGGGGGGACCAACATCCCCGCCCAGGACGGCTCCAGCCGGGCGCTGGACCTCTCCGTGGACGGGGCGGTGCTCGCCATCGGCGGGGAGCTGGACAAGCACCTCCGCCTGCAGATCAACGCGCTGCGCGTGCCCACCACCGGGGCGATCACGGTGGCGGACGCCATCGTGCAGGTGGACGTGGCGCCCTGGCTGCAGGTCTGGGCGGGGCGGATGCTGCCGCCGCTGGACCGGGCCTCGCTCACCGGCCCCTTCTTCGGCGTGCTCTACGACCCGCCGGTGGCCTCCGCCTACCCGGCGCTGTTGCCCGGCGGCCGGGACGACGGCGTCGCGCTGTGGGGCACGTTCCTCGAGGGGCGGCTCAAGTACGAAGCCGGCGGGTTCCGCGGCCGGGTGGGCGCGCCCAACCTGCTGGCGTTCCCCATGTTCGCCGCCCGGGTCTCCTACTCCTTCTGGGACCCCGAGCCCGGCTACTACGCCTCCGGCACGTACCTGGGCGCGCGCAAGACGCTCACCCTGGCCGTGCACGGCCGCTACCAGCGCGACGGCGTGAAGTACGTCGAGGACGGCGCGCCGGGGCGCTACGCCGGCTTCGGCGCGGACGCGCTGGCCGAACGCGACCTCGGCCCCGTGCTGGGCACGCTGGAGCTGGGCTGGGCGCACTACGACGCGTCGGCCTCGGGGGACCCGCTGGCCTTCGAGGGCACCAGCGCGTGCGCCACCGTGGCCGGGATGTGGCTGAAGCCGCTGGGCATCGGCCGGCTGCAGCTGGGCGCGCGCTACCAGTGGATGAACCCGCCGGGCGGCCCGTACCGCAGCAAGCTGGACGGCGTCCTCAACTACTTCATCGCCGGCCAGTCCATCCGCCTGGTGGGCATCGCCTCCCGCGAGTTCCCCCCCAGCGGCCCCCACGTCTACACCGCGCGCTTCGCCGTCCAGCTCGTCCTGTGAGGAACCTCGACATGATCTCCACCCACCGCTCCGCGCTCCTCGCGCTGGCCGTCTCCCTCTCCCTGCCGGCGCTCTCCGGCGAGGCCGCCACGGCCACCTCCGCGCTCCAGGCCGCGGCCGCCGCCTGCGCCAAAGGCGACGTGAAGACGGCCCTGGGCCTGTTCACCGACGACGCCGCCATCCGCCTCTCCATCGAGGGGATGCCCGACGAGCTGTTCGAAGGCCGTTCGTGGGTCCGCGTCTTCTGGGAGATCCACTCCAGGGGCTGCAAGCTGGACGTGGGCGCCGCCAAGGACGGCGCGGTGGCGCTCACCCTCGCCAACGAGCGCTTCCGCGCGCTGGGCGCCCCGCACGTCGCCCTCCAGGCACGGGTCACCCTGCGCGGCGAGGAGATCTCCGCCCTGCAGCTGACGCTCGACCCGTCCGAAGCGCCCACCATCTCCCGCGCGATCCTCAACAACAACCGCGCGGTGGTCCTGCGCTTCTCCGACAAGGTGAATCGCAAGGAGGAGATGTCGGCCATCGACGAATGCGTGGCGAGCGAGTACGTGCAGCACTCCATCATGCCCGTGGGGCCCGGCGTCCCGGGCCTGCGCGAGTTCTACGTGCGCTTCCG
>DASRBA010000333.1:0-19498 GCA_035637895.1 Myxococcaceae bacterium
CCGCTCTACGACGCGCTCTACGACATGCTCGAACCGGAGGTGGTGAGCAGGTTGATGGAGCGCGGCACGATCGAGGTCGCACCGTTGGCATTCATGCGTGGTCGAACGCTGAACGACTCGTTCATCATCCTCGACGAGGCACAGAACACGACTCCCGAGCAGATGAAGATGTTCCTCACCCGCCTGGGGTTCAACTCCAAGGCGGTGGTGACCGGCGACGTGACCCAGGTGGACCTCCCCGCTGGCAGGCCCTCCGGGCTGCAGCACGCCCGCGAGACGCTCCGCGGCATCTCCGGCATCGAGGTCAGCCTCTTCACGGAGGTGGACGTGGTCCGCCACCCGCTGGTGCAGGAGGTCATCAAGGCCTACGACCGCGCGGAAGCGGAGGCCCGGGCGGCCGCCGAACGGGCCGCCGCCGAGCCCCCGCTCGTCAAGGACTCTGTGTAGGCGGCCGAGCCGTTTTCCACACAACCCAACGGCCGTCGCCTACCCTCACCGGCTGGCTGGGGGTACGGTTCGCGCCGTGGACGACCCGAGTCGTTGGTTACAGGCTCTGCTGGCCCGGCTGAAGCTCCCCCCGGACTGGCGGACGCGCTGGCCGAACGCGGCGCTGCTGGTGGCCTTCTCGGTCGTGGCGGGCTTCGTCATCTCGCCGGGCCTGTCCGGGCAGCAGATCCCGGAGCTGAAGCCGGAGGAGGTGGGCCGGCCGTTCCGCTCCGCGCCCAACGGGTTCAAGGCCACCCGCGACTACGAGATCGCCGACAACGCGCTCACCGAGCAGCACCGCCAGGAGGCGCGGACCGCCGTCCCCACGGTGTACGACTACAACCCCCAGGTCGCCCGCGAGGTGCGGCTGGCGATCAAGGAGGCCTTCGCGGAGATGCGGGAGGCCTCGGCGGCGCCGGTGGACGAGGGCCAGCCCAAGAAGCGGCACTCGGCGGAGGCGGAGAAGGCGGAGGTGGACGCGCGGATGCGCGCCGGCCGGCCCCGCTTCCAGGAGCGGCTGTTCGGCCGCACCACCGAGCCGCCCCTGGACGACGTGGACTTCGAGGCGCTGGTGTCGGCGCGGTTCTCCCCGCCGCTGGAGCAGGCCGCCCTCTCGCTGGTGGACCACGCCTACCAGGCGCAGACGCTGGTGGCGTCCTCGCGGGAGGAGCTGAACCGGGAGGGGACCCACGGCATCGCGGTGCGCGACCTGGCGGGCTTTTCGGAGCAGGAGCACCCGGTCAACGCGCCGTCGGTGATGGACGTGCGCGAGGCGCAGGTGGACCTGGACCGCTTCGCCGTCCCGGCCAACGTGCTCCCGGACCAGCCGGGGCTGCTGCGCCAGGCGGTGCTGCGGCTGGTGAAGCGGCAGCTCCGGCCCAACCTGACCATCAACCTGGCGGAGACCACCGCCCGCCGCCAGCGCGCCGCCGACTCGGTGAAGGAGGCGGTGATCCCGATCCGCAAGGGCCAGAAGGTCATCGGCGACGGCGAGCTGATCACCGAGACCCACCTGGTCATCCTGAGCGGGATGCGGGCCCAGACCCAGCAGCTGGACCGCTTCGGCCTGGAGCTGGGGGCGATGGGGCTGGTGGCGGTGCTGGCGTTCGCCTCCTTCGCGTTCAACCGGTCCGCCTTCCGGCGCTTCCGGCCCACGCGGCGGGACGCGGTGTTCCTGGGCACCACCCTGTGGGCGATGCTGGCGCTGATCCGCCTGGGGGTGAACGTGGCGGACGCCATCCAGGACCGGTACGCGGACATCCCCATCGAGGCGCTCTACGCCGTCATCCCGGTGGCGGCCGGCGCCATGCTGGTGCGCTTCATCCTCTCCGATTCCGCCGCGCTCTTCTTCACCGTGGTCATCTCCGCGCTGGCGGGGATCATGATGGGGAGCTCGCTGGCCTTCGGCATCTACGCCATGGTCGGGTCGCTGGTGGCGTCCGAGCGCATCCCGCGCGCCAAGGACCGGGTGGGCATCTTCCGGGCCGGCGTGGAGACCGGCGTGGTCAACGCGCTCACCGTGCTGGTGCTGGCGCTGGCGGAAGGGAAGGGCTTCTCCGGCGACACCGTGCTCTCCGCCGCCTTCGCGCTGGTGGGCACGTCCGTGGGCCTGCCGATGGTGGTGATGGCCGCCACCCCGATGATCGAGGCCGCCTTCGGCTACGCCTCGGACATCAAGCTGCTGGAGCTGGCCAACCTCAACCACCCCGCGCTCAAGGAGCTGATCGTCCAGGCGCCGGGCACCTACCACCACTCGATCATCCTGGGGACGCTGGTGGAGAACGCGGCGGAGGCCATCGGCGCCAACCCGCTGCTCGCGCGGAGCTGCGCGTACTACCACGACATCGGCAAGGGGAAGAACCCGCTCTACTTCGGCGAGAACCAGAAGGGCGAGAACAAGCACGAGGCGCTCGCCCCGGCGATGAGCGCGGTGATCATCAAGCGCCACGTCACCGAAGGGATGGAGATGGCGCGGCAGTACCGGCTGCCCAAGGCGGTGGCGGACGCCATCCCGCAGCACCACGGCACGCGCCTGGTGGGCTACTTCTTCCACAAGGCGGTGAAGGAGCAGGAGGGGAAGGAGAACCCGGTCCCGGTGGACGAGAGCGTCTACCGCTACGCCGGCCCCAAGCCGCAGTTCAAGGAATCCGCGCTGGTGATGATCGCCGACGCGGTGGAGGCCTCCTGCCGCGCGATGCCGGAGCCCACCACGCCACGCCTGCAGACGCAGGTGCAGAAGATCATCAACCTGATCTTCGCCGAGGGGCAGCTGGACGAGTGCGACCTCACCCTGAAGGACCTGACGCTGATCGCCCAGTCCTTCCTCCACACGCTGGAGGGCATCTACCACGCCCGGCCGCAGTACCCGGCCGGCGCGCTGGGGCCCGGCGCCCGCGCCCAGGGCCCGGTGGCGATGGCCAACCCCGTCCCGGCCGCGGGCGCCACGCCGCCGCAGCCCATGCCCGCCGCCGCCTCGTCCCCCAAGAAGAGCGCCGGCGCCTGATGCGCATCCGCCAGGGGAAGGTCATCCCGCGCGACGACGGCAAGCGGATCGAGGAGGTGGTGGGGCGCGCCACCACCGGGACGGACTCGGTGTCGGTGGCGAAGATGCTGGCCCCGCCGGGCTGGGGCGAGCCGCCGCAGCGCCCCCGCTTCGACGAGGTGGTGGTGGTGCTCCAGGGCGAGCTCACCCTGGTCATCGAGGGCAAGCCCGAGCGCATCGCCGCCGGCGAGGTGGGCCTGTGCCCCCGCGGCAAGAAGGTCGTCTACCGCAACGACGGCCGCGCCGCCTGCGAGTACGTCTCCGTCTGCGCCCCCGCCTTCACGCCCGCCCGCGCCCGCATGGAGCCGGCCCGTCCGTCCGCCCGGCCCCCCCGCGTCGAGCTGCAGCTCTCGCACCCCCTCGCCGGCGCGCTGTCGCGGACGGTCCGGCGGCGGGCTCGAGGGTTCCTGCGCGCGCTGGAGCTGGACGGCTGCGAGCTGTCCGTCGCCCTGGTGGGAGACCGGGCCATCCGCAGGCTCAACCGGACCTGGCGCCGGAAGGACCAGGCCACGGACGTGCTCAGCTTCCCCGCCGGGGAGGCCCCCAGAGGCGCGCCGGGGCCCCGGCCGCTGGGGGACGTCATCATCTCCCTGGACACCGCCGCCCGCCGCGCCCGCGAGGAGTCCCGCCCGCTGGAGGCGGAGGTGGCCCGCTACCTCGCGCACGGGCTGCTCCACCTGCTGGGTCACGACCACCAGCGGCCGAAGGACGCCCGGAGGATGGCCGCCGAGGAGGCGCGCCTGCTCCGTGCCCGCGGGATGCTCTCGGCGCCTTGACTCTCACTCCGGCCCGGCGCGACGCTGGCGGGTCCCATGAGCCAATTGCCCATCGACCTCGACGCCGAGGCCATCCAGTTCGACGGCCACTGGTACACCCGCGAGGATCTCGCCCGCCGCATCAAGCAGATGCTGGACTCCGGCGACTTCGCCGTGGGCAAGATCAGCCAGGCGCTGGAGCAGCTCACCACCGTGCTCGCCTCGCTGCGCACGCTGGCGTTCCGCATCCCGCCGGACATGGCGGACCAGCTCAACCAGGTGGCCGCGCGCCACGGGCGCACGCTGGGCAGCCTGATCCGCGAATCCCTCACCGTCCACCTCAACCTCAAGGGCGTCAACCTGATGGAGGGCGCGGTGAGCGGCCCGGTGGTGACGACACCGCCGCCCCCGTCCACTCCGCCCAACATGACCGAGCGGGAGCGGCCGCCGCCGCTGCTGGGGCGCAAGACCACGGACCCTGAGATGCCGGTGGTCACCCGCGGCGCGGTGGGCACCGGCGTCGGTTCGCATCCCACGCCGCCCGGAGGCATCCCCATGTCCGCGCTCCCCGCCGACCTGCGGATGACCCAGCCCATGCCCATGCCACCGCCCCCGGCCCCGGCCCCGGTGATCGCCGGGCCCGGCGCGCTCAAGAACGCGCAGATGCCGCCGTCCGTGGTGGTGGACAAGTCCGCCATCGTCACCGAGGAGGCGACGGCCGACGAGGCGGCCTCCGCGGTCAGCCTGGGCGGGCCGAAGAAGAAGCAGCCGGACGACGACATCGAGCGGGGCTGGTTCGGCCGCTGAGCCCGGGAGGGCCGGCGTCCAAGCGCCTGCCCGGACGTTGACGCGCCTGCGCCCGCGGGCTAGCGAACGCTTCTGGTGAACGCCGCCGCCTCCTCCCCGTCCGCTCCCCCCGCCGTCGTCGCCGCCGCGCGGCCCCGCGTCTTCACGCCCCGGCGCATGGGCCTCCTCGCGCTCTCCGGCCTCGCCGGGGCCGCCGCTTTCCCGCTGGCGTTCGGCTTCACCGACGGGAAGGAGATCTTCGCCGGCGGCCTGCTGGAGCCGCTCGCCTTCGTCTGCCTGGCGCCGGCGCTGATCGCCACCGAGGGCCTCTCCGGCTGGAAGACCTTCTGGACCGGCACCCTGGCCGGGATGGTGTTCTTCACCGGCGCCTTCTGGTGGGTGAACGTGGCCATGACCACGTTCGGCGGGATGCCGCAGTTCCTCTCCATCCCGTGCCTGGAGCTCCTGGTGGGCTGGTGCGCCATCCACTGGGGCCTGGCGTTCTTCGTCACCCGCTTCCTGGAGGCGCGGCTGGGCTGGTCCGCCTCCGCGGTCTTCGCCCCTACGTGGATGGCGTCGGAGCTGATGCGGAACTACTTCTGCTCCGGCTTTCCGTGGGCCAACCTGGGGTACAGCCAGATGCGGAACCTCTGGCTGTCGCAGGTGGGGTCGCTGTTCGGCGTGTACGGGGTGGCGGGGCTGGTGGCGCTGGTGAACGCCGCGCTGTACGAAGTCTGGCGCTGGCGGGTGCAGAAGGTCCGGCCCATGCCTGCGCGATGGATGGCCGGCGCCGGCGCCGCGCTCGTCCTCGGACACGTCTACGGGGCGATCCGGGTGGCGGCGCTGGATCGGGAGATCGAGGCCGCTCCCAAGGTGCAGGTGGCGGTGGTGCAGGGGAACATCGACCAGAAGCTGAAGAACAGCCAGGGCGCCCACTGGCAGATGGTCCTGGACGCGTACAACCCGCCCACGGTGGCCGCGGACGCCAGCGGCGCCGACCTCATCGTCTGGCCGGAGGCTGCCTACCCGCGCTCCTTCCCCATGTGGATGCGGGCGATGCCGCCCAACGCGCTGGCCAAGCCGCAGTACTCGGCCAACCTGCTGCTGGGCGTGGACCGCTGGGACTCGGGGTCGCGGACGGGGGAGAACTCGGCGTTCCTCTTGGACCCGCAGCTCCGGGTGACCAGCCTGTACACCAAGCACCACCTGGTGCCGTTCGGCGAGTACGTCCCGCTCAAGAAGTACCTGCCGTCGTGGATCCCCATCGACAACCTGGTCCCCGGCGAGTTCCACCCCGGCGAGGACCTGGTGACGATGCGCTTCCCGGTGAAGAGCCTGGGCGGGAGGGAGGCGAGCGTGGCGCCGGAGATCTGCTACGACGCCATCTTCCCGGAGATCAGCCGCGCCTACGCCAACCAGGGGGCGGAGATCCTGGTCAACCTCACCAACGACGCCTGGTACGGCCTGTCCGGCGCGCCGTACCAGTTCCTGCGCATCGTGGCGATGCGCGCGGTGGAGACCGGCCGGCCGGTGGCGCGCGCCGCCAACACCGGCATCAGCGGCTTCATCGATCCCCTGGGGCGCGTCCACGAGGCCACCCCGCTGGGCATCGTGAAGAGCGACTTCAACGTGGTGGATGCCAGGCTGCGGCACCCGTCCGAGTGGCGGATGGCGGCGGTGCCCATCATGTCCGGCCGCACGCCGTACGTTGTGCTGGGCGATCTCCCGGCCTACCTTGCCGCCGCGTTCGCGTTGGGCGGGGTGGGGTGGGGGTGGTGGAAGCGGCGGCGCGAGCGGAAGGCCTGAACAGGATGGGAGGCGGCGAATGCCCGTGGACGTGAAGCAGCGCAGTGCCGAGCTCCGAGCGCGACTGGACGCGCTCCGGGGGCATCTTTGACCTGGAGCGGAAGCGCTCCCGCATCGAGCAGATCGAGCGCGACTCCACCGCGCCCGACTTCTGGAACGACAACGTCAAGGCCCAGGCGACGCTGAAGGAGAAGTCCACCCTGGAGTCGCAGGTGGGCGCCTTCGACAAGTCGGTCCGCGACCTGGAGGACGCCCAGGTGCTGGCGGAGCTGGCCGCCGAGGCGAAGGACGAGCAGAGCGCGAACGAGGCCGAGCAGGGCCTCGCCGGGGTGGACGCGCAGCTGCAGAAGCTGGAGCTGGCGCGGATGCTGTCGGGCGAGAACGACCGCGCCAACTGCTACATGGAGATCAACGCCGGCGCCGGCGGCACCGACTCCATGGACTGGGCGTCGATGCTCCTGCGCATGTACACCCGCTTCGCCGAGACCAAGGGCTGGCAGGTGGAGATCACCGACTTCGTGGCCGGCGAGGAGGCGGGGGTGAAGAACGCCGCGCTGTGGGTCCGCGGGGAGAACGCCTACGGCTACCTGAAGGCGGAGAACGGCGTGCACCGGCTGGTGCGGATCAGCCCGTTCGACGCCAACGCCCGCCGCCAGACCGCCTTCACCGCCGTCTACGTCTACCCGGAGGTGGACGACGACATCGTGATCGACGTCCCGGAGAAGGACGTGCGCGAGGACGTGTTCCGCGCCTCGGGAGCGGGCGGGCAGAAGGTGAACAAGACGTCCTCCGCGGTGCGGCTGACCCACCTGCCCACCGGCGTCACGGTGGCGGTGCAGAACGAGCGCTCGCAGCACGCCAACCGCAGCACCGCCTGGAAGATCCTCCGCTCCCGCCTGCGGGACCTGGAGATCCAGAAGCGGGAGCAGGTCCGCGCGGAGATCGAGGCCAACAAGCGGGACATCGCCTTCGGCTCGCAGATCCGCAGCTACATCCTGGCGCCGTACCGGATGGTGAAGGACCACCGCACCGGGGTGGAGAAGGGGAACGTGGACGCGGTGCTGGACGGGGACCTGGACGAATTCATCACCGCGCAGCTGCTGGGCGTGAAGAACCCCAACCGCGCCGCGCCCGAGTAGGCTCTCCCCCGGACGGAGGCGGCCGGGTCTTCCGCTCTGGCAGGTTTTACTGGGAGGGTTCTCGATGCACGGGAAGTGGAGATGCAGTCGGCGCGCCGGAGTGGCCATCACCTTCGCGCTGGGGCTGTGGTCCTCGGGCGCCTTCGCCTCCACCGGGTTCGCGCCCCAGGCGGCGCGCGCCACCTCGGGCGGCGGCTGGGTGGACCGCAGCGGGTACCCGGAGCTGATCTACCACTCGGTCAGCGAGGGGACGGCCGTCGGCGTCGAGATCGGCTTCGCGCTGGCGGACTTCAACGATCCGGCCACCGCCAACCGCGTCGTGCTCGGCGGCGCGCTCGGCGCCGCGGCAGGGCTGGCCATCCCCCTGCTCACCGCCGGCAGCGGCGAGGTGCGCACCGGCGACGTGGTGTTCATGGGCGTGGCGCACACGCTGGGCATGTTCAACGGCTTCTTCATCCCTTTCACCGTGCAGCTGGCCCAGTGCAGCGCCTCCATCGGCTCAGGGTGCTTCCTGGACCCCAACCTCGTCTCCTCCCGCATCGACTTCGGGGTGAGCGCCGCGCTCAGCCTGGGAGCGGGCGCGGCCACGATGCTGGTCAACCGCCAGCTGAACCTCAGCCCGGGCCAGGCGGAGGCCATCGGCGCCGGGGCCTTCTGGGGCGCCGCCGTCGGCTTCCTGGTCGCCTTCGCCGTGCCGGACGCCATCGCCAACCAGCCCGCGCTCCTGACCGGCCTCGGGATCGGCGGCGCGGACGGGGGGGCGCTGGCCGCGTTCCTTCTCCGCGACTTCTTCGACATGGACCGGAGCCGCATCTGGTTCATAGACACCGGCGTGGTGGTGGGCATCGGCGCGGGCTTGGCGCTGGCGTTCTTCATCAGCCCCGGCGTCTTCAACTCCACCGCCGTCTCCATCGCCGGCATCGCCGGGGGGGCCGCGGGCTGGGCGGTGGCCTACTTCGCCACCGGCGGGCTGGACGGCTTCAAGCAGGGCGCCCCGAGCGACCGGCCCGCCGCGGCGGCGCTGGACGCGCCCACCATCCATCCGCTGGTGTCGCTGGCGCGCGGTGAGCGCGCCTCCGGCATCCAGATCGACCTCATCCAGGGGAGGTTCTGATGCGCGCGCTGATCGCCGCCTTCGTGGCGCTGGCGTCCTCCGCCTGCATGACCACCAACGTCGCCATCACCCAGGCCGGCAGCACCACCATCACGACCAACCCGCCCGGCGCCCACGTGTTCATCAACGGCGCCGAGGTCTGTGCCTCCACGCCGTGCAACTGGATGGAGGGGGACGGGCTGGCCCACCGCTACCACCTCCAGGTGCGCAAGGAGGGGTACCAGGAGATCGACCTCTACCTGGACAAGGAGCTGCAGCTCTTCAGCAGCTTCGGCAGCTTCGGCGGCGGCTTCGGCACCCCGGTGGGCTACAAGGTGCCGCGGCAGGTCTCGTTCACGCTGGAAGGGGCGCCGGGCGCGCCGCCGCCGGTGGTGCCGCCGGTCCCGCCTCCGCCGGGACAGCCCGCGCCGCCGCCGCAGCCGGGGCTGTGACGGGCGGCGCCGGCGGCATGCAAATTTTGCCTTGAGCAATGAATGCTCGCGGGCCTAGCTTCGCCCGCGAGCATGGAAACGACCTCGCCGGCTGATCTCGATGCCCGGATCAAGCGCATCTACGATCACCTGTACGCCAACGCGAGCGTGCGGACACCCGCCGCCATCGCGGCGGAGGTCGGCAAGCTCCTCCGGACCGCCACCCACCTCGAACGGGGGGCGGGCCTCTTCCCCGCCTTCACCCTCTCGCCGGAGGTCCGCCGCGGCCTTGGGAGCAACGATGCGAAGAGGACGAAGTCGTTCGCGCGGGACGTCCGGGCCGCGTACGAGGTGATGAATCGCGACTGGAAGCTCTACGACCGCGAGGGATTGCTTCTCAGCGACCACGACCTGGCGTGGTGCTGCGCGCAGTTGGACGGCGTCGTGGTCTCCGCCGGCAAGCGCGACGTGTTCGGGGATGCCGTCGAGATCTTCCGGACGAGCTGGGCCAAGCAGAGCTCCGGCCAATTCTTCACCGACGGCCGCGTCACCCACCTCGCCGTGGCGATGCTTCGCTTCGATCCGCTCTCGGGCGACGATCTGATCGACATCTGTTGCGGGACCGGGGGGTTCCTCCTGGCGGGGCTCGATCGCATCCGCAGCCAGGTGGGTGAGGAGGCGAAGATCGCCGAGCTCGGCAGCCGCGCGCTCCGCGGCCAGGAAGTCGACCCGGAGATCTGCGAGGTCGCCAACGCCTCGTTGCTGTGCCGGCTCGGCAGCAAGAAGTCGGTCGTTCACCGCGGGAACTCGCTCGCCCCGACGTCGTTCACGCCGGATGATCCCAACGGTCTTCACGAGGGGACGCACCGGTGCGCCGCGTCGAATCCACCCTTCGGGACGAAGATCACGGTGAAGGATCCGGAGATCCTTCGTCACTACGATCTCGCGCTGGGCTCTGATGGCAGGAAGGCATCTGCTCGGGCGCCTGACATCCTGCTGTTGGAGCGGAACATCAAGATGCTGCAGCCCGGAGTCGGGCGCCTGGCCATCGTGATTCCCTACCAGATCCTCTCTGGACCTCAGACGAGGTACATTCGCGAATGGCTCCTGCGCCAGGCGCACCTCGAAGCCGTGGTGGACCTTCCCGCGGAGACGTTCCAGCCGCACACGGGGACGAAGACGTCGCTGCTGGTGGTCCGGCGCAGGAAGCGCCCGCTGCCGGCCCCACCCGCCAAGGAGCAGGAGCGGGTGTTCATGGCGACGCCGCAGTGGATCGGTCATGACCGGCGGGGTCAGCCCGTCTACAGGCGCGCTCCCGACGGACGGACCAGCGGCACCGTCCTCTCGGACATCGAGGACGTCGGGCGCGCGTTCGAGGCATACCTGAAGGAGGAAGACCCTTCGCAGGTCCACGGCGAGTCTTTCTCGATCCCGGTTCATGACGTCTTGGCGGATCCGGATCTCCGGATGAACGCCCGCTACTACCGGGACGTGGACTCTGCTGCGGACAGCAGGGCCCTCCCCCGGGGGTGGAAGAAGGTCCGCCTCGCCGACGCCTGCGAGCGCATCTTCTTCCCGACGCGATTCAAGAGGAACTACGTGGAACCGTCTGCGAACGCGGTCCCATTTCTGGGCGGCGCCAACATCACGGAGCTTCTCGCCGATACGGACAAGTGGATCAGTCGAGACGATCCCCGGTTCGAGGAGCTCGTCGTTCGCGAAGGATGGGTCCTGATCACGCGAAGCGGATCAACGGGCATCGTCTCCACGGTGCCCAGGGCATGGGACGGGGTGGCGATGTCCGAACACGTCATCCGGATCGTGCCCCGTGAGGACGTGCTTTCCCCGGCGTGGTTGCAGACATACCTCCGGTCCTCGATCGGTCAACGCGCTCTGGAGAGAGGCATTTTCGGATCCGTCATCGACGAGATCACTCCGGAGTTCGTGGGGCAACTCGAGGTGCCGGTGCCGAAGGACCCCAAGATGTACGAGGCGATCGCGAGGCGGGTCACGGAGGCTGAGCGGTCTCGCGAACACGCGATCCGGGGCTTCCGCGACGCCGTCGTGGAGCTCGAGGAGCTACTCAGGCCGTGAGCGGTGTCTGCGGACGATTTCCTCGCACAAGAGGATCAACTCTTCGAAGGTGTTGTTCCCTTGAAGGTCGTTGCTTGTCTTGAGCATCAGTGACGTATTCGATGGTGTGTGGCGGCCACCCCGGTCCAGCGGCACGAGATGACCTGACGTCACGAGTCGAGGATCCTCGGCGACGGCCTTCAAGCGCACTTCGCTCCGCCGTATCGGATCCAGGAAGGCGCCTGGAGCCACCTCATGTCCAACGAGCCATGAGAAAGCCCGCGCGACCTGGCTTGGAGCGCGTGGTGCTCCCGTCATCGACAGCGCCTGGAAAATGTATTTTACGGCAACGAGCGTACCGTCGACGCGCGTTGCGTAGAACTTGTGGCCCGAGGGCAATTCCCAACGGTTGATCCGGTTGCCGTCCTTGCCGTCCTGTGGGCGACCAGGAACCTTGCTCGATACAGGCCTCCAGGGCGCGGAGCGGGGCCCGGCGTCATTGAATTTCGTGAGCAGCGCCCTCACCGCTTCTTCCCTGAACCCGTCGCGACGCAAGAGCGCACGAAACAGTGATCGAGTGGTCGCATAAAGCTCAGCGACGTTCGCGTCATTGATCTTCTGCTTCGCAAAAGCCCCACCGGCGAGTGCGGAAGATGCTTCAGCGATGTTGCTGTCGAAGTCTTCCGGGGCTCGCCTAGGCATTGCCGTTCCTGCCCTGGCGCATTCGCGACGAGCGGTCGTGAGGCGCTAAGCCGAATTCCGGGTCCCGGAAGAGCGTGCTAGGAGGTACTCCCAGCGCTCGTGCAATCCGAAAGACGTTGAGGAGGCCGAGGTTCCTCTCGCCGCGCTCTACGCCGCCGAGGTAGGTCCGATGCAGCCCGGCGCGGGCGGCGAACTCTTCCTGAGAGAGCCCTCGCCGCTCGCGTTCAGCTCGAATCCGGGCGCCGAAGCGCTGGAGATCGCTCCTCGCCATCGAGACGAGGCTCTCGCCATGATGCCTATGGGTCTACAGCCTATGAGTAGCGGCCTTACTTGCCCTTCGGCGCGGCCGGTAGCAATTGCCGGGCGAAGGCGCGGATCACCTCCGGCGCCCAGCTCGCCTCGCTCTCGATCAGCACGTCCGGCGGCAGCCCGTAGCCGTCGAAGGAGCGGCCGTCGGCGAAGAAGTCGCGCCGGGTGAGGGCGATCTGGATGGGGACGCGGGTGCGGGGGAGCACCAGCCGACCGGGCTCGGCGTACTCGTCCCGGCCGGCGGTGGCGGTGCCGGCGAGCACGGTGTCCGGCAGCAGCGAGAGCTGGAAGGCGAGCGACTCGCAGGCGCCCTCGCAGCCGTTGTCCACCAGCACCACCGCCCGGTGCCCCGGCTTCGCCTTCAAGGACGGCTTCTTCCGCCCACCCTTGGGCAGCGGGCCGCCGGTCTTCTCCACCGCGTCCTTGCACGTGCCCGGCTGGAGCGCGGCGAGCAGCGGCTGGGAGGCGGCCAGGGAGTGCGGCGCACCGGTCAGCTCCGCGGCCTGCAGCACACCGAAGCGCAGCCCCTCCGCGCCGCACGACCTCCGCCGGTAGGAAATGGGGAACGGCACGTCGGCGGGCGCGCCGAGCACCTTGAGCAGCGCCGGGTCCGCGGCGGGCGGCGCCGGCCCAAGCTGGCGCAGGTCCACCAGCAGCACCGCGTCGGCCGGCAGCTTGGAGAAGTCCACGGCCGCGCCCGCCGGTCCGGGCCGGAGCCACCACACCCGCGGCTCCAGCTCCGCGAGGCCGGGCCCATCCGTGCCTCCCAGGGCCTTCACCAGCTGAAGCCGCGCCTTCGGAGTCGGGTTCCAGACGGAGAAGGCCTCGGTGGAGCCACCGGAGCAGTTCACCTGCTTGAGCGGTCCCAGCGGCTCCGGCGCCACGATCATCCATCCGCGCTCCACCTTCCCCTTGTCCCCGAGCAGCTCCACCGCGCGCGGCTGGAGCGCGGCGTCCCCGCGGACCAGCGCGGAGTAGCGCCCGTTCACGGTCTGCAGCTCCTCGCACGTCCCGCGGGGCGCCTTCTCCAGGGACGCGGTGAGCGAACGCCAGGGGTTGGGCACGCCCATGATCCCGGTGAGCCCGTCGGGCTGGAACTCGCGCACCTGCTCCCAGATGGCGAACGCGTCCTGCAGCGGCAGCGGGCCCCGGCGGACCTCCAGCGTGGTGTCCCACTCCTTGAGCCACAGCGCCCAGCGCCAGCCGCGCTTGAGGCCGCGCTCGTAGCCCGAGTAGCCCTGCTCCAGCGCCGCGCCCAGCACCGGCAGGTCCGCGCGCAGCGCCGCCGCGTCCACGCTCTGGGGCGGCTTGTCCGCGTGCCAGCGCGACGGGACCACCAGCCACCGCGGATCCGGGCCGGGCGCGGTCACCGTCAGGAGCACGCCGCCGTCCGGGGGCGTCAGGCCGAAGGACTTCACCAGCGCGTCCTCGCGGGCGCGGACCTCGGGCGGGAAGGCGATGCCGCCGTCAGCCGCCCCGAGCGCCGCAGCCACGAGCGTGCAGGTCAGTGCGTTCACGAGGAGACGCGCGGCAGAGTAGCCGCTGCTCGCCCTCGCTCCAGTTTCCGCCGCCTCGCCCCCGCTCCACCTCGGCGCGTCCAGCGCGCCGCTTGGGGCGTGCATGCGCGCCTCCGTTCTCCCTCCTGGGGGAACCAGGCGCCGGCGGTGAGCGTCCCACGCCTCATGCTGACCCTCGCCGTGCTCGCGCTGCTCGCTCAAGCACCCTCGGCCCCGCCCCGCGTGACGGAAGCGCGCGCGGCCGCCGGGCCCCGGATCCGCGAGGCCTTCCAGAAGGCGGGCGTGGCGTACCCGCCCGGAGAGATCTTCCTCCGCGCCTTCAAGCTGGAGCAGCAGGTGGAGCTGTGGGCCGGCCCGAAGGGCAAGGAGCTCACCCTGGTGAAGCGCTACCCCATCTGCGCGCTCTCCGGCGGCGTGGGGCCCAAGCGCCGGCTGGGCGACCTCCAGGTGCCGGAGGGCGTCTACCGGATCGACCGCTTCAACCCGTGGAGCAACTTCCACCTCTCGCTCGGGCTGGACTACCCGAACGCCGCGGACCGCATCGCCGGCGCGAAGGCGGGGACGCGCGACCTGGGCGGGGACATCTTCATCCACGGCGCCTGCGTCACCATCGGCTGCATGCCCCTGGGCGACGACGCCATCGACGAGCTGTACCTGGTGGCCCTGGACGCGCGCACAGGTGGGCAAGGGGGCATCCCTGTCCACGTCTTCCCACATCGACTGGACGCGGACTGGCTGGTCCAGGCCGGCCGCCAGGAGCCGGAGCTGCTCCCGTTCTGGAGACAGCTCCAGCCCATCTACGAGGCCTTCGAGCAAACCCGCCGCCCGCCGCGGGTTTCCGTGGATCCGCGCACCGGCGCCTACCGCCTGGAACCCAGGGCCAGGGGTCGTTGTCGGATCGGGCGCGACTAGGGAATCCTGTGTCCGTGCTCGAGGTCCAGCTCATCGCCGCCGCCCAACCGGTCGAGCGGGTCGATTTCGAAGCCCTGGTGCAAACGCACCAGGACCGCGTGTACGACTTCTGCGTGCGGATGCTGGGCGACCGCGAGGAGGCCCTGGAGGTGGTCCAGGAGATCTTCGTCTCCGTCCACCAGTCCCTGCACACCTTCCGCCATGACTCCAAGGTCTCCACCTGGATCTACCGGATCAGCAAGAACCACTGCCTGAACCGGCTGAAGTACCTGGAGCGGCGGGGGCGGGGCCGGTCGGACGGGCTGGACGACGTGCCGGAGGAGGCGCTGGGCAGCGCGGCCGGCGCGCCCATCCGCCCGGACGACGCGCTGCAGGCGGAGCACGAGCGGCTGATGGTGCAGAGGGCCATCGCCCGGCTGGAGCCGGACGCGCGCGCGCTGGTGGCGCTGAGGGACATCGAGGGCCTCTCCTACGAGGAGATGGTGGAGATCACGCAGCTGCCGCTGGGCACGGTGAAGAGCCGGTTGCACCGCGCGCGCGAGAAGCTGGCAGAATTTCTGGTGGAGGAAGTCCCCGAAGGGGAGCGCGTCTGATGGAGCCGTCCAAGTCCACGCACCAGGAAGTCCGGTCCATGTTCCCCGCGCTCGTGGACGACGAGCTGCCCATGGACATGGTGGCCAACCTGCGCGCCCACCTCGACAACTGCGCCGAGTGCCGCAACGGGTGGGTCCGCTACGAGCGCGCGGTGTCCCTGGTCCGCAAGGTGCCGAAGGAGAAGGCGCCCGCCGCGCTCACCGGCGCCATCCTCCGCCGCATCCGCCGCCAGAAGAGCCGCGCCCTCCGCCGGGACGCCACCCTGGCCATGGCCTACCGCGTCCCGTACGGGATGGTCCTCCCCATCCTGCTCGCCGCGGCCGTGGGCGCGCTGATCTTCTTCCTCCTCAAGAGCTGAGCGCCGCGCTCACCACGACCGGGTCGCCGGCGCATGTCGACGTTCTGCGGCGTGGTGGCAACGTCCCGACCCGCGGCCACGGCCCTCGTGAAGCTCGCCCCGCTCGGGGTGACGGCGACTCGCCACGCGCCCGGCGAGAAAGCTCAGATGGTGGCCCATCGGTCGATGGAGATCTTCGCGCTGAAGGGGAAGGCGGGTATGAGATAGGTCGATGATCGCGCCCCGGAGCTTTGCATTGAACGGCCCGTCGTCCGGAAGGATGGCGGGGCGATTTGTCTCCATACCCTCAAAGCATGCCGAGCTCGACGGAGGCCATTGTGGACTGGCGTTCATGGTGAAGACCGGAGACGCACCTCCGAAGACGCGGAGATTCGATCGCGGCTGCGCGAATCGGTCGAACACCTTTCGCGCCGCAGGCGTTCACGCGCACCGTGATCGAGAGAGTCGAAACGCCGCACCCTCGGAGGATCGTTCCTAGAGGGACGAGGAAAGGCAAAGCCAATGCTTGAGTCCCTTCACCTACGGAACGTTGGACCCGCGCCCGAGATGACGATGGAGCTCGCGTCCCGGCTGAACCTCATCACCGGAGACAACGGGCTCGGAAAGAGCTTCCTCCTGGATGTGGCTTGGTGGGCCCTCACGCGCAAGTGGCCGCAGGATCTCAATGCGAACCTCACGTCGGGTTACGCAGCGCGCCCCACGGACGTCGCCAGGTCGGCAACCATCGAGTTCGCCTTGGAGAGCAAGACCGGTCGTGTCCAGTACGAGAGCTCGTACATGCCTGACGAGCAGTCGTGGCTCGGCAAGGCTGGCCGTCCTTGGAACCCGGGCCTCGTCATTTACGCGCTCGCCGATGGCGGCTTCGCCGTGTGGGACCCGGCCCGTAACTACTGGAAGAAGAAGGGTAACGTTGATACGCAAGACCGCATCCCCGCCTACGTCTTCAGCTCGAAGGATACCTGGGATGGGCTGCGCGTTCCGATCGATGACAAGCCGACGCAGGTGAGTAACGGTCTTGTGGCCGACTGGGCATCCTGGATTCGCGAGCGAGGCGACGACGCAAGGCGCATGGCTTCCGTGCTCGCGCTCCTCGCTCCGACCGTTGGCGATGACAGCTTGAAGCCCGGAGACAGCTTCGCGAGATTGTCGGTCAACGACGCACGCGACATCCCGACCATCCGCATGGGCTACGACCAGGATGTTCCCATCCTCTACGCGTCGCTTGGTGTCCGCCGCATCACCGCACTTGCTTACATGCTCTCGTGGGCATGGCGCGAACACCTCATCGCGTCGAAACAACTCGCCCAGGGACCCTCGTCGCGCGTCGTGATGTTGTTCGATGAGATCGAAGCTCACCTGCACCCGCGCTGGCAGCGTGCAGTCATTCCTGCAATCCTCAAGGTGGTGCAAACCTTGACGGATGACGCGAGTGCGTCCGTCCAACTCATCGCGGCAACCCACTCGCCGCTCGTGCTCGCATCGCTCGAACCCTTGTTCGACGTCGAGCAGGACGCGTGGTTCGATCTCGATTTCGAGGGCCAGAAGGTCGAGCTCCGAAAACGGCCCTTTGTGAGGCTCGGGGAAGTTGGGAACTGGCTGACGAGCGAGGCGTTCGATCTTGCCGAACCACGTTCGATCGAAGGTGAGCGAGCGGTGCGCGCAGCCCGAGACGTGCTTGGCGCGAAGAGTCCGTCCCGGGAGCAGATCGACGCGGCCGATAGGCAACTGCGAGAGGCGGGCCTCCCCGATATCGATCCCTTCTGGGTTCGCTGGGACTACTTCGTCCAGGAGGCCAGGCGGGCCAACGCCTCGGAAAAGCAGCAATGATTCCGGTCGCGCAGGCGCCAGAGCCGCCTGGGTTTGACGATAAGGTCAGGCAGCCCGGGCTTTCCGCCATCGATGAGTTGGTCGGGCGCCCTCCGCGGCTCAACCGGCCTGGGCCCAGGCGAAAGAAGATCGCTGACCTCGAGCAAGACATCCCCGCCGAGACTTTTCCGCCCTACTGGCGCCGTGTGCTCCCGGAGATGCTCGTCGCGTACGAACATCGCTGCGCCTACCTGGCGATGTACATCCATGATGCGACGGGAAGCCCAACCGTGGATCACGTGCTTCCGAAATCCTACGCGTGGAATGAAGTCTACGAGTGGCTGAACTATCGACTCTGTGCGGCGATCATCAACTCCAAGAAGGGCGCGTTGCTGATGATCGTCGATCCCTTCAAGGTTGGTCCGGGCTGGTTCGCGCTCAATCTGAACACGCTCTGCGTCGAGCGAGGTCCGGCAGCGCCGGAGGCCGAGTGGCAGCGCATCGATGAGACGCTCCCCGTGCTCAATCAGCGGCCATGCGTCCAAGAGCGCGAGGAGTATGTGCGTTGCTATCGGCTGGGGCCGGGCTCCGGCGGCTTCGACCTCGCGCACCTTGAGGCCCGCGCTCCCTTCATCGCGTCCGAACTTCGGCGTCAAGGGCAACTTGTGCGAGGAGACGCCTGACGGCGGGCGCTCCGCCACGAAGTGATGCTTCAGAGAACATAGCGGTAGATCTTCGTGCGGAAGAGGTCGTCCAGGGTCTGTTCGTCGGTCGCCTCTCGACCGCGCCAGGCGAAGGTCGAGCTGATGACCCAGCTCCCGGGTTGCAGCTCGCGGACCAGCTTCGGAGCGAGCTGCGCCATCCCTCCCGTCCACAAGTAGGTGACGACGCCGCTCGCCCGCGAGAGGTCGACCCCGGAGAAGTCACCGAAGCGCAGCGTCAGATTGGGCGCAGGCCTCAGCAGCTTTCGCAGACGACACACGAGGTAGGGAACCGGTGAGCCTTCACAGGCGACGACGTGCGCGTGCGCGCACTGCCTCGCGATGGGAATCGCGAGCGAACCCCAGCCGGCGCCGAGCTCGAAGATCTCCCCTGTGGTGTCCGCGGGAATCCAGCTCAGGATCGCCCGTCGCGCCCGCGGGCTGGATGGCATGGGGGAGATGTGGAAGCGCAGAGTGCTCCAGATCACCGAAGCGAGGGTCGACAGCGCGGCAATCAGAAGGGCGACGGAGAGCAGGGAGCGGAATGTAGCGACCCGGCTGTCTTGCGCACAGCGCGTCTCGTCATTCTCCCATCCGCGCCGTCGAGCGGCTCCGTCAGGTGGCGGCCCGGCGGTCGATGAGGATCTTGGCGCTGAAGGGGAAAGGCGGATTGTGCTGTCCCGGCTGCTGCGCAAAGGGCCGCCGTCAGCGTGCTCCGAGGCGACGGAGCCTCTTCAGAGGGCGAGAGGGTTGACCGACGTTCAGCCCACGCTCCGGTAAGCGGTTTGGCCGCGTCGCGTCGAGCATCCGTTCGGGCGCTGCGATCCGAGCGGCGGTCGCCGGAGTGTCCCGCGCGCCGCTCACATCGACTGGTTGACCAGGCGTCCAGTGACAGGCGTCAGGCGGACCACTGGGCCCAGGTCCACTGCCCGTGCGAGCGGGTGAGCGCTTTCCTGGGAAAACGAGCGAAACGGTCGTCCGGAGCGTCCGGCTTTCAGACAAGTGGAGTGCGCGCGCCGCATCCAGACCGGAGCATGGGGTTCGCTCAAATTCTTGTATTCTGAGACCTTGCCCACCATTTCCTACTGGTACCCACATTGCACCACTAGGTGGGCAAAATAACCACTTCGCACTGGAGGCGACTCTTCATGGGTATCGGACCGATCAATGGGCAGAACCTCAACCAAGTCATCGCGGGATTGCAGCAAGCCCTGACAAGACTGCAGGCGCCAGCGCAGCAGGCACCGGGCGTTCAACCCGGCGTCGCCCAGCGCGATGTCTTCCAGCCCGCTCCTGCCAGACCGCCGGTGGTGCTGGCCCCCCAGCAGGCCCCAGCGAGGGGGCAGGGCGGCGGGCTCGCACAATTCCTCCAACTCCTCCAGCAGATGATGAGACAGATGGCCGCGCAGAAGGGGGGCGGCGGGCAAGGCGCTGGCGGAGGGAAGGGGGCTGGTGGTGGACAAGGGGCTGGTGGCGGCAAGGGCGCTG